>JAGTRX010000061.1 GCA_018262285.1 Pseudomonadota bacterium | reverse complement strand
TCTGGATTCCGGCTTGGCCGTTCCTCGAAACTGCGTTTCGCTCCGTTTTTGCCGGAATGACGGATTCTTTTATGGACGCGCATGAAGTCATCGAATATAACAAGAGGTGATCTGGTCTGGATTGTTCCAAGCGCAATGGCCGGAATATTCTTGGGTATTTTCCCTGAATATCAGGTGTGGTTGGTGTGGGTAGTGCTTCTATTCATCTTGGGCGGTGTCGTTTTTTTTCTTGCCGAGCACTACAGGGATAATCGAAATAGCATCGCGAACAGCGACTTGGTATCGGCATCAAAATCAGGCAGCTACGGCATCGAAGATCTGTTTGCTTCCAGCATGTTGAGTCCGGATTACCGGAAAATACCAGACAGGCTACGCAGCTTTCGTCACCCTGATGTTGTGCTTGAGGGTTCCGCCTTATTCTTCAGCCACTATCCGTTCGAACCCGCAATCGTATTTCCGTCGGGCAGGATCGAAGTCGATCACATTGCTGAAATTAACCTGAGCGGTCCAATACAAGTCAGGCTCAAGTGCGGAGATATTCTTTTCGTGCCGTACTCCGGCAAGGAAGCGTTGATGCGTTTTATCAACCAGAACGACTTGCAGGTCGTCAATCGCAGTTCGGTCTGGTCAGCGCTGCTCGATCCCTTTCTCGACACTTCGGAGAGTCAGGAGGCCATAGATCGTCAATTTGCCTGGTTTGCAAGCATCGGGCTTGATCGTGCCACTGTTGACCAATGGCGGCGTGAAGTCGGGCCGGCGATGATCGCCTATAACTTTGGGACTTATTTGTGGGAGTGGGTCAGTCTCGATTTTTATGATGTTTTGGTTGCCCAGCACACACGTCTGAATCAGGCGGGTTTTACCGATTTTTATTCCCGTGCTATGGCTTTGGCTGCCATCGATCCGGGATGGAATTGTCAGTATGTACCCCCGGAATTGCCTCCGACCAACGAAGAAAGACTTGAACGCAGTCTGTTCTCGGTGTTGCTCGACTGGTATCCGGATGAAAAGGATGGAGACCGCAAAGACTTTAGCAAACACAGGGAAGAGCGAAGTGCCAAAATCAAATGCTTGAAACAACAGTTGTTCGAGGAACTTTCCCTGGCCTATTCAGAACCCCATCGCCACTACCACACCCTGGCGCATATCGAGATTGGACTCTTCCTGCTCGAAAGGGACTGGGACTATGCGATTCGTCTCAATGAAGTGCGCTGGGCGCTCATCTTTCATGACGCGATCTACGATCCGCAAAGGCAGGATAACGAGTTCCGTTCGGCCGATTGGGCCTGTCGTGTCATGGCGGAACTGGGTCGAAGTGAAGAGGAAAAGGCACGCGTCAGAGCAATGATCCTGGCCACTGCGCACACGGGTGAGCCGCAGACGCCTGACGAGGCCTTGCTGCTGGATATTGACCTGTCAATTCTGGGTGCAAAGGAAGAGACCTTTGCCGAATATGAACGTCTGATTCATGCCGAATACCAATGGATGACCGAAAACGCGTATCGGCGAGCGCGGGTGGAGGTGCTGGGAGCTTTTACCAAACGCCAGCGCATTTATCACACGGCCTTATATCGCCAGCGTTGCGAGCAAACTGTGCGTTTGAACATCGATAGCGCTTTGGATCGACTACGGTCTGTTGCGACTGACTGAAGGTAATCTGGTCAAACGGTGATGACTTTCCCGGCGCTCTTCATCGCTTCGGTAATCTGCAGCATGTTGCCGATTTGCCCGACGACGACGCGGTCAATTAGTCCGTAATACTCAAGGCAGGTGCGGCAAAGAATGAGCGGAACGCCGGCTTCCTGCAGCAGAAGCAGCGCGTCGATGCAGTTTGATCCGACGATGCAGAGCTTGACGCCATCGCCATAGAACAGAATCGATTTGGGTGGCGTGTCGTTCTCGACCAGCGTGAGCAGGAAATTTTCCGCGAGCTTGAGACGAAGCGCTCTGTCCGCCTGCCCCAGGCCTTCGTTGGTAAAGAGAATGGCTGTGTCTTGCATGATGTTGGAGGAGAGAATTGTGGCATGCCGGGTAAATGTGATTGGATCCGTCATGCCACGGGTTGGGCTTTACACCATATGCTTGCCGGTGATGTAACCTTCAAGCATGCCGATCATCTCTTCTTGCGCCGAGGTGATGGTACGCACCAGATCGCCAATCGAAACCATTCCCATCAGTTTCCCATCCTTGTCGACGATTGGCAGGTGGCGGAAACGTTTTTGGGTCATCAGCGACATGGCATCCGACAGCTTTTCGTTAGATGTGATGGTCACCGGATTGGCGGTCATTACATCGGCGACGCGGGTGGCGGAAACATCTTTTTTGTTAAGGACGACACGGGTCATCAGATCACGCTCCGAAATGATGCCGACCAGTTTGTTGTTTTCCGTCACCAGCAAGGCACCTACTTTCAGCGCGCACATTTTTTCCACCGCTTCGAGCACAGTATTTTCCTTGCTGACGCTGTGAATCTGCTGCCCCTTTTTCTGCAAGACCACTTGAACGGTCAAAACCTGTAGTGAAGTATCCATTTGTCTCCCCTTCGTCGCGTTTGATTGAATTGTCGCCAGAACGCTCTGGCAGCGGCATGAGATGCTTGCCTGATGTCACTCTATTGCACTTTTTTCTTTCCGACAACACCTGATGCATCCAATGTTCCGTGTTTTCAAGTTGACCAGAATTGCCAAAGCCGGAAATACTGGCGGCCTCCAATTTGATTGGTTTTAATATGGTGCCAAGCACAATCCGGCTGCAAAGCGAGTGCGGAGCCTTGTTTTTTGAGGCCTTCGGCCCGGCGGAAAGGCATCGCATCGCTGAATATGGCGATGAGCGTCCATTCCTGGAGTACTTCCTGTCGCGACTCAATCCCGATGATATAGTTTTTGACATCGGCGCCAGCCTCGGTTTGTTCAGCCTGCATGCGGCTGCCAGGCTTGAGCGGGGGGTGGTCTATGCTTTCGAGCCCGATCCCGAGACGCGCTCACGCTTGCGTCACAATCATGCGCTCAATCCGCAACTCGATCATTGCTGTTTCGTCGAGTGGGCGGTCAGTGACCAGCAGGGCGAAACCATCCTCTATTCCGAGGGTGCAGCCGGTCGGGCACCTTCGCTAAAACCGTTATTGGCGCATGCGCAAGCGACCTGCCGAGGCGAAGTGCGGGTCAAGACCAAACGTCTGGACGATGCCATTGCCGAAGGCGAATTGCCGTCACCGGATGTGCTGAAAATCGATATTGAGGGAGCCGAAATTCTCTGTCTGCGCGGGGCTGAAAAAATGCTGCGGGGGATCGGGAAGAAAAGGCCTCGCCTGCTTTTTCTGGAAACTCATCCCGATTATTTGCCTGAGTTTGGTTCGGATACGGCGGAGGTGTTTGATTTGCTGGCGACGGCCGGTTTTGCGCCGGTATGGCAAATGGAGCGTTTCAACCAGTGTTTGTGCTGCTTTGAGCGGCTTGTACCCAGCGCGTAGAATTGGATCCATTGCCTGGATTGTTTTCAAAACCATGAATTACTACCGACTTCCTGCCGTATTGCTAGCATTGGCGCTGTTCTTCTGTCTGGCGACGTTCATCAATCCTCCCGCCGGACGCCTGAGCTGGTTTCTTGAAGTAGGGCCGGGCTTGGTCGGGATTGCGATAATGGTCGCAACGGCCAAGCGTTTTCCGATGTCGCATCTGGTTTATGTCTGCTGTTTCGTGCATCTGTGCATCCTGATTTACGGCGGTTATTACACCTACGCCGCAACGCCATTGGGTAATTGGGCTAAGGATGCCTTTGATTTTTCGCGCAATCACTATGATCGCATCGGTCATCTGGCTTTGGGGCTATTTCCGGCCTTCGTCATTCGCGAAATCCTGTTGCGGCTCTCCCCGCTGCAGCGCGGTGGCTGGCTTTATTTCATTGTCGTCAGCATTGTGTTGGCGATCGGCGCTTTCTGGGAATTGCTGGAATGGTGGGTCAGCCTGATTGTTGCCTCGGATGTTGGTCAGGCCTATCTGGGCAGTCAGGGCGATATCTGGGACGCCCAGTGGGATATGTTCCTGGCCATGGTCGGCGGCATGATCAGCCTGAGTTTTTTCTCGAGACTGCATGATCGTTCAATGACGTGTGTACCTGAGTCGCGTCAGGAGAATTGTTCTGGCTAGTTCGATCTATTGCAAAAGCTTGATTACCATGGAACCGGTCAAGTTTTTGAATGTGGATTGTGAAAGCGGCTTGACCATGACGGTTTCAGGGTAAATACTGAATTGGCAGTGCTCGCCCGTTTTCCTGATCATGGGGGTGAAGATGGCGCTTCTCGAGTTGCGCAACATCACCAAGCGTTTCGGCAATCTCGATGCGGTGAAGGAGGTTACGCTCGATATCGAGACCGGGGAGTTTTTTACGCTGCTCGGGCCTTCCGGTTGCGGCAAGACCACCATCCTGCGCATGATTGCCGGGTTCGATGCGCCGGATGAAGGCGAGTTGTTTCTTGAAGGCAAGTCGCTGGCAGGTATTTCGCCCGAACAACGGCCGGTGCATACGGTTTTCCAGAGCTATGCCTTGTTTCCGCACCTGACGGTAGTCGGCAATATTGCCTTTCCGCTGGAAATGGCCGGGCTGCCGATTTCCGATATCCGCCTTCGGGTCAAGGAAACGCTTGAGCTGGTGCATCTGGAAGACAAGGGCGGAGCCTATCCGCATGAGCTTTCCGGCGGGCAGAAACAGCGGGTAGCGCTGGCGCGGGGTTTGGTCAACAAGCCTCGCCTGTTGTTGCTTGATGAGCCTTTGGGGGCGCTCGATGCCAAATTGCGCGAGCGTATGCAGGTCGAGCTGGTCGCCTTGCAGCGCGAAGTCGGCATCACTTTTGTTTTCGTCACGCATGCCCAGCAGGAAGCGCTGGCTTTGTCGCATCGCATTGCCGTCATGAATGCCGGGCGGGTGGAACAGGTGGATGTGCCGGAGGTCTTGTATTCATCGCCCAAAAACCGTTTTGTCGCGGATTTCATCGGCAATATCAATTTGATCGATTGCTTTGTGGTGGATTCCAACCATCACGGCTTGCGCCTGAACGCCCAGGGCCTGGGCGAAATTGCGGCTCCTGCGCAAACGGAAATGGGGATTGGCAGGCATGGGGTGCTCGCCCTGCGTCCGGAATATCTGCGGGTGGGACCGGCGAATGTGCCACCGACGCTGAAAAACCATTTTCTGGGGATGGTCAGCGAATATCTGTTTCTAGGCGATGAGACGGTCTACAAGATTCTTCTCGATAACGGCATGACACTGGAGGCGCTGGTGGCCAATGCGGCGCCGGGACGGGCGCGTTTTCATGAAATCGGCGACCGGGTCTTGGTGGAATGGAGGCATGATGCGGGCGTTTTCCTTCTGGCCTAAAGGTGATCGACTGACGCGCTGGCTGGTGACCTTGCCGCCATCGCTCTTTTTAATTGTTTTCTTCCTGCTGCCGTCGTTGATCATGGTGGCGGCCAGTTTCCGCGCACCGGGCGAGTTTGGCGGCCTGGCGCCGCTGGCCGAGCGCGGGCTGACGCTCGATGCTTACCGTTTCCTGACGGAAGACATCATTTACTTATGGATACTGGCCAAGTCCTTTCTGGTGGCGGGTTTGACCACTATGTTCTGCCTGTTGCTGGCCTTTCCCGTCGCCTTACTGATTGCGCGTAGCCCGAAACGGCAGCGCGATTTTCTCGTCTTGCTGGTCATCCTGCCCTTTGCCAGCAATTTCCTGATCCGCATTTACGCCTGGATCATCATGCTGGGGCCGATGAATCTGCTGTATAGCCCGGTGGCGGTGATACTGGGCATGGTCTATGTGCATCTGCCCTTCATGATCCTGCCGCTCTACACCAATCTGGAAAAGCACGACCCGGCCTTGCTCGAAGCGGCGCAGGATCTGGGGGCGGGGGCGTGGACGCGCTTCTGGCGCGTGACATGGCCGCTGGCCTTGCCCGGCGTGCTTTCTGGATCGGCGCTGGTCTTCATTCCGGTGCTCGGCATGTTTGCCGTGCCGGAATTGCTGGGCGGAACGGGCGATATCCTGATCGGCAACCTGATCAAGGAACAATTTCTTGATAACCGCGACTGGCCGCTGGGGGCCAGTCTGTCGCTGGGATTGACGGCCGCCGTGCTTGGCGTGGCGGCGCTCTCGGTGATGCTGGCCCGCCGGCGCAGCGGCAAACTGGGAGCGAGTGTATGAAACGCGGCTTGCTCCTCTGGTGTGCAGCGCTGGCTACCTACGCCTTCCTTTACATTCCGCTGGCGGTGGTGGTGCTGTTCTCCTTCAACGATTCGGAATTGAACGCGGCCTGGGTTGGTTTCACGACGCGCTGGTACGGCCACCTTCTAGCCAATGAAGCGTTGCTGCAGGCGGCCGGCAATTCGCTGTTGATTGCCTTTGTCTCCAGTACCTTCGCTACCCTGCTGGGCACCATGGCCGGCCTCGCCATGCACCGCTGGCGACTGCGTCTGTTGCCCTTCCTAGTGCTAACGCCGGTGGCGATGCCGGAAATCCTGCTCGGGGTGTCGCTGCTACTCTTCTTCCGGCAGGTGCTTGATCTGACACTGGGAATGTTCTCGATTCTGGTGGCGCATATCACCTTTTCCATTGGCTTTGTCGCTATCATCGTGCGTGCCCGGCTGGCTGGCATGGACGAGAGCATTTTCGAGGCGGCACGTGATCTGGGAGCCAGCCCGTGGCGGACGTTCACGCGGATCACCTTGCCGTTGATCCTGCCCGGTATCGTGGCGGGCTATCTGATGGCCTTTACGCTGTCGATCGACGATTTTGTCATCACCTTCTTTGTAGCGGGTGTCGGCATGTCTACCTTGCCCTTGCAGATTTACTCGATGATCAAGGTGGCGGTAACGCCAGAAATCAACGCCGTTTCCACCTTGCTGATGGCGCTGACGCTGACCATGATCGGCCTGGCCTCGCGTTTTGCGCCGGAAGCCTTGCGGGGCAGGTCATGAGGAGACTATTGCTGTTGCTCATGTTTTGTTCTTTGGCGCGGGCCGAGGATGTTTTGTATCTCTACAACTGGAACAATTACATTTCCGAGCAGACGGCAGCCCGTTTCGAGACCTGGTGTCGCTGCAAACTCAAGCAGGATTACTATTCGGACAATGAGGAAATGCTGGCCAAGCTGGAAGCCGGGGCGACCGGCTATGATCTGCTGGTACCCACGGGGAATGCAGTGGAAACCCTGATTCGCAAGAAAGAACTGCGTCTGATCGAGCACAGGCAACTGGCACACTTCGCCAATCTCCATCCCGCCTATCTCGATGCCTGGTACGACAGGGGCAACCGCTATTCGGTGCCCTATGCCTACACCGTGACCTTGCTCGGTTACAACGCGACACGCCTGAAGGAACTGGGGCTGCCGGCTGATACCTGGGCACTGATTTTCGAGCCGGCCTATTTGAAAAAGCTGAAAGGCAAGGTGACAGTGCTCAACAGCCAGCGTGAATTGATGGCGGCGGCGTTGCTATATCTTGGCCATTCGGCGCAGGACACCGATCCGGCGCACTGGCGAGCCGCGCGTGATCTGATCCTGCGTGCCAAACCTTATTGGGCGGCTTTTTCCAACAGCACCTATATCAAGGATCTGGCCATAGGCAATATCTGGGTGGCGCATGGCTACTCCAACGACATGTTCCGGGCGCGCGAGGACGCCAAGGCTGCCAAGCGTCCGTTTGCCATCGCTTTTGCCACCCCGAGGGAAGGTGCGGTACTGGCGGTGGACAGTTTCGTCATTCATAAGGGATCGCGGCGGCCGGATCTGGCGCACCGCTTCATCGATTTCATGCTGTCCGGCGAGAATGCTGCCGATGTGTCCAACCTGATCGGCGCCGGCAATCCGAATCAGGCGGCCTTGCCGCACATCCGCCTGGAAGTGGCCGGCGAGACGGCCATCTTTCCCAATGCCGCTGATCGCCAGCGTCTCACAATGCTGCGCGATCTGGAACCGGCGCAACGCCGACTGATGTCGCGGCTATGGACGGAGATCAAGGTCAAATAAGGGTTTCCATGCATTCTCTTGACATGGAAGGGCCGGGCGTCAATACTGCTGGCCTGAGCTTGTCCACCTACCGGAATTCAATGTCCTGATGCGTTGCCTGTTAATCATTCTGGCTATCATCCTTACCGGTTGTGCGACCAAGGTGGGTCGTGACGGAACACGCGAAACGAGTTTTGATGCGAAATATCTCGCCAAAACTGAAATCGATCGCGTCATCGATGCGACACGGGTCGAGGTGGTCGGTGGCCTGATGATTCTGGCCGACAAGCTTTACCGGCGTAACCCGCGCGAATGGAAAAAGACCGGACTGACCAGTCGCGAATTGGCGCTACAGCGACTGATGGATCGTTCAACAGCGCTGCCGGAACTGGAAGGCAAACGTGAGGGCGCGGCGGCGATGCTGGCTTTCCGCGAGGACTTTGCCGGTGATCGCGTTGCCGCCCTGATGTTCGGTTTGCTGACCATGGTTGATGCGGCCTACGAGAACAAGCAGGAATTTTTTGTGCTGGATTCGCTCAGCGAACAAAAACTCTACAACACCGCCCGCAATATCGAAATCGCCCTGTGGAAACTGGCGACGGCGAAGAATGCTGCCGGCGAGCTTTTCCTGCTCTCCAACGAGCTCGATCCCAATAACCGCAACCTTTCCTTCGAGCGCGAGTTCGGGCGCATCATCGGCCTGCTCGACTTTCTCTCCAAAGTGGTAGCCGATACCAATGGGCGGACAGTGACGCGCCTGACCCAGTCAATTGCCACGGCCATCTTTTTGCCCGTGAGCTTTCTCAAGTAAATAATGAATACAACTATTGTCCTGCGATGACTAAGCCACAGATCTCGATTGCAGGCGCATGTTGACCTTAGTACCCAATTGCATAAATACTCGCGCTCTCGTGCTGACGTTTTTTGTTTCTGTTTGAATTGTCGATTTATCACTTTTGAGAAACGATCATGGCAAAAAAGATTATTAAATTCATGAACACAGCGTTTCGGGATGGCTTCCAATCTGTATACGGGGCGCGGGTATTCACCGATGATTTCATGCCCGCCGTGGAGGCTTCAGCGGCGGCTGGAATCGACTACTTCGAGGCAGGTGGCGGCGCGCGTTTCCAGTCCCTCTATTTCTACAGCAACGAATGCGCCTTCGACATGATGGATCGCTTCAGAATAGCGGCAGGACCCAATGCCAATCTCCAGACACTTGCACGGGGCATCAATGTGGTGGCACTGGATTCCCAGCCAAGAGACATCATCAAACTCCATGCCGAACTTTTCAAGAAACACGGTATCACCACCATCCGGAATTTCGATGCCCTGAATGACGTTAACAACTTGATCTATAGCGGCCAGTGCATTGCCAACGCCGGCCTGAAACATCAGGTGGCAGTTTCAATGATGGCGCTTCCACCGGGATGCACCGGTGCACACGACGCGGATTTCTATGAAATTATCCTGAAACAGATCATGGCGGCGGACATTCCCTTCCATTCGGTGTGTTTCAAGGACGCCTCGGGCACTAGCACGCCTACAGTGGTTAATGAAACCATCAAAAGGGCGAAACAAATTCTTCCGGCTGAAGTCCCGGTTCAGTTTCACACCCATGAAACGGCGGGCATCGGTCTTCTCTGCTATATGGCTGCCATTGAAGGCGGTGCCGATGTCATTGACCTGTCCATGGCACCCGTTTCAGGCGGCACCTGCCAGACTGACATCGCTACCATGTGGCATGCCTTGCGCGGCACCGATTTCACCTTGGATGTCGACATCGACAAGGTCATGGAAGCAGAGGAGGTGTTCAAGGACTGCATGAAAGACTATTTCGTGCCGCCCGAAGCCAAATGTGTCGAACCGATCATCCCCTGGTCGCCCATGCCCGGCGGTGCGCTTACTGCCAACTCCCAGATGATGCGCGACAACAACATCATGGACCGTTTCCCCGAAGTGATCAGAGCCATGGGCGAAGTGGTTCGCCGGGGCGGTTTTGGGACATCTGTCACGCCAGTGAGCCAGTTCTACTACCAGCAGGCGTTCAACAACGTGATGATGGGTTCCTGGAAAAACATTGCCGACGGTTATGGGCGTATGGTTCTCGGATATTTCGGCAAGACGCCTGTAGCGCCTGATCCGGAAATCGTCAAAATTGCTTCCGAGCAACTGGGGCTGCCGGTTAATGGGTGCAATCCCCTCGATATCATTGAAGAAGATCCGAAAAAGGGCGTGGCCCCGGCAAGGAAAAAACTGGAAGAAAACAACCTGCCGGTTACCGATGAAAACACTTTCATCGTCGCCTCCTGTGGCGACAAGGGGGTGAGCTACCTCCAGGGCAAAGCCAGCATCGGTGTGCGTAAAAACGAGCCGGAAACGAAAGCGGTAATGGCCGCTGCCCCCAAAAAAGCCGTTGATGGCTACACCGTCACAGTTGCCGGCAAAACCTTCGCAGTGAAACTCGACGGCAGTACCGCTGTGGTGGACGGGAAAACCTATCCGATGTCGGTCACGGTTGGCGGTAAAACCTATTCAGTGAAACTCGATGGTGATTCCGCCATTGTGAATGGAAAAACCTATCCGATATCGGTTACAGAGGGTCTTGCTTAATCCACACCAAACAGGCGGCCAATCCGCCAAATAATATGAAAAATCGCCTTATGGAAAGGAAACATCGGTATGTCCTGGGATAGCATTCTCGAACTGATCCATCAAATCCTTTTTACCCAGACGGGGCTTCCCCACTTCACTGGCGGAACCATTCTGATGCTGGGTGTCGGATGCCTCTTCATGTATCTGGCCATCGCCAAGGACTTTGAACCCCTGCTGCTCCTGCCCATCGGATTTGGCATTTTTCTGGTCAATTTCCCGCTGACTCCGCTGATGGGAACCACGGAACTCGGCTATCCCGAGCTGATACGTGCCTTTTACCATTACGGCGTGGAGTGGGAAATCATCCCCTGCGTGATCTTTCTGGGGTTGGGCGCGATGACCGATTTCGGTCCGCTCATCGCCAACCCCAAAACGTTGATCATCGGGGCTGGTGCCCAGCTCGGCGTTTTCGTTACCTATATCGGCGTTCTGTTCTGTGGTTTTACGCTGAAAGAGGCAGCATCGGTCGGTATCATCGGCGGCGCCGATGGCCCAACCACCATTTACCTGACCACCAAACTTGCCCCTCATCTGTTGGGGGCAAACGCTGTGGCGGCCTATTCCTACATGGCGCTGGTTCCACTCATTCAGCCGCCCATCATGCGCTTGCTGACCAACAAAAAGCAGCGCCAGATCAAAATGCGTCAGTTGCGCGAGGTTTCCAAAAAGGAAAAAATCCTTTTCCCGCTGATCGCGTGTACTTTGATTGTCATGCTGGTGCCGGCGGTCGCGCCGCTGATGGGCCTGTTCATGCTGGGCAACCTCATGCGGGAAAGCGGTGTGGTGAAGCGCCTTGCCGATACGGCGGAAAACGATCTGATGAACATCGTTGTCATGTTTCTTGGCTTGGCGGTGGGCTGCACCATGAAGGCCGAGACCTTTCTGACCTATAAACCTCTCCTGATTCTGGCGTTTGGCCTTCTCGATTTCATCATCTGCACGGCGGGAGGGATTCTCACCGTTCACATCATGAATATCTTCCTCAAAGAGAAGATGAATCCCCTCATTGGTTCTGCCGGCGTCTCGGCCGTTCCGATGTCGGCTCGCGTTTCCAATGTGGAGGGATTGAAAGAAGATCCCACGAACTTTTTGCTCATGCACGCCATGGGGCCCAATCTGGCTGGAGTCATCGGGTCAGCGGCAGCAGCGGGCATGTTTATTGCGATGTTCCAATAGGAGGCTGAAATGAAAATTATTCAAAAAAATTGCCTCGATTGGTTCATTAGGACATTTCTATTCATGGCCATGGTCGTGTTGATCGGTGTTCAGGGAATTTCCACCTCTTTTGCTGCCTTTGGCGAGGACGTCGAAAAACCCAAGCCTGAATTCACCCGCAAAGACAATGTGATCACCGCCAAACTTCTTCCCCGTGGGAAAAGCACCAAGGTGACCATTGGATTTGAAGTTAAGGGCGGCGAGTTGACTGAGGTCAAGGCGCTTGATTTTCCTGCCGCAAAAAGCGCCGAAATCGAGGTAAAGGATTTTCGTTCTGATCTTTTCGCCATCGAGGTCAGCAAGGTTCCGGTGGGTGGTGAAGCTACCTTGACCATTCGCTCGGATTATTTCAGTAGTTCCAGCCGTTTTTTCCTCTTCAATGATAAAGCGACACCGGCGTGGAGTGATGCCAATGCCCAACACAAAACCAATGCGGGCAAAGTCCGGGATTTGACCATCACCGTCAAGGATGGTGGAGCCTATGACGTGGATGGTGCGGCGAACGGGAAAATTGTCCTGAACGGCGGGCCGAGCGATCCTTTCTGGGGTTATGCCATCGGTACCTTGTTCATCCGGTTTTTCGGCGTTTTTCTTGTTCTGGGCGTTTTGATGATCGGCATGATGATTTGCGGCAAGTTTTTCGAATCGGCAGACAAGCGAAAAGCCCAACAGAAATCACTTGCCGGGGAGCGGGAGGCAGCGGCGCAATCCGTTGCTAAGTCCAAAATGGATCCTCAAATGGTGGCAGCTATTTCTCTGGCCTTGCATCTGGAGTTGTCCGGCGGGAAAACCCTGGATTCGCATGAGTCTGTTTCCGAAAATGAAATTGAGCCTGAAATGGTGGTGGCCATTATGAAGGCTGTCCAGACACAAAGATCCTGAATGGGAAACCGAGCCCTTACGCTTTAAATTTTTCAGTTACTGGAACCGACATGAACTATTCGATCAATATCCATCAGAAGCAATATGAGGTTGAAGTGGACGTCGTCAGCGGCGGGGTGGCCTATGTCATCGTCAATGGCGAGCCTTACGAAGTCTATTTTGAAAAACAAGGCGAGGCGCAGGTTGTCACGTCGGCGACAAAATCCGTTGCTGTGCCGACGAAACCAAAAGCTTCGGCGATTTCTGTGGCGACTGCCGCACATCACATTATTGCGCCCATTCCCGGACTGATTCTGGATATCTCTGTCAAAGAAGGGGATGCGGTCAAGCCTGGGCAAGTGGTCGTTGTCATCGATGCCATGAAAATGGAAAACAAGATCGTTGCGACTGAGCATGGCACAGTGCGGCAAATCCATGTTGATAAAGGGGCCCAGGTGGGTACTGGCCATGTCATTATGGTGATCGAGTGACGCTGTGAGCGATTTGCCGCGCCACCCAAAATTCTCAGGCAAGGCATGGGATCAGCGTTTTCGCTTTGCCCGAGAGTTTATGAGTGTCGCCCCATATTGCCGTCCCGTTGCATGTGGAAGGCCGTCCAGACGTCGTGATTGAATCAAAGGCGGTTTGCGCTTGCCCGGAATGATTCACTGAGTTTTTGGTAAATCAGGAAAAAAATGTTTTTAAAATCACGCCATCCATCAGTTTTCTTGTTATTGCTGTGCCTGCTGCCGTTTTCCCCTTTGTGTGCTGCAGACTACGATGCTGCAGTCAAGGCTCGCCTGATTACCAAGGCAGAGGTCACCGGCAACGGCGACAAAATCCGTTATCCGGTGGTTAACAACCCGGAAGTCAGTGCCCTTGAAGTTGAAATTGCGCCGGGGGCCGAAACGGGTTGGCACAAGCATCCGGTTTCGGTCTATGCCTACGTTTTGGCCGGCCGCCTGCGGGTGGAAATGGAAGGCGGCAAATCGCTCACTTTTACACCGGGCGACGCCATCATCGAAGTGGTTGATGCCTGGCACAACGGCACTAACATTGGTTGCGAACCGGTTCGGTTGGCAGTGTTCTACCTGGGTGGCAAGGATGTCCCCAACGTGGTGAAAAGCCCGAAAGACATGGGTCCGATCTCTCCGGTTCCGGTTGAAAGCTGCCTGCCCTTGCTGCCATCGCCGTGATTTCGGGTTTTTTAACTGGTTGGCGAAAAGGACAAATCATTGCCCTTTTCGTACTTGTTTTCTGCTTGCCGGCGAGAGCCGAGGACTGGCGCAATCTGGTGCAGCCGGTGGGCAGTCTGCTGGCGGTGGAAACCGCCAATACAGTGAATGTTCGTTTGGGTCTGGCCAATCCGCCGTTTGATTTGGCGACCGATGTCACCACCATTCAGTCTACGACCCCCCTCTATTTTGTTCGCTTTTACAACCCGACGGCGCCGATCAATCCTTCCGGCGCCGTCGGCAGTTGGGTGATGCGCAGTGCCGAGGTCAGGGGTTTGACCCTGGCGCAGGTCAGAGACAAATTTGCCTTGCCCGCTTTGCCCAATTCGATGGCGATGGTGCTGGGGTAATCCCCCCGGAAATTAGCGGCGGTTAAAAGTAGAATTTTCTCTACAGCATCCCGAGGAGGTTTTACATGAAGACGTCACGCTTTTCAGACAACC
>JAGTRX010000159.1 GCA_018262285.1 Pseudomonadota bacterium | reverse complement strand
CTCATAAGCACGCAAGGTGTAGCCCGGAAGATTGACGACAATGTAGCGCTGATCCTGATTGGCTGAAAAAAAACGCTCCATATCCTGCAACTGGGTACGCAGAATTTCCAGCTTGTCCTGATCAGAAAGATTGAGATTAAAGCGTGTCTGATGATCGACAACACCATCAACCACCAGCCCGGCTGCCGCCTGGTAGGCGCGCACGGCAGCTTCGGTCACTTCATCGAACTGATCGTCGAACTCGCCGGCAAGATAGCCAAGCTCTGCCAAGCGCGTATTGAGCTTCTGCACACGCGCGCCTTTTGAGCCCATTTTCAGCGCCGGCCCATTCTCAAGAAGAGTGATCGGTTTTGCCATGGGATCAAGCTGTCTGGCCTGCAACTTGACGATTTGTTCCTGCAGCGGAATCAACTCGTCGACCGAAGCCAAGGCCGATGTCGAAAAAATGGCTGCAAAACAACACAAAAGGAGCGAGAAAAATCGTTTGAACATGGCGAACGCCTACATACACCGAAAATAAGCCGGAGCCGGCAAGGGAATGACAATTCTATACATAAAAGTTGCCACCAGAACCGGCTGGCAGCATTCCATACAGGGCATGGTGGTTTTTTTGCACTTCACACACGCCAGCCGGCGTCGCAAGTGATCGAGTCCAGGATTATTACCAAATCTGAAATATCTAATTTACCTATAATTTATAGTAGGTTATCCGAAATTTTTATCCCGATTCCGCTTAACCGATTAGCATGACAAAATCCTCGCGCGCCACAACCGTAGCGATATGGGGTCTTCCTGCGACTGAATGGGTCGGGACGTATCGTCGACATGGGAGAATTCCAGTTCGGCTAAGGAGTATTACACCTATTGGGTTTTGATCCTGGCATCGCGGAAACGAATGGGCAGGGATTCGTACTCGGTACCGCGAACCAGACGGAAAACCCGGAAGTGCAAATGCGGGCCGCCGGAATAGCCGACATCGCTGGAAAGTGCCAGGAGATCGCCTTCCTGAACCTGCTGCCCCAGTCTGACGTGTAGGGTGCCAGTGCCAATATGACTGTATTCGGCCATTGTTCCATCGGCATGGAGAATGGTAATGGTATTGGTTCTTTCCTTGTAGGAAGGGTCCCAGGCGCGCCCTGAAAAGCGATCAAGCGCATGAATCACCTTGCCGGCTCTGGCGGCATGAATGGGGGTACCAATCGGCATATCCCAATCCAGCGAATAGTGGAATTCGCCTTGATGGCTATCCGAACCACCATAGCCCTGAATCAGGCGAAAGTTTTTCCCTTCCTGAAAGGGAGCGCGATAGCGGTAGGTATCGTCATGATTCGGTTCGTTTGCACCAAAGCGCATGACCCAATTGTTGCGCCAGGTATTTCGTGCAGCGGGATTGATGCGCCAGGCCTCGTAGACACGATTTCGCACTCCACCGGGAACAGTCATGATCAGCGGGAAACTCACGTCCGTTGCCATGTTGGTAAATAAGGGTTCAAAACTAACGGTCACCGGAAAGTCATAGCCATTGGTAACGTGAAATTCAACACGAGTGGCGTTGTCGCGGGAATTCTGCTCGACACAAAGCAGCTTGCGGCCAATGGCATCGTCAGCACAGAAACGCTCGACCGCCTGGCTTGTTATGGCAACCAGTAATAGGACTGGAATGGCAAGGCAACGCATCTGGAATTCCTTGCTATTTTTTCAGGATGGCTTTGGCGGCTTCGACGATCTCGCTACCGCTTTTATTGGCGTACATCGATAGCACCCGGAGGTTATAGTTGTAATACACAACCCCCATTGAAGTGGTCATTTGCGAAGGAATGGATGGATCGTTTTTCAAGAAGAACTCGACGCCGCCATCGACAATGCTTTTTACACCGTTAACTTCCAGGTCGGACTCCTTGCTGAAGGTCTGGAGTCTCTCGACCAGTTTTGCCGGAACGTCGAAAGCCTTATACCTTAAACCGACTGCGAAAGTGACGGTCTCCTTTGTCACCCTCAGCATGAGCGGAGGAAAGATCAGGTAGAAAAAACAGTTGATTGAAATCAGGCCGCCAAGGACGAGTGAGACGAACAAAAATATCCATTTGATAATGGGCTTACCTTGTATGAAATCCGGACCAAGCAGTTTCTGGAAATAACCAATTTCCAGGCCAGCGGCAACAAAGAGCAGGCCGACCAGCGTCAGAACCAGAAGCAGTTTGCGTGAAACCCTGACCTCAAGGACGCTATTATTTACCATCTTTTTCTCCAAAAATTTAAATTGAATGAAAAGAAAAATCCAAACCAGCCCATGAAGTGGGAATGTTTCCGCGCCTGACTCGTGAAGTCAAGCACATGAACGGGGAGTTGCCTGAATTGCCAGCAAGGTTATGAATTATTATTGAGATGAAATTACCATAAAGGGCTGGCGCGACGGAATACCCAGTTAGTTTCGTCCGAAACCACTGGCACGAAAGCGTAACCTTCGTCAGAAAACGCCTGCAAACCTTCCGGCTCCTGCAACCGATGAACGACAGCGTAGCGCGCCATCAGACCGCGCGCCCGCTTGGCGTAGAAGCTGATGATGCGATATTTGCCATCCTTGCAGTCTTCAAACACAGGCCGAATGAGACTGCCGTGCAGCTTGCGCGGCAGCAGTGCCTTGAAATATTCCTCGGAAGCCAGATTGACCAGTACCGGCCTTGGCATTTTCCGCAGTTCGGCATTGATCGCCACTGTCAGGCGCTCACTCCAGAAGGCATACAAATCCTTGCCGCCCGGATTGGCGAGTTTGGTTGCCATTTCCAGGCGATAAGGCTGAATGAGGTCAAGCGGTCGCAAAACACCATACAAGCCTGACAAAATACGCAAGTGTTTCTGGGCAAAAGCAAAATCATCAGCCGTCATCTGCCGCGCTTGCAGACCATCATAGACATCACCATCGAAAGCCAGCACCGCCTGCCGGGCATTTTCCGCTGTAAAGGGTCTTTGCCAATCGGCATAGCGGTGGAAATTGAGCAGTGCCAGCGGGTCGGAAATACGCATCAGGCTGGCAATATCCGCCGGTGACAGGGTGCACAGGCGATCAACCAGAACCTGTGCCTGATCGAGGAAATCCGGCTGACTATGCGTCACTGGTGGCAGCGGGGTCTCAAAATCAAGCGTTTTGGCCGGAGAAAGCAGCATCAACATATTTTTTACAATTAAACAATGGGTTATAAATCACGGTCAATATGCACTGCCGGCAGGGCAGCTTCGCTTGGTAGAATAGCAGGCTGAGTTATCCTGTGGACACCCCATGAAACGCACCCGTTTTGGCACACGCGAACGTATCTCACGCGACGCCGCAGAATTACAGCGCCTGGCAACCGCCCTTTCCGAATCCGGCGGCAATCTCGAAGACAAATTTCTTGAAGCCCAGTTCAGCGCTTTGGTCGACAAAATGCTGCAAAACGGCGCCGAAGACGACCTCAATACCGCTTTCGACCTGCTTTTCGAAACCAACCTGCGCGCCCATGAAGAGCTGGCCAACACGGTCGAATCCTGCGTCGAGACCGCCCGGCTTTCCGCCAACGGCAAGGAATATGACATTTTGCTCTTTGCTTCGCCACTGCTGGCCTGGTCGCGCTTTTCCATCCCCTCCGGCAAACTGCCCGGCAGTGCCCTGGATGCATTGAACGTCCAGCTCGGCGCCCACATTTTCGGCAAGAATGCCCGTGTGGCACTGGCCGATTATCTCTTCAGTCCCGATCAGTTACCGAGAAGTTACTGCGATACCTGGCGCTTTACCCGCGAACTCGGGGCTGCCGCCCTCGCCAACAAGAACATGCGCATCGATGCCGACAAGATGCCGGAGACCAGCCCCTTTCTCTCGGATGTCCGCTATCTGGTCGGCGCCATCGCCGTGCCGCAGGGCAACGCACCCTTCCGCTGGAATGAGGCCGACGGCAGCAAGGAGACCGCCCTCAAGGAATGGATACGCCAGGGCAGCCCCAATCTGGAACCGGTACTGACCGGCTGCGCCTGGCAGGCTCTGCTGACTGACGCCTACCATACCGCCTGCCGCATGGCCGATCGCGAATCACGGCCCTATTCCCTGAAAGCCTCCATCGCGTTCCTGCAGGTCTTTCTCGGCCTCATGCCGGCCGACATCAAGGCGGTGGTCGGCCCATTTTATGATCAGCGTCTTGAGGAATACCGCATCGGCATCGGCCCGCGCAACCAGGAAGACATCTACCACGGCGTCGTCTGGCCGCTGCTCGGACCCGAGGACGAAAATACCGAAATCAGCGAACAGATCGAAGGTCTGCTGCAAGAGTGCGGCGTCAAGGATATTCTCTTCCTCGATCATCATTTTCCGATGGAGTACTGCGACGATTGTGGTGCACCGATGTACCCCGATGCCAACGGTGAGCTGGTGCATGCCGAAATGCCGGAACAGGCCAGCAACAGTTCGCAGGTATTGCACTAATGTCGTCTAACGACAATCTTTTGCAGCGCAGCCTGGCGGCTGTCTGGCATCCGTGCACCCAGATGAAACAGCATTGCGGCGATTTGCCACTGATCCCGATATCCCATGGCAAAGGCGCCTGGCTCTACGATTTCGACGGCAAACGCTATCTCGACGGCATCAGTTCCTGGTGGGTCAACCTGTTCGGCCACTCCAATCCGCGCATCAACGCCGCGATCAAGGAACAGCTCGAAAAACTCGAACATGTCATGCTGGCCGGTTTTACCCACGCACCGGTGGTTGAGCTTTCGGAACGTCTCAGCCGCCTCACTGGCGGTGCCCTCGGCCACGCCTTTT
Source organism: Pseudomonadota bacterium (assembly GCA_018262285.1). Lineage (GTDB taxonomy): Bacteria > Pseudomonadota > Gammaproteobacteria > Burkholderiales > Rhodocyclaceae > UBA1934. The sequence continues at coordinate 902 of JAGTRX010000159.1, read as the reverse complement.
ACGCCTCGGATGGCGCATCGGCGACTGAAATTGCCTTGAAGATGTCCTTTCACTTCTGGCTGAACAGCGGCCATCCCGAGAAAAACCAGTTTGTTTGCCTGGCTGGCAGCTACCACGGCGAAACCGTCGGCGCTCTGGCGGTGACTGATCTTGCCTTGTTCAAGAACACTTACGCCCCGTTGCTGCATCCTGCCACTGTCGTCGCCTCGCCCGACTGCCGCACAGCCAAGGAAGGCGAAACAGCAATCGACGTTGCCCGCCACGCTGCCGCTGCTCTGGAAGCGCACCTGGAGCAACATGCCGGCCAGACTGCCGCCCTCATTGTTGAACCACTCGTGCAGGCTGCCGGCGGCATGGCCATGTACGATCCGGAATATCTGCGGCTGGCACATGCCATTTGCCAGCGCCATCAGGTTCATTTGATCTGCGACGAAATCGCCGTCGGCTGTGGTCGCACCGGCACTTTTTTTGCCCACGAGCAGGCCAGCATCCACCCCGATTTTATTTGTCTTTCCAAGGGGATATCCGGTGGTTACCTGCCGCTTTCCATCGTACTGACCACCAACAAGGTATACAGCGCCTTTTACGATGATTCCAGCAGCCGCGCCTTCCTGCATTCGCACTCCTATACCGGCAACCCGCTGGCCTGCCGCGCCGCCCTGGCGACGCTGGATATTTTCGCTGATGACAACATTCTTTCCGCCAACCGCCTGCGCGCCATGAAAATCGCCACCGCCCTGGCTCCGCTCGCCAGCCATCCACAGGTGCGCCATCTACGCCAGCGCGGTATGATTTTCGCCTTTGATGTCGAGTGCGCCGATCTGGATTTCTCCCGCCGCTACTACCGCGCCGCCCTGGCGAGGAACGCCCTGATACGGCCGCTGGGCAACACCATATACCTG
>JAGTRX010000009.1 GCA_018262285.1 Pseudomonadota bacterium | reverse complement strand
GACATTCAAGACTACGCAAACCGATGAACTGCTGGCCGAAAAACTGATTGTCCATATGCAATGGAATCGCGTTAATTCCCTGGGTTTTATCGGTTTCAATGATTCCTACGGTAAAAAATGGCACAAAATTATCAACAAGCAGGCAAGCAAGGCCTTTATTGATATTACCGCCAGCATGGGGTTTGACCGGACAGACGCTTCGGTCAGCGAACAGGTTGCCAGGATTATTTCAACGCGACCGGATGCTGTTCTCGTTGCGGCTTCTGGCGAACCTGCCTTGGTACCGCAGTTTGCTCTGCGTGAAAAGGGGTATAAGGGTCTGATTTACCAGACGCACGGTGTTGCCTCCAGTGAATTTATCCGGCTTGGTGGCAAGCGGGTCGAAGGGGTTCTGGTGGCTAGTGACCCGGTCCTGGTAGCGGATGAACTGTCGAAAGGCAATCCGGTCAAGCTGGTGGCACAAGCCTATGTACAAAATTATGAAGAACGTTTTGGCACTGGCAGTGCTTCGGCTTATGGTGCGAGAATATTTGACGCCGGTTTGTTATTGCAGAACGCTATACCGCGGGCGCTGAAGAAGGCGGTTCCGGGAACTTTGCAGTTTCGTCAGGCGCTACGTGATGAACTGGAGCAGATCAGGGAATTGACGGGCACGCAGGGTGTTTTCAGAATGTCTCCGCTTGACCACAATGGTATGGACCGGCGCTCTTGTGTCATCATGAAGGTACAGGATGGCCGTTGGGTATTGGTGAAGTAGAAGAGCTAAAAATGAAAATGGGGCGGTATCGCCGCCCCATCGTGGTAATGCTGTTTGGTATCAGGCTGGTTTTGCCAGGTCGGGTTGAGCCTTGGCCTTTTCAAACTCATCAATGAAGTGGGCGCGCATTTTTTGCGCATCAAAATCAAGGAAAGTGCCGCCAGCTTCGAAGTGGGTGACAAAAACACGTCCGACTGCGTATGTTGCGGCTGAATACATGCCGGGAACTGCAAAGAAGCCGATTACCGGTCCAACCAGGGGGATGCCCTTGATCAGCGAGCCCAAGCTGGCACCAACGCCGGTGGAGATTATGGTTCCAAGCAAAGTGCTGACGATGCCCTTGACGGTGTTTTGCTTGAAAGGCACATCGTAAACCTTGGAAATTTTGGAAAGCATGTGCAATTGCGCTGCCATCAGTGCCGCCATGTCGAAAAGTGGCAGTGGCAGAATGCCGGCAACCGCTGTCCAAGGCGTGTAGCTTCTGACGATGGCCATGGCTTTTTGGTCGCGAGTCAACTCGGGAGTTGTATTCTCAACTTGTGGTTCGGTTTGTTCAGCGGCAGATGCGGGTTTCTCGGTAGCAGGCTTGGTCATGTCTTCCTCCAGAAGAGTTGTAAGCAATCAGTGGCTCTCTTGGATAAACAGAAGGCGGAGCGCCTGCTGCCATATCCTTGAACTGGGGTGATGTGGCGGCGGAAACCATGCCGTACCCTTACCCTGAGTTACCCAGGAGCCTACTTGTGTGGATATTATAGCAAGCTTGCCACTTGTCAATTCATTATCCAGGGGTTTCTGTCCTTGAATCTTGCAGATCAGCTTTTTTTCTTGGGGATGCCGAGATTTTCCGGCGTCGGAATATTTGGTGTCGGAATTGATCTTCAAAGCTTTTCCGATAAAGGGTGGGCTACGCTCAGCCCCTTTGTTACCAGTAGCGAAATGGAGCGAGCGAGAAGATTCCATCGGCACCAGGACGGAACAAACCATTTGGCTGGAAGAGGGCTTGTGCGCATTCTTCTGGCTAAAGGAAATGGAATTGTTCTCGAGGAATTTCAAACGAATTCATGGGGCAAACCGGTACTGCCTGAATGCGGTTTTGAATTCAGTATTTCGCACGCAGGTAACGTAGTATGGGTTGCTCTTTGTCGCAGCGCTGCTGTTGGTATTGATGTCGAGGAGCTAAATAAAATTATTGCTCCGCATGATCTATGCAAGGTTTTCCATCCTCTTGAATGTGCCGAAATCCAGGGGTTACCAGAGGATGAGGCAAAAATTGCTTTTCTGCGCTGCTGGACACGTAAAGAAGCCGTGGTTAAGGCGCTTGGCCAAGGACTTTCCGCCACACTGGATAATTTTCGCGTTCGTACTGATGAAGCAAACAAAGACTGGCTTATCGAACGACCGGTTTGCGCATCTGCAAATTGGACTTGTGCTGATTTGCAGTTTGGCAAAGGCTATCAAGTCAGTCTTGCCGCCATGGCTCCACAAATGCCGGTAACTTCATGGTTCGTGCCGGCAGGGACATTGACGAGTTTTTATGGTTGAGATCACAGCACATCAAGAACGCAAAAAGTCGCGGATGTAGTCAGCCAACTGTTCGATGTACGGTGGTACCAGCATTTGCGCGTGTGTTCCGTCCATCCAGCGCAGATCAACGCCATCGGTGGCTAGCGTTGCCCAGCCGTTATAGTCGTCGCCGGGAATGCCGGGAGCCTGACCTGACGTAATACGCGGACGGATAAGGAGCAGTTTTCCTGCGCTTTTCGGTGGCTGGTAGCGTATTGCGGCCAGACCATTGTTCTGGAAGAGCGCGAGCAGACGGCGCATGTGCTGGCGATCCAGCCCGTCGGGGAGGTAGTCGCCGCCACGGGCGCGTTCGACGATCAGATCGAGGCGTTCCTCCGGTGACAGGCGGCGCAAGGCTTCGGCGTCGCCCAGCCCCATTTCGTCGAAGAGGGCGGCCAGGTAATCCGCTTCATCCTTTTGCAGCAGGTGGCGGATGGGTTCGGCGCTGGCTACGCCATCCAGAATGATGACGCCCTCGACGATGGCACCAATCCGCCGCAATTGGTGCGCGGCTTCCCAGGCAAGCAGGCCACCAAAACTCCAGCCCAGCAGAACGAGGGGGCGATCCGGCACAACGCCCTTGAAGGCGCGCAGATAGTTGGCCACCATCGCTTCAACCGAGGGTTGCAACGTCTGGCCTTCTTCCAGGCCGGAAGATTGCACCATGTAAATGGGCCGATCCGTTCCCAAGGCGTCGGCGAGACCCTTGTAGCAGATGACGTTGCCGCCGACCGGGTGAAAACAGACCAGAGGGGTGCGCTGCCCCTCAGTACGGACAGCGACCACTGGATGCCAGTCGGAGGCCAGCTTTTTGGCCTCAATACGATCAGCCATACGGGCGATGGTGGTAGCGTTAAAAAGTTCGGACAACGGCAGGTGTACGCCGAAATTCGATTCGATCAGGGAAACAAGACGCACAGCGAGGATGCTATGTCCGCCCAGCATGAAGAAGTCGTCGTCAGCATCCTCCACCGGAATATCGAGGATTTTTTGCCACAGCCCGGCCAGAGCGCGTTCGCTGTCGCGGCTGAAGGGCCGGGGCATGCGGTGGTGCGGAGCGAGTGCTTCCATGGCCTTCGGGGAGGGCAGCCGGCGCTCGTCAAGTTTGCCGTTGGGGGTGAGTGGGAGTTCGTCTACCGTCACGATCCACGCTGGCATCATCCAGGCCGGCAGGCGCAGATCGAGTTCGGCCCGGCAGCGCCCGGCATCGAAACCGGGCTGGGCCACGATGTAGGCCACCAGTATCCGGTCGCCATCCTGGCGCGGGTCGGCTACAACCACCGCAGCCTGCCGGATGAGTTGGGAAGCCATCAGCGCGGCTTCGATTTCCGGCAATTCGATGCGATAGCCGCGCACCTTCACCTGCCGGTCTTCGCGCCCCATAAACTGCAACAGATTGGGACGGTGCCAGCGGCCGATGTCGCCGGTGCGGTACCAGCGTTTGCCCTGGGCGTCGAAAACAAACTGGCGCGCCGTCAGTTCGGGTTCATTGAGGTATTCACGCGCCAGCCCGGCGCCGCCGATGCGGATTTCGCCGGGAACGCCGATGGGCAGAGGCCGTCCGGCGGCGTCGCAGACCAAAAGTTCAACGCCCGGCAGGGGTGCGCCGATGGGTGGCGGCAGAAATTCCTGCCAGCGTGCTGCTGTCATCCGGTACTGGCAGGCGGCGACACAGGCTTCGGTCGGGCCATAGGCGTTCCACACCTCAATGTCGCGATGTCCGGGCAGGGTGTAAAAACGTTCCATCAGCGTTGCGCTCAGGGCTTCGCCGCCAAGGATGAAACACTTGGCCGAACTCTCGGCCTGACTTTCCTGCCAGAAATCCACCAGCAGGGCAAAGAGACTGGGGGTGGAATCAACGACATTCAGGTGGTGCGATTCAATGAATTCGTGAAGTCGCCGGGGGTCTTGTCGCGTTTCATCGCCGGGCAGGTGCAGGGTGTGGCCATTGAGCAAGGGGGTGAAAATGTGATGAATCGAGCCGTCGAAAGCGAAGGAAAAACAGCAACTGATGTCCAGCGCGGGCGGCAGGTCTTTGCTGGCGACCAGCGGTGCGTAAATATCGGCCTGGATGGCGTGAATCAGGTTGATGACCGCAGCGTGTTCGACCAGCACGCCCTTGGGGTTGCCGCTTGATCCGCTGGTAAAGATGACATAGGCGGCCTGATTCGGGGTGATGGCGATGGCGGGCGGTTCCGCTGATTCGGCGTCGATGGCGCGGCGATCCAGATTGATCGGTGCGCATTTCGAATCGCCACCTTCTCCTCTGCCATCAAAACGAATGACCAGATCAAAGCCGTAGGGTGCCGGGTCAAACCCTGGCGCTTCGATGGCAGAGGCAATGAGCGAAGGACGATCAGCACGCTTTGCCGCCCAGTCGCGGAAAAAATCGACGGGAACGAAAAAGCTGCCGGTCATATCGCTGCGGGTGGAATAGCCTTCGCCGGCATGGGCGCGGGCAAAAGCGGCAAGGTCGGCGAGATAGTCGTCGCGCCGCTCCAGATTCCACAGGCTGCCAAGGAAGAGCATGCCGCCGGGAGCGAGCAATGTCGCCGCCTTGTCAAGTACCGAGCGCAGGTAGCCATAGCCTGGGAAACTCTCGATCACGCTGTTCATGACGATGAGGTCGAAGCTGCCGGCCGGCAGCACGTCGATGTCGTGCGCCGCCAAATGGCGTCCGGTGACCTGCGGCAAACCGAGTGTGCGCGCCACCGTTTCGACCCGCTCGGCGTTGAAGCGGGTGAGGTCGGAGGCGAGGTAGGAGGCAGCCAACGGCGCAATATGGCGCATGGTAAAACCGGAAGCGCAGCCGATTTCAAGAACACGCGCCCCCGGCTGGATCAGTGGGGCGATCTTGTTGCGGGCATTGGCGCCAAATGCGGCCATCGCCGCTTCGCTGATCGGCAGCCCTGTAAAGGCACTTTTCCAGCCCCCGGCGGCGATATCGTCGGCGGCTTCGCCGGCGAGATGATCCCAGAGTTCGGCCGACATCGTTTCGCCCGGCGCTTCGATCAGGGCATTGACGTTGTCGCTATCGAGCGTCAGACCCAGCTTTAGGTTGGGGCACAGCCATTCCAGTTGTTGCAGATCACCGGCATTTTCGGCCGCCGCAATGATCGCTTCGGCGCCTGACAGGGTCAGTAGCAAACGGCGGCGTTCCAGCGGCAGGGTCGGGTCGATGGGAACATAGACACAACCAGCTTTGAGCACTCCGAACAGCGCCGCGATAAACTGGCGATGCCGCCCGATCATGACGCCAACCAGCGTTTCCGGCCTGAGTTGCTGCCTCAGCAAGACCCGTGCAATGCGGTTGGAGAGGGCATCGAGTTCGGCATAGCTCAGGCCGCCTTCTTCATCGAGCACGGCATTCTGTGTGCTATGCGCAGCGACGATTTCAGCCAGGCGTGAAACGATGTCGGGAGAAGCGGGGGCAGTCAGGGAGGGATGGCTTTCGGCGGCAATGGGCGATGAGGGTTCATCAAAAATGAAGTCGGCAATTCTCATCAGCGATTATCCAGTTGCGGCGTGAAATGGGGCAGTTGGTGATTGTATAAGAATGTCGGCTGTGCAGTGGAAGAGGGCAATGGTGCGGCTCTCAAGTCCGAGGCGATCGATGGTCAGGCCTCCTCAGCCGTGGCGAGAACCTGATCACCGAACTTGTCCTCGACGGTTGTTTCGATCTTTAAGAGTTCCATCCACCTCCGGGCGGCGCTGACCAAGACGATGCTCATCAGGAACATGATCGTGATGGAAAGGACAACGAGGAGATATTTCCCCTTGGGCAGGAAATTATCCACGATGTTGTAGTAGCCTGCGATCAGGCTGACGAAGGCCATGAACAGGCCGGGAACGGCCGTGATCCAGGCGTAGCGCGCCTTGTTCATGCGGATGATCATCGACGTCCCGATAATCAGGGCGCTTGCCGCCAGAAGCTGGTTGCTCATGCCGAACAGCGGCCAGATCGTCGAGATATCGCCCGTATAGACCAGATAGCCCCAGGAAAAGGTAAAGATCAGGCTGGTGATGATAATCCCCGGCCACCAGCGGGTTTCGAGGAATTTCGGCACCGCCTTGCCGATGAGTTCCTGCAGGAAAAAGCGGCCGATGCGCGTTCCGGTGTCGATGGCCGTCAGGATGAATACCGCTTCAAACATGATGGCGAAGTGATACCAGTAGGCCATCAGGTGCTTCATGAACGGCACAGAGGAGAAGATATAGGCCATGCCCACGGCCAGGGACACCCCGCCGCCAGGTCGGTTTTGCAGTGTTTCGCCGACGCCAACTGACAGGGCATCCAGGTTGACTGTCGTCAGGCCCAGCTTCTGGAAGGTCGCCGGATCGGCATTGATGGCGAAATAATCGGCCGGAACAAGAACACAAGCGGCGGTCAGGGCCATGATGGCAACAAAGCCCTCAACCAGCATGGCGCCGTAGCCGACAAAGAGGATGTCCTTCTCGTTACCGATCATCTTTGGCGTTGTTCCGGTGCCGATAATGGCATGAAAACCGGAAACGGCACCGCAGGCGATGGTGATAAAAATAAAGGGGAATACCGAACCGGGAATGATCGGGCCACCGCCCTTGATGTACTCCGTCAGCGCTGGCATCAGGTAAGGCGGATGAACCCAGAAGATGCCGAGCGTCAGCATAATGACGGTGCCGATCTTGAGATAGGTGGACAAATAGTCCCGCGGGCAAAGGAGCAGCCATACCGGCAGTACGGAAGCCACGAATCCGTAAATGGGGATGAAAACAGAGATTTCTTTCTTGCTCAGATTGAAGAAGGAGGACAGAACGGGGTTGGCCACCACATAAGGGCCGGCGGCAACCGCAATAATCAGAAGAACGACGCCGATGATGCTGGCACCGAGCACATCGCCCTTTCGAAAGACATGCAGATACACACCCATGATGAGCGCAATGGGGATGGTCGAGATGACCGTGAACGTTCCCCAGGGGCTGCTGTACATGGCGTTGACCACGGCTAGGGAAAGCCCAGCCAGGGTGAGGATAAGGATGAACAGAACGGCAATGGACGCTACCGCCCCAGTGCTTTTGCCGATCTCCAGTTCGGCGATTTTGCCAATGCTTCTGCCTTGGTGCCGTACCGAGGCGAATAGGATAACCATGTCATGAACAGCGCCACCCATGACCGCTCCGATAATGATCCACAGCGCCCCAGGGAGATAACCGAACTGGGCTGCCAGGACAGGGCCAAGGAGAGGCCCGGCGGCAGCAATGGCGGCAAAGTGATGTCCGAACAGGACAAACTTGTTAGTCTTGACGTAATCGACACCATCGGCCATATCGACAGCGGGCGTCACGCGGTCGGCCCGCAGGTTGAGCACCTTCGTGGCGATGAAGAGACCGTAATAGCGGTAGGCCAGGGCAAAGATACACAGGGAGACGAAGACAACGGTCAGGGCATTCATCGATTACGGCCTTATATGTGTGGGAGAGAAGGTCGATGCGCAGGATGGCATATTCAGGGGGAAATATTAAAAATGATCGTGTTTGAATGACAGGAAAAGCGAAGTCAATCAACTGCTAGCTCCGCACAGTTTACTCTGGCGGCGGGGTGAACTGCATCTGCGTAGTTGCAAGCAGATGGTCGAAGTCTTCGCGGATGGTTGATGGCGCGAGAAGGACAATTTTTGCATTGGCATTTTGTTCTGTAATCGCCAGTTGGAGCGGCTGATATCGGACAACAGATCGAATAGGATCGAATGGCAGGAAGCGCTGCAGTGATGATACAATCAGACCAGTTTTGAAGCGTTGTACTTGGTGTTTGTTCGCGTATCGGTTGAAAAACTCTTACGCAATTTTTACGCAAATTTTCTGGTTTGCCGCGAAATACGGGGCGTTTTGCTTCCCGCCGTCGGCACCAATCGCAGGGGTGACCCTGTTGAAGCAACTGTAAACGGCCGCAGATGGAAAACTATTTTCCGATCCTGATCTTCCTCCTCGTAGGGATTTTCATTGGCGTCGCGCCCTTGGTAATCGGCCGCGTGCTGGGGCCGCACCGTCCCGATCCCGATAAGATTTCACCCTACGAATGCGGTTTCGAAGCGTTTGAAGATGCGCGCATGAAATTCGATGTGCGCTATTACCTGGTCGCCATCCTCTTTATCCTGTTTGACCTCGAAGTTGCCTTCCTTTTCCCCTGGGCGAGCATTTTTCGCGATATCGTCGCTTACGAGCCGATCAAGTGGTTCGGATTCGTCGAAATGCTGGTATTCCTGCTGATTCTGGTGGTCGGCTATCTCTATGCCTGGGCGCGTGGCGCTCTCGATTGGGAATAAGCGTATGAGCATTGAAGGCATCCTGCATGAAGGTTTTATTACTACCTCTGCCGATAAGTTGATCAATTATGCGCGTAGCGGTTCGGTATGGCCGGTGAGCTTCGGTCTGGCCTGCTGCGCCATTGAAATGATGCATACCGGTATGTCGCGCTACGACCTCGACCGATTTGGCATGTTTTTCCGTCCCAGCCCGCGCCAGGCCGATTTGATGATCATTGCCGGCACACTGACGAACAAGATGGCGCCAGCGCTGCGCCGCGTCTATGACCAGATGGCCGAGCCGCGCTGGGTTATTTCGATGGGCTCCTGCGCCAATGGCGGCGGCTATTATCACAATTCCTATTCCGTCGTGCGTGGCTGCGACCGCATCGTGCCGGTCGACATCTATATTCCCGGCTGCCCGCCGACGGCGGAAGCCTTGCTCTACGGCATTATCCAGTTGCACAACAAGATTCGCCGCACCAATACGATTGCCCGCTGATCATGTCCGCCAAACTGCAAACCCTCCGCCAGAACCTTGAGGAAAACCTCGGGGGCAGGGTGCGTTCACTGGTGCTGGATCGGGGCGAACTGACGCTGCAACTGGCTGCCGCCGATTATCTTGAAGTGATGCAGTTCCTGCGTGATGAGCCTGATTTTGGCTTTGACCAACTGATCGATCTGTGCGGTGTCGATTACGCTGAGCATGCCGGTGGCGCCAGCCAGCATGGGCGCTTCGCCGTGGTGATACATCTGCTGTCGACAGTGCAAAATACGCGACTGCGGATAAAACTCTTTATCGAAGACTGCGACGATTTGCCACGCATTGCCTCGCTTTGCAAAATCTGGCCGAGCGCGGACTGGTATGAACGCGAAGCCTTTGATTTGTTGGGGATAGTTTTTGTCGGCCATGAGGATTTGCGCCGCATTCTGACCGACTACGATTTTTCCGGCCATCCCTTGCGCAAGGATTTCCCGGTCTGCGGTCATGTCGAAATGCGTTATGACCCGGAACAGGCAAGAGTGGTTTATGAACCAGTCAGCATAATCCCGCGCAACAACGTGCCGCGCGTCGTGCGCGAAGCGGCTTATGGAGATCAGCCGGATGTCTGAAATCCATAACTACACTATCAATTTCGGTCCGCAGCACCCGGCGACGCATGGTGTCTTGCGCCTGATTCTCGAACTTGATGGCGAGGTCGTGCAACGCGCCGACCCGCATATTGGCATGTTGCATCGGGGCACCGAAAAGCTGGCCGAAGAGCGTACCTGGTTGCAGAACCTGCCGTATATGGATCGTCTCGATTACATGTCGATGCTGTGCAACGAGCACGCTTACTGCCGGGCGGTCGAGAAGTTGCTGGGCATCGAGGTGCCGCTGCGCGCCCAATATATCCGCACCATGATGGACGAAGTGACGCGCATCCTGAGCCATCTCTTGTGGCTGGGGACGCACGCCATTGACCTTGGCGGTATGACAGTGACGCTCTATACCTTCCGTGAGCGCGAAGATTTGCTCGATGTTTACGAGGCGATTTCTGGCGCCCGCATGCACGCGGCCTATTACCGGCCGGGCGGCGTCTATCGCGATCTGCCCGATTGCATGCCGCAATACGAGACTTCGCGCTGGAAGAACGCCAAGCGGGTTGAGGAGTTCAATCGTAATCGCCAAGGCAATCTGCTCGATTTTCTTGAGGATTTCACTGAGCGTTTTCCATCGCGCCATGCCGACTATCACACCCTGCTGACCGACAACCGCATCTGGAAACAACGCGTTGTCAATGTTGGTGTGGTTTCGCCCGAGCGCGCCAAGCAACTCGGTTTTACCGGGCCGATGTTGCGTGGCTCAGGCGTGGCTTGGGATTTGCGCAAGAAGCAGCCTTATGCCGCTTACGACAAGGTCGATTTCGATGTGCCGGTGGGTGTTACTGGCGACTGCTATGACCGTTATCTGGTGCGCATGGAGGAAATGCTGCAATCGAACCGCATCATTCGCCAGTGTGTAGCCTGGTTGCGCCAGAATCCCGGGCCGGTCATCACCGACAATGCCAAGGTGGCACCGCCCAAGCGCGACGGCATGCATCAGAACATGGAAGAGCTGATCCATCACTTCAAGCTCTTTAGCGAGGGCATGCATGTGCCGGCCGGCGAAGTTTATGCCGCCACCGAGAATCCCAAGGGCGAATTCGGCATCTATCTGGTCTCCGATGGTGCCAACAAGCCGTATCGCATGAAGATTCGTTCCCCCGGTTTTGCCCATTTGGCGGGCTTGCGCGAAATGGCGCAAGGACACATGATTTCCGATGTCGTGGCGATTATTGGTAGCTTGGACATCGTTTTTGGCGAGATAGACCGCTGATGTTGTCGAAAGAATCCCGCGAAAAGTTTGAGCGCGAAATCGCCAAATTTCCGGCCGATCAGCGCCAGTCGGCGGTGGTCGCCTGTCTGGCCATCGCCCAGGAGGAGTTGGGCTGGCTGGCGCCGGAAACCATCGAATTCGTCGCCAATTATCTGGACATGCCGCCAGTGGCGGCCTGGGAAGTGGCGACCTTCTACAGCATGTTTGAATTGAAGCCGGTTGGTCGCTACAAGCTGACGGTGTGCACCAACCTGTCATGCAGCCTGTCTGGCGCCCGCCATGCCGCCGAATATCTCAAGAGCAAGTTGGGCATCGGCTTCGGCGAAACGACGGCGGACGGCAAATTCACGCTGAAAGAGGCGGAATGCATGGGTGCCTGCGGCGATGCGCCGGTGCTGCTGGTCAATAATCATCACATGTGCTGCCGCATGAACCCGGAAAAAATTGATCAACTGCTGGAGGAGTGCAAATAATGGCCATCCTCGGCAGCATTCGTCCCGTGTTGACGGCGGGTCTCGACGGTGACAAGTCCTGGCATCTGCAGGACTACGTCGCCCGTGGCGGCTACGAGATGCTGAAGAAGGTGATCAATGAGCGCACTGCGCCGCAGCAGATCATCGAAGAAGTCAAGAAAGCCTGCTTGCGTGGGCGTGGTGGCGCTGGCTTTCCGGCTGGCAACAAATGGTCGTTCATGCCCAAGGATCGGGATTTCAGCAGCGGCGAGCGCTACATCATCTGCAATTCGGATGAAGGCGAGCCGGGCACCTTCAAGGATCGTGATCTGCTGGCTTGCAATCCGCATGCCGTCATTGAAGGTATGGCGATTGCTGCCTACGCCATCGGTGCCAATCGCGGCGTCAACTACATTCACGGCGAGATTTTTGAACTCTATCAGCGCTTTGAAGAGGCGCTGGCCGAGGCGCGTGCCGCTGGTTTCATCGGCCAGAACATTCTGGGCAGCGATTTCTGTATCGAAATCCATGCTCACCACGGTTACGGCGCTTATGTCTGCGGCGAGGAAACGGCGCTGCTCGAATCCATTGAAGGCAAGAAGGGGCAGCCGCGCTTCAAGCCGCCTTTCCCGGCCGTCAAGGGGCTCTATGGCCGGCCGACGACGATCAACAATACCGAAACGCTGGCGGCGATTCCCTTCCTGCTCAAGATGGGCGGCGAGGCTTTCTTCAAATTGAACGACTCGGCCAGCGGTGGTACCAAGCTCTTTTCCATTTCTGGCCATGTCGAGCGGCCGGGCAATTACGAAGTGCCGCTCGGTACGCCCTTTGCCGAACTGCTGGCGCTGGCCGGCGGCGTGCGCGGCGGGCGCAAGATCAAGGCGGTCATTCCCGGTGGCGTGTCGACGCCGGTGTTGCCGGGTGAAGTCATGCTGGCAACAAGGCTCGATTATGAGGGGCTGGCTGAGGCCGGTTCGATGCTCGGTTCCGGTGCCATCATCGTCATGGATGAGAGCGTCTGCATGGTGGCGGCGCTGGAGCGACTGGCCTGGTTCTTCCATGAAGAATCCTGCGGCCAATGCACACCCTGCCGCGAGGGCACGGACTGGCTGTACAAGATCATTCACCGCATTGAAAACGGCGCTGGCCGGGCGGGCGATCTCGATTTGCTGGAAAAACTCACCCGCAACATCGCCGGCCGCACCATTTGCGCTTTCGGTGAAGCGGCCTCATTGCCGGTGCAGAGTTTCCTCAAGCATTTCCGCCATGAATTCGAATACCACATCGAACACAAGACCTGTCTGGTGCCCAAGGATGTGCAATGGGCTGGCAGCACTTTTCACACGGGGTCAGCGTCATGCTAGAGATTGAAATCGACGGCAAAAAGGCGGCAGTCCCCGAGGGCTGCCTGGTGATCGACGCCGCCCGCCAGTTGGGCGTTTACATCCCGCATTTCTGCTATCACAAGAAATTGTCGATTGCCGCCAGTTGCCGCATGTGTCTGGTCGAAGTCGAAAATTCGCCCAAGCCGGTGCCGGCCTGTGCGACGCCGGTCACGGCCGGGATGAAGGTGTTCACCCATTCGCCGCTGGCGGTTGAGGCGCAAAAAGGCGTCATGGAATTCCTGCTCGCCAATCATCCACTCGATTGCCCGATTTGCGATCAGGGTGGAGAGTGCCAGTTGCAGGATCTGGCGGTTGGCTACGGCGCTGGCAGGAGTCGTTACTGCGAGGAAAAGCGCGTTGTCTTCAAGAAGGACGCCGGCCCGTTGGTCGCCATGGTAGAGATGAGCCGCTGCATCCATTGCACGCGCTGCGTCCGCTTCGGTCAGGAAATCGCCGGCATCATGGAGCTGGGCATGGCCGGACGCAATTCGCATGCCGAGATCGAGACCTTCCTTGGCCGCTCGGTCGAATCCGAACTCTCCGGCAACATGATCGACCTTTGCCCGGTCGGCGCCCTGACTTCCCGGCCTTTCCGATACTCGGCGCGCGGCTGGGAATTGCAGGGGCGACGCTCGGTCAGCCCGCATGATGCGTTGGGTGCCAGTCTGTTGGTGCAGGTCAAGCAAGACAAAGTCATGCGCGTGCTGCCTTTCGAGAATGAAGAAGTCAATGAATGTTGGCTCTCCGACAAGGATCGCTTCTCCTATGAGGCGCTCAATTCGACCGAGCGCCTGTTAAAGCCGATGCTCAAGCAGGGCGGTGAGTGGCAGGAAGTGACCTGGAACGTGGCGCTCGATTATGTCGCGCACGGACTTAAGGATATTGCAGCTGAAAGCGGTTCCGATGCTCTGGCAGCGCTGACCTCGCCGCATTCGACGCTGGAAGAACTGGCTTTGCTGGCCAAACTGATGCGCGGCCTGGGTAGTGACCATATTGATTGCCGGTTGCGTCAATGTGATTTTTCGACAGATGGTCAGCGTTTGGGCGCACCCTGGCTGGGTTTGCGTTTGAACGAAATCGCCGATCTCGATGCTGTGCTGGTGGTCGGTTCGTTCCTGCGCCAGGAATCGCCGCTGTTGGCGCAACGCCTGCGGCAGGCGGCCAAGGGCAAGACCAAGGTCAGCCTGTTGTCGGTGGGTGGCGAAGCCCCCTTCATTCGCCTCGATACTTCTGTGGCCGTCGCGCCGTCACAACTGGCGGCGAAACTTGCTGCCGTGCTCAAGGCCGCCGCAGAAGAGAAGGGCGCCTCGGTGCCGGAAGCGCTCAGGGACATCGTGCCCTGTGCTGAAACGCGGCGCATGGCGGCGGCCTTGCTCGTCGGTGAGAAAAAAGCGGTGCTCCTCGGCAATGTGGCGTCTCAATCGCCGTTTGCCGGTGCGTTGCACGCGCTGGCGGCACAACTGGCTGAGTTGACTGGTGCCAGCCTCGGTTTCATTGGTGAGGCGGCCAACAGTGTCGGCGGCTATCTGGTCAAAGCCGTGCCGGAGCAGGGCGGCCGCATGTTCGAGCGGCCGATGCAGGCTTGTGTCTTGCTTGGCGTCGAACCCGAGCTTGACTGCGCTGATGGCGTCAGCGCCATGGCGGCGTTGAAGCAGGCCAAGACGGTTATCGTCCTGTCCGCTTTCAAGTCGGCTGCGGCGCTGGATTACGCCGATGTGTTGCTGCCGCTGGCGCCATTCACCGAAACATCCGGCACGTTTGTCAATTGCGAAGGCCGTGTGCAGAGCTTCCAGGCCGTGGTCAAGGCGGCGGGCGAAGCGCGGCCAGGCTGGAAGGTGCTGCGCGTGCTCGGCAATCTGTTGGGCTTGGAGGGTTTTGAATACGAGAGCAGCGAGGCGGTGCGCGACGAAGTGCTGGGGTCGGGTGCAGCGTTTGCGGCTGGCCTCGATAATGGTATGCAAACCAAGGAAGTCGTTTTGCCGGTGGCCGTTCAGGGCATCGAGCGCATCGCCGATATCCCCGCTTATTTTGCCGACCCGCTGGTGCGCCGCGCCTCATCGCTGCAGAAGAGCGAAGCGGCGGCAACGCCGGTGGCGCGCATGGCGGCGGAAACCCTGAAAAACCTTGGATTGACGGCGGGCGATAAAGTACGGGTCAGGCAAGGGCAGGGCAGCGCCGAACTGCTGGTGGTCGCCGATGACAGCGTACCGCCAAGCTGCGTGCAGGTGGCCGGCGCGCATCTGGCGACGGCCGGATTAGGCCGGCTGTCCGGCAGCATTACTGTGGAGCGCGCGTAAATGGATGCTCTCCTGCAAATGGTGACAAGTTATGGTCAAAACTTCTTTGGTGCCTTGTGGCCGCTAGTGTGGACACTAGCCAAGATCGTCCTGATTATCGTTCCTCTTATGACTGTGATGGCCTATATCACCCTGGCCGAACGCAAGGTCATTGGTTTCATGCAGTTGCGCCTCGGCCCCAATCGCACCGGTATCTGGGGCTTGCTGCAGCCGGTAGCGGACGGCATCAAGCTGATGTTCAAGGAAATCATCCTTCCTCGTGGTGCCAATAAGGCCATTTTCATCCTCGGGCCAATTTTGGCCATTGCTCCGGCGCTGACGGCATGGGCGGTCGTTCCCTTCACGGATAAGCTGGTGCTGGCCAATATCGATGCCAGCCTGCTCTATGTGCTGGCAATTTCTTCGGTTGGCATCTACGGCATCATCCTTTCTGGCTGGGCTTCCAATTCGAAGTACGCCTTTCTCGGCGCCATGCGTGCCGCGGCGCAAATGGTGTCCTACGAAATTGCCATGGGGCTGGCGCTGGTCTGCGTTGTCATGGTGTCCAACAATCTCAATCTGGTGCAGATCGTTGGTGGACAGGCACGAGGGTATTTTGCAGGGCAGGGCTGGAATTTCCTGTCCTGGAACTGGTTGCCGCTGCTGCCGATGACTTTTGTCTACTTCGTCGCCGGGCTGGCTGAAACCAATCGCGCGCCCTTCGATGTGGCGGAAGGTGAATCGGAAATCGTTGCCGGTTTTCATGTCGAATATTCGGGAATGGGCTTCGCACTCTTTTTCCTGGCCGAATACATCAACATGATCCTGGTTTCGACCCTGACGGCACTGCTCTTTTTCGGTGGCTGGCTCTCCCCCGTCGGTTTCCTGCCCGACGGCCTGCCCTGGCTGCTGCTCAAGGTCTCGGCCTTGCTTTTCCTCTTTCTCTGGTTCCGCGCCACCTTCCCACGCTACCGTTACGACCAGATTATGCGTCTGGGCTGGAAAGTGTTCATCCCCCTCTGCCTCTTCTGGCTGCTCGTCATTGGCCTGTGGATGATGTCGCCCTGGAATATCTGGAAACCGCTATGAAGGCATTGAAAAAATTCCTCAAGAGCATTTTCCTGCTTGAATTGCTGCAGGGCATGCGGGTGACTGGCCGGCATTTCCTGACGCGCAACCCGACGACGCGCTATCCGGAAGAGAAAACGCCGCTGAGTTTCCGTTTTCGCGGCCTGCACGCCCTGCGCCGGACGCCGGATGGCGAGGAACGCTGCATTGCCTGCAAGTTGTGCGAAGCCGTCTGCCCGGCAATGGCCATCACCATTGAATCAGAACAGCGCGAGGACGGTTCGCGCCGCACGACGCGCTACGACATCGATTTCAACAAATGCATTTTTTGTGGTTTCTGCGAGGAAGCCTGTCCGGTTGAAGCGATTGTCGAAACCCGTGTCTTTGAATTCCACGGCGAAAAGAATACCGAATTGCACTTCACCAAGCCGATGTTGTTGGCCATTGGTGACCGTTACGAAGACCAGATCGCCAAGGATCGGGAGCTTGACGCTCCCTACCGCTAAGGATTTTCGATGGACTTTCAAACCTTCGTTTTCTTCTTTCTCTCTGCCGTGCTGATTTTCGCGGCGCTGCGGGTGATTACAGCCCGCAACCCCGTGCATGCCGTGCTTTTTCTCATCCTTGCCTTCTTTACCTGCAGCGGCATCTGGTTGCTGTTGCAGGCGGAATTTCTCGCCATTGTTCTGGTGTTGGTTTACGTCGGCGCGGTCATGGTGCTTTTTCTGTTCGTGGTCATGATGCTCGACATCAATATTGACCGCATCCGCGAAGGCTTCTGGCGGCATCTGCCGCTGGGGGTGGTGGTTGGCGCCCTGATTGTGGTGCAGATGGTCATGGTGCTGGCCAGCAAGATGTTCCGGGTACCCATTGGCGAGGCGGTGGAGCCGGCCAAACTGTCCAATGTCAAGGCGCTGGGCGTCCTGCTCTTTAGTGAATACGCCTATCCCTTTGAGCTGGCGTCGATCATCCTATTGGTGGGCATTGTTGCTGCCGTGGTGCTGACCCAGCGTCGCCGCCGGGCATGGAAATACACCGATCCTTCGGCGCAGATTGCGGTTGAAGCCAAGGATCGCATTCGTATCTTACAGATGCCGACTGAAAAGGAATGACAGCGTGGAACAAGTCCTAAGCCTTTCACTGTCGCATTTCCTTATCCTGGGGGCGATCCTGTTTGCCATCAGCGTGGTCGGCATTTTCCTCAACCGGAAAAATCTCATCGTCCTGCTCATGGCGATCGAACTCATGTTGCTGGCGGTCAATACCAATTTCATCGCCTTTTCCCACTTCTTCCGTGATCAGTATGGCAACACGGATCTGTCGGGACAGGTTTTCGTCTTTTTCATCCTGACCGTTGCTGCGGCCGAAGCCGCCATCGGCCTGGCCATCCTCATCGTGCTTTTCCGCAATCTGAAGAGCATTCATGTCGATGACCTGAACAGTCTGAAGGGATGACGATGATACCGATGCAGAAACTTTACCTGCTCGTGCCGCTGGCGCCACTATTCGGCGCCATCATCGCTGGCCTCTTCTGCCGGGTTTTGCCGCGCTGGCTGGCGCATACCGTGACCACTGGTGGCGTGGCGGTAGCTTTTGTTGTCTCCGTTTTGATCTTTCAGGATGTGCAAGCCGGCCATGTCTTCAACGGCTCCGTCTATACCTGGCTGACCAGTGGCAATTACCGCTTCGAGATCGGTTTCCTGATCGACAATCTGACCACCACCATGATGCTGGTGGTGACTTTCGTTTCGCTCATGGTGCATATCTACACCATCGGTTACATGCGTGAAGACCCTGGCTACAACCGCTTTTTCGCGCTGATTTCACTCTTTACCTTCTCGATGCTGATGCTGGTGATGAGCAACAATTTCCTGCAACTCTTCTTTGGCTGGGAAGCGGTGGGGCTGGTGTCCTACCTGCTCATCGGCTTCTGGTTCGACCGGCCGACGGCGGTGGCGGCCAATCTCAAGGCCTTTCTGGTCAATCGGGTCGGCGATTTCGGCTTCATCCTCGGCATCGGCCTGATTCTGGCCTATTTCGGCTCGCTCGATTACGCCGCTGTCTTTGCCAAGGCGCCGGAACTGAAAGACGGCGTCCTCAATCTGTGGGGAACCGCCGACTGGTCGCTGCTGACCGTCATTTGCATCTGCCTCTTCATCGGCGCCATGGGCAAATCGGCGCAGGTGCCGCTGCATGTCTGGCTGCCCGATTCGATGGAAGGCCCGACGCCGATTTCCGCCCTGATCCACGCTGCGACGATGGTGACGGCCGGTATTTTCATGGTGGCGCGCATGTCGCCGCTCTTCGAGCTTTCCACCACGGCGCTTTCCTTCGTGCTGGTGATCGGCGCCATCACCGCACTGTTCATGGGCTTTCTCGGCATTGTGCAGACTGACATCAAGCGCATCGTTGCCTATTCGACCTTGTCGCAATTGGGCTACATGACCGTGGCGCTGGGTGCCTCGGCCTATTCGGCGGCAATCTTCCACCTGATGACGCATGCCTTCTTCAAGGCCTTGCTCTTCCTGGCGGCTGGTTCGGTCATCATTGGCATGCACCACGAACAAAACATTTTCAAGATGGGCGGCTTGCGTAAATACATGCCGATCACCTGGATTACGGCATTGATCGGTTCGCTGGCGCTGATCGGCACGCCATTTTTCTCCGGTTTCTACTCCAAGGATGCCATTATCGAGATCGTGGCGCGATCAAGCATTCCCGGTGCCGGTTTCGCCCATTTCGCCGTTCTGGCGGGCGTTCTGATTACCGCCCTGTACACCTTCCGCCTCTATTTTCTGGTCTTCCACGGCAAGCCGCGTTTTGATGCTGAGCATGGGCATGCCCCGCACGAAAGCCCCTGGGTGGTCTGGCTGCCATTGGTCTTGCTCGCCATACCCTCGGTCGGAATTGGTTTCCTGACGCTGCAGCCCATGCTGGTCGGCGATTTCTTCAAGGGTGCCATCACCGTCAATGCCGTGGCGCATCCCGCTTTCGGACAATTCAAGGCCTTGCCTTATCTGGCCGGATTCTTTGACGGGCCGCTGGCGATGGCGGCGCATGGGTTGACTGGCCTGCCTTTCCTGCTGACCGTTGCCGGTGTGGCGCTGGCCTGGTTCTTCACCCTGAAGCGGCCGGATCTGGCCGAAGCGCTCAAGAAACGTTTTTCCGGAATCACCAAGCTCCTTGAAAACAAGTATTACTTCGACAAATTCAATGAAGAAGTCATCGCCTGCACCGCCAATGTGCTTGGACGGATGCTGTGGCGCGGTGGCGATATCCTGTTGATCGATGGCCTGCTGGCGCGCTTCTCGGCCTGGTTGGTCGGCCTGATTTCACGCGCCTTCCGCCTGTGGCAGACCGGCTACGTCTATCATTACGCCTTTACCATGATGATCGGCTTGTTGCTGCTCATGGCCTTTTGGGTGAAATTGCCATGATCGGCTCCATGCCTACCATTCCGCTGCTTTCTCTTGCCATCTGGGTTCCTGTTCTGGCAGGTATCTTCGTACTTGCAGTTGGCAAGACAGGCAACGATCCTCTGGTGCGTTTTATCGCTTTGATCGGTGCCATCCTGAGTTTTGCCGTCACTATTCCGTTGCTGTTGGGGTTCAACACGACTCAGGTCGGCATGCAATTCGTTGAAAATTTCCACTGGATTACGCGCTTCAACGCCAGATACCAGTTGGGTGTCGATGGCATTTCGCTGCCTTTTATCCTGCTCAACAGTTTCATCACCATCATCGTTGTGCTGGGCGGCCTGCAGACCATCCGCGACAAGGTGGCGCAATACAACGCCGCCTTCCTGATCATGTCCGGCCTCTTGAACGGCATTTTCTGCAGTCTTGATGGCTTGCTCTTCTACGTTTTCTTCGAGGCCTCGCTCATTCCGCTCTATCTCATCATCGGTATCTGGGGCGGTGCCAGCCGGGTCTATGCAGCCATCAAGTTCTTCCTGTTCACTTTTGCCGGATCAGTTCTGTTGCTGATCGCTTTGATTACGCTCTTTGTCCATTCGCAGGGCAATTTCTCCATCCTGCTCTGGCAGCGCATGGCGCTGGATTTCAATACCCAATTTTGGCTTTTCCTCGCCTTTCTGGTCGCTTTTGCCGTCAAGGTGCCGATGTGGCCGTTCCACTCCTGGCTGCCGGATGCCCACACCGAAGCGCCGACCGGCGGCTCCGTCGTGCTGGCGGCTATCGCCCTCAAACTCGGTGCTTACGGCTTTCTGCGCTTTTCGCTCCCGATTGCGCCAGATGCGGCGCATGCCCTGTCGGCGCCGATGATTTTCCTGTCGCTCATCGCCGTGGTCTATATCGGTTTTGTCGCCCTGGTGCAGACCGACATGAAGAAGTTGGTGGCCTATTCCTCGGTAGCGCACATGGGCTTCGTTACCCTGGGCTTTTTCCTGTTCAGTCCCTTGGGCATTGAGGGTGGCATCGTGCAGATGGTGTCGCACGGCTTTGTCGCCGGTGCCATGTTCCTCTGTATCGGGGTGCTGTATGACCGTATGCACAGCCGGCAGATTGCCGATTACGGTGGCGTGGCCAGCAACATGCCGAAGTTTGCCGCCTTCTTCATGCTCTTTGCCATGGCCAATGCCGGGTTGCCGGCGACTTCCGGTTTTGTCGGCGAATTCATGGTTATTCTGGCTGCCGTCAAAGTCAATTTCTGGCTCGGTTTTGCCGCCGCCACTTCGCTCATTCTCGGCGCTGCCTATACTTTGTGGATGTTCAAGCGCGTCATGTTTGGGCCCGTGGCCAATAGCGCGGTGGGCAAGCTCAAGGATATCTCCAGCCGCGAATTCTTCATCCTGATTGTGCTGGCCGTGTGCGTGTTGGCGCTCGGCATTTATCCCCAACCGCTGACTGAAATCATGCATGTTTCGGTCAGCGATCTGCTGCGTCATGTCGACGCCAGCAAGATTCCCTGAGCTTGAGCCATGTTCGAGAACTTTGTTATCCCCGACCTCGTGCCTGCCGTGCCGGAAATCTTTCTGGCCATGATGGCGCTGGCCATCCTCCTGCTCGATCTGCTCGTCAAGGACGGGCGGCGGACGCTGATTTTCGTCCTCACCCAATTGACGCTGCTGGGCTGCTGTTTGTTACAACTCCTGCCCAATAGCGAGAGTACCCCGCTGAGCTTCAGCAACATGTTCATCGACAATTTGATGACTGACCTGCTCAAGTTTTTTGTCTGCCTGACCGTGCTGGTGGTGAATTTTTATTCCCGCGCCTACACGCTCGAACGGGAAGGGCTGGCGCGCGGCGAGTACTACGTTTTGTCCCTGTTTGCCACGCTGGGCATGCTGGTGATGATCTCCGCCAATCATTTCGTCACGGTTTTCCTGGGGGTCGAACTGCTATCGCTGACGCTTTGTGTCATGGTGGCGATGGATCGCGACAATGCCGTCGCCAGCGAGGCGGCGATGAAGTTGTTTGTTCTCGGTGCCCTGGCTTCCGGCCTGCTGCTCTACGGCCTGTCGATGCTCTACGGCGCGACTGGTTCGCTTGAAATCACCGCCGTCGCCCAGCAATTGAAGGCTGGCGTCAATCCGACAGTGCTTGTTTTCGGACTTGTCTTCGTCATTGCCGGCCTAGCCTTCAAACTCGGCGTTGTGCCTTTCCACATGTGGATACCCGATGTCTATCACGGCGCCCCGACGCCTGTGACCCTTTTCATCGGTTCAGCCCCCAAGCTGGCGGCCTTCGCTGTCCTGATCAACATCCTGGTCAACGGTCTGCTGGCGCAGGCGGCCGACTGGCAGGGCATGCTGATGGTGCTGGCGGTACTGTCGATGGGGCTGGGCAACATTGCCGCCATTGCGCAGACCAACATCAAGCGCATGCTGGCCTACTCGGCCATCGCCCACATGGGTTTCATGCTGCTGGGCATGGTCAGTGGTGTTGCGCCGGGTTCGGCTGATAATTTCAACGCCTTTCTGGCGCTCAATGCCTACAGCTCGTCGATGTTCTATGTCGTCACCTATGTGCTGATGTCAGCAGGTGCTTTCGGCATCATCCTGCTGCTCAACAGCGCCGGTTTCGAGTCCGATCATCTGGACGGTTTCAAGGGTCTCAACCAGCGCAGCCCCTGGATTGCTGGCGTCATGCTGGTGATGATGTTCTCGCTGGCCGGTATTCCCTTCTTTGTCGGCTTCTTCGCCAAATTTTCGGTATTGCAGGCGGTGGTCATTAGCGGGCGTTACTGGTTGGCCATTTTGGCAGTGTTCTTTTCGCTGATTGGCGCCTTTTATTACCTGCGTGTCGTCAAACTCATGTATTTCGACGCGCCGGCTGATAAAACGCCGATCCGTACGCCGCTGGCCGTGCGTACCCTGTTGATCGTCAACGGACTGGCGGTGGCGTTGCTTGGCCTCTTTCCTGACTGGCTGATGATGATCTGCTTCACCGCCCTCGGCGGCTCGCTCTATCTTTCCTGAAATGACCGACGAATCGCATTTGCGCGAAGACCAGCTCGACAGTGAGGTGGTTTTTGACGGCCGCCTGCTGCATGTTCGTCGTGATCGCGTGCGCCTGCCGAATGGTGCCGAATCGACGCGTGAATATATTACGCACCCCGGTGCGGTGACCGTGCTGGCTCTGCTCGACAACGGCAAGCTCTTGCTGGAGCGTCAGTTCCGCTATCCTCTGGGTCGTGTTTTCCTCGAATTGCCGGCCGGCAAGATCGACGATGGCGAACAAGCGCTGGTCGCTGCCAAGCGCGAGTTACTGGAAGAAACTGGTTACACCGCCGATGACTGGCGTAATCTCGGTGTCATGAACCCATGCATTGGCTATTCCGACGAGCGCATCGAGATATTTCTGGCGTGCCACTTGAGCCAGGTTTCTGGCCAACAGCTCGATCACAACGAATTTCTGGATGTCCTCGAAATGTCGCCTAATGAGGTTTCCGAGGCGATCAGGCAAGGCATGATTACCGATGCCAAAACCATTACGGCGCTTTACTGGCTGGAAAAAGTTTTGCGAGAGTCGTGGTAATTCAGGGTGATCATGCCGTGTGCTTGAATAGAGCTTTTTTTCGGGATAGGCAGGGCTGATGGCTGACCGACGTTTGCGCATATTTCATGCAGTAGCCAAGATGGGGAGTTTCACCCGTGCCGCCGAGTCGCTGTTCATGTCGCAACCCGCCGTCACCTTCCAGATTCGGCAGCTTGAAGAGCGCTATCAGGTCAGGCTTTTCGAGCGAGGCCACGGCCAGATTTCTTTGTCTCCCGCCGGTGAATTGGTCATGAAATACGCCGAGCGCCTGATCGACCTCTCTGACGAGATGGAAACGCGGCTCGCCGAGATGACGGAGGAAATGCGCGGCAATCTCAATATCGGCGCCAGTTCCACTCTGGCGGAAACCTTTATGCCGACCATTCTGAGCGAATTCAACGCCCTTTATCCGCAGACCCGGCCGTGTCTGCTGGTGGCCAATTCCGAGACCATTGAACAGCGGGTGGCAAGCCATACCCTTGATGTCGGACTGATTGACGGCAAAGCCGCAGGCGAGGGCGTGGAAGCCGACGTTTGCGGCGAGGACGAACTGGTGGTCATTTGCGCGCCGGATTATCCGCTGGCTGGTTCAGATATGCTAACGCCGAAACAGCTCCGCGATTACGAATATATCAACCACGAACCGGGTTCAGGCATCCGGCAGCGGGTAGAGGCCTATGTTCGAGCGGCGGGAATGACGCCCGGGAGTCTCAAGAGCCAGATGGAGCTCGGTAATCTCGAAAGTCTGAGAAAGATTGTCGCCACCGGCTTGGGCTTCGCCATCACTTTCCGCCAGTCGCTTGCAAAAGAAATTGAGTCAGGCCAACTCGTCGCCATCTCTTTGCAGCCTGCACTCGCCGGTTCTTTCTCCATCCTGATACCGGGCGATCGTTTTCGTTCGCGCCTGGTCACCACTTTTGCCGAATTCGCCAAACAAAAACTCCGAGGAATGACATCTTGAAATCGTCCCGTCCCATCCGCGCCCGCATCAACACGGCGGCTCTTCTGCATAACCACGGGGTGGCGCGCCTGCGTGCACCGCATTCCAATATCTGGGCGGTGGTCAAGGCCAATGCCTATGGGCACGGCCTGTGGCGGGTGCTCGAAGCACTGCGTGAAGAAGCCGACGGCTTTGCCGTGCTGGAGCCGGAAACCGGCGCCGCCATGCGCGAGACGCGCATCAGGCAACCCATCCTGTTGCTCGAAGGCGTTTTTTCGGCACGGGATGTGCGCCTGCTGGTCGACTATCGCCTGACCAGCGTTGTGCATTGCCGCGAACAACTCGATCTGATTGAAAGAAATACGCCCAAGGACGCCCCTCTGGCGCTCTACATCAAGCTCAATAGCGGCATGAACCGATTGGGCTTCAGCGCTGAAAATTTCCCGACACCAAGCGAATTGGCGGCCAGATTGCCATTGGCCGAAATCGCCTACATGACTCATTTTGCCGACGCTGACGATGCGCGCGGCGTCGACTGGCAGATGGCGCGATTCCAAACTTTGCTGAAGGACTGGAAAGGCAAGGTCAGCCTGGGCAATTCGGCGGCTGTTTTACGTCACCCCAAGGCGCAGGGCGATTGGGTGCGGCCGGGCATCATGCTCTACGGCTCCAGCCCCTTTGCCGACGAGAGCGCCGCCGATCTTGGCCTGCAGCCGGTGATGAGCCTGGAGAGCAGCATCATCGGCGTGCAGCACGTCGCTGCCGGCGAGCGCATTGGCTATGGCGGTACCTATACGGCTGAACGTTCCATGCGGGTGGGCACTGTCGCCTGTGGCTACGCTGACGGCTATCCGCGTAGCGCGCCAACCGGAACACCGATTGCCGTCTGTGGCCAACGCACCCGGATTCTCGGGCGGGTGTCGATGGATTTGCTGGCCTGTGACCTCAGCACCATCCCGTCTGCCGGTTTCGGTGCGCCGGTGACGCTGTGGGGGCAGGGCGAGGGCGGCGATTTACCGGCCGACGAAGTGGCTGCGGCGGCGGGTACGATTGCATATGAGCTTTACTGTGCCTTGGCGGCGCGGGTGCCGGTGGAGATGGTGGGGTAGGTGCGCAATCAAGTCAATGGCATTTCCTATGGATTAAATCGACCCCGATCCGACCCACTGTTTGTCCGAAAGCTGTCATTTAACGTAGAGCTAACCGGCGCTGCGCGGCTTTATCGCGCAGCGTCCAGCGACTGAAAGGAGCGAGTTTGAGCGCCAGGTTAGGCATGGGGCTCCCTTGAACTTAGACGAGACTGAATGAACGCGCCCACTAATAACGGCGATGAGACAAAGATCAGCATGTTGATGAGATATTGTGGGCTACGGGTTAAGCCATCAATTAGCTGAGAAAAATGACCTTGTAGTGTGTAAATGTAGAAATAGACAAAGACTGCCGATGACGTGAATATGCCGACGCGAATGAATGCGTGGCGCAGCAATATGAAATTGACAAGAAGCAGCACAAACAAACTTACAAAATTGGCGAGCAGAACATTCGAAAGGTGTAATAGCCAAGAGCCCGTCAAGAGTTGGAGAAAAAGCAGCTGCTTCACAAGAACCACATAGCCAATTGCAAGCATGGCCTGAAGAAGCTTGGCCAAGATTGAATCTTTTGGGATATGAAGCATATGAATGCCCAACGTATAGGTCACCGGCGCTGCGCGGCTTTATCGCGCAGCGTCCGTGTGGACTGCCGGGTTGGGCTACTCTTTGTTGCGTTGAGCACTGTCGATCATCATCCGCTCAACTTCAAGGTACCGCCTTCTCCGAAGCGCGTAGAAGTAGTTGGCGAGCACACCAAGTACCGTTATCACAGCCCCCATGAGAAAGATCATGGCTTGTGCCCTATTTTCATAGAAAAGCTCAGAAATTCTCGGATAGAAGATCGCACCGATCATCATTAGGGCACCGAGAACAACATAGACCTTTGAGATAACTTGAACATTGCTGAACCGAATGTTCGTTGGGCGGAATATTTGAATCTTTCGACTTGCTTCCTTGATGTCGGACGCAGTTATCTCAAGGACTTCGTCGCCAAACACAACTTTCCTTTCGCCGACTAGGGATTCCAACATAGCTTTTTGTTGCTGTTGGAAGTTCAGCATTTCTTGCTCAGCGGCTTCTGTATAGATGACTTTCATTTCACATTACCCCGAGTGTTACGGGTGACAAATAGAACGACGCCAACGGCGAGGCTCAGTCCGAATACGACAGTACCCCAGCTAGTTTCGAGCTTTCCTCCGCCCACGCCAGCCAGCGCTGCGCATACGTATTCACCGATTTGGCACCAGACCTGAAGCGTCGTTTGCCCATCACGACCTCGCATCGCGATTGCTGCGGCCGCACCCCGAACATGCTCGTGTGTTACTTCTCGTGGGGTATCCGCAGCCTTATCTCTGTCACCGAGCGCGACTGACTTTCCGTACAGTTCTTCGCAATATGCGATGACAGCATTCTTGTATCGCGTGGTACCAGAATCCGTGAAGCCAGCTTGCTCAAGCTCTTGGTCGGTTTTCATCGTGTTCTCGTTTGAGTTTGACGCCATTTTTGGTGAAGGTGGAAGGAGGAGCCCAACCGGTATTAGATGGCGTTCTTGATATATACGCTTGCCAGATGCCATCTATTCTGGCGAACGCGGCAGCCAAACAGCCTTTTGCCACCACACTCTGAGTGACTCTGTAGGCATATTTCCTGAGCGTATACGGCATCCGAACAATGCACTGTGACGAACAGAAGATATTTTCCATGCTGCATTTTGCACCGAATCGACGTCTTTGTCATCGAATATGCAAATTAGGAAGCGCCGAAATACGGCAGCTTCTGGCCGATTCAGGTCTGTCATTTCTATAAGAGCAAGCTTTCGAAAAGTCTTTTGCCGACGGGGTTCGCGTGCCGGTGCTATTTGACCTGCCGCGCCCTATTGTGCGCCTGCAAGATGTTTTGTCAGTCCATTCCGAACCGCTGACAGGATATTGTTCAGTTCGGCACGATCTTCGTCCATGAATGACCTGTTTTCAAGCATGGCCTTGTCCACCGCAGCGAGGCTTCGATGGACATCTTCGGGGTGGCCGGAAAAATCGCTGCGAAATGCTGCCAGCAACACAGCGGTTTCGACACCGGTCAGCTCGGGGAAAAAGACCGGCGCCAACATTTCCCGTATTCGGGTTTTGTAGTCGTCGAAGCCGGTCATGTCATTGGTGGCGTTCTGGAAGTGTCGGCGGTAGGTGAGCAGTTCTTCCTGCAAGCCATGGAAAACCGCGCCGCAACGCAGCATGTCGACGAAAAATCGGTGATCGCCGTCGCGAGTAAAATTCGCGTCATACCTGAGGCGGTGACGGTGTACAAATTCGCTACGGAAGATTGCCGTCGGGTTGAGGATGGCTGAATCGACGATCATCAACCGCGCCTTGATGATGCCGTCGAGTTCAGGATACTGCATCGATACGCGGCTGCCATCCTCCAGAATCTTTACCGCGTTCGAGGCGCACACCGTGATTTGCGGGTGACTTTCCATCCATTCATACTGAGTTGCCAGGCGATGGGGCTGCGCCACGTCATCGGAATCCATCAAGGCCATGTAGGGGGCGCGTGCGGCTGAGAGTGCGGTATTGCTGGCGGCGCAGATGCCCATGTTTAGCGGCAGACGGATGAGGTGGATGCGTTCGTCGTGATAGCTCTCCAGAATCGACATTACCGAAGGCTCGATGCCATCGGCGACTATCAGGAGCTCGAAATCGGTGAAGGTCTGCGCGAGGATTGATTCGATGGCTTCCCGCAGGTAGACCTCACGGTTGCCGACTGGAAAGATTATTGAGATTTTCGGGGTGCGCTGTGCTGCCCGTACTGTCGGGAAAGTCATCGGCTCGCCGGTTGTAACCGCGTTACCTACTCTTTTGGCCAGCCACGGTTCGATTGCTTGCAGCAGGCGTTGTGTGCTGGTGTCGATTTTGTGCAGGGTTTGGCCGACTGCCATTGCGCGCTGGGCGGTTTCCAGATAATAGCCGGGGTCATCGAAAAAGCGTGTTATGGCTTCGACCAAAGGCTCCAGCATGGCGGGCAGCGGAATCCGGTCGTAAGGCGGGGTGTGAAATTCAGGCGGCAGCGCGAACTTCAGGCCGCCATCCTGGATCATTTCCGGAGAACCGCCGTGGTCGGTGACGATGGCGGGAATGCCGTTGAGCATGGCTTCTGCCAGCACCCTGGCGCCGCTATCCCAGCACAGGCTGGGTACAATGATCAGCCTTGCTCTGCTGTATACCGGACGCATGTCGTCGGTGTTTGGCGTAACAATAACGTTGGCCAGTGATTCGCGCTGGTCGCCGAGTGCGCTGCTAACCCGGCGCAGTATGTCGGCAAATCCGCCGCGAGATTCCACGACCTCGAACACAATGTCGGGTCTGCGTTGCTCGAGCATCAGCGCGAGTTGGATCAATACCGCCACGCCTTTTTCGAGCGTTGGATTGACGAACAGAATGTGCTGGCGCGAGTGCTCCGCCGGGATCACCTGCCCAGGGTTGATGAAGGCGCCGATGGGCGTCACGGCATAGCTTTGTGTCTCGGCGTAGAAGCGCGCTGTCGCCAGGCTGTCGCAAAGGATCAGGTCAACGTTGCGGCACCACCACTTGCCTTGGAAGCGGCCATTGGCCAGGTAGGCTATAACTGGAATGCCGCGCTGCTTTGCCTCGTCGGCGATCAAATACTCCTGCGTCTGACCACCGTAAAAAAACACCAGGTCGGGTCGGAATGACTCGAGCAGGTTCTGGTAGTGTTGGAAAAGTAAGCCCAATTCCCTCGAGGTCACCGTGTCGCGCTGCGTGCTGGCGGTAACCAGCAACCGGTGCGTCAGCAGTTCATCTTCGACTTTGACGATGGCTCCAAGGTTCGCCTTGAAGAAATCCATGTGGGCAGCGATGCGGCGCTGTCCGCGCTCGTCATCAAACACGGTGGCGCCAAGCACTTCGATCTCTATCTCACGCAGCGCAAGTTGGCGCAGCATTTCGCGCACAGCCATTGCCGCGCCGCTAGTGGTGTCGAGCAGGCAGTAAACGCTGGCCCAGAGAATTCTGAGTCGGCGTGGAGTCTTCAAGCCGGGCGATGTTTCAAACGCAAATGTCATTGCAACAAATCATGCTTGAGGGTGTTGTGAGCAGCGCGAAGACCGCTTTTGACAGCGCCTTCCAGCGTGCCGGGATAATCCGCCCAGGTGTAATCGCCAGCAAGCCAAAGCTGTGGATGGACGGTTTGTGCGCCTGGCCGGGTCAGGTTTGGGCGGCAGGCAAAGGTGGCGCGCTTTTCGCGCACGACGCCGTGCCACAGCGGCTTTGTCGGCAAATCCAGTTCGGCGGTCAAAATTTGCGCCAGTGTATCGTCGCTTTTGCTTTCCCATTCGCCATGGCCAGAAAGAATACAGGCGATCATGCCGTCACCGCGGTCAATCGCCCATTGCCCGATGCCGCCTTGTTGACCGAGCATGGGGACGGGCAGGGCGGTTCCGGCGGGATACGCCAGATAAACCGTGCCGATAGGCTCGAATTCAAAGCCGAAGTTTTTGTCGATTTGCAACAATGCAGCGGCATGCTGCGGAGCAGTGGCGAGGATGATGACGTCGAAATGTTCGCCATCGACTGAAATAGGGGACAGACCGCAATTTTGAGGTTCATAAAATTGTGGTCTGTCCCCTATTTCAACTCCAATTTCTTTTACGCGATGACTCAAGCGCAGTTCGGCACCTTTGGCAGTCAGCCATTGTGCCGCCGGTTCTGGCAGGACTTGACCAAGATCGACACGCGGCAGCAGCAGATCGGTGTCTTTGCGGTGCGGACTGCCCAGGCTGTCGCGCAGGGTGTTGGCGAATAATTGCGCCGAAGCGTTATCGATTGGGGTGTTGAGAGCGGCCAGGCACAGTGGCGCCCACAGATGCTGGCGAAGCGCGCCGGTTTGACCGGCGGCATCCAGCCATTGCGCCACGGTGACATCTGCGGCTAACTGGAATTTCCGGGATTTGAGACCATTCATCCACAATGCTGTGGCGATCTTTTCGCGCAGACTAACGCCGCTGGCCGTCAACAAGCCCCAGGCGAGATTGAATGGGGCTGGAATTTTGGGCAGTTGCAGGCGAAAACCGGCATTGTCCTCTACCGCCAAAGGCAGGCGCTGCAGCAGTTTTTCCGGGTCGGCGCCGAGTTGCCGCATGAGAGCGAGAATTTCGCGATAAGCGCCGAGCAGGATGTGCTGGCCGTTGTCGAGCCGCCGGCCCGCCAGTGTAATGCCGCGCGCCCGTCCGCCCAACTGGCGACCGGCTTCGAACAGGGTCACGGACTGGCCGGCGGCAGTGAGTTCAACTGCCGCCGCAATGCCGGCCCAGCCGCCGCCGATGATGGCAATACGCCGATGTTCCATCATTGAACCTGCAGGGGCCGGTTCGGGGTTTCGCCAAAAAATTCCGGTGCATACATAGCCTCGATTCGTGTCGGGGGCAGCATGAACTTACCGGCATTATTGATGCGCAAGGTGTATTCGCTGGACCACTGCGCGCCGGCAGGTACCCAGCGCCAGTAGGCACGGTAGGATTCTTCGCCGCGTTCAATCTGTGCCAGTTGTGGTTCTCGCCAGTCCTGCCAGTTGTGCCGAATCTCGCCGCTCTGGGCGAACTGGCTTTCGCGCCCGAGTCCGCGGCCAAGGATGGTCGCTCCGGAGGGAACGGGGTCACGTACCGCGACCCAGGTCAGGTCATGTCGGCTACGCATATCGAGGCGGACGCGCAGGGTGTCGCCCACACTGTAACGGCCGGGCACACGCTGTTGAATAGGGGTTAAGGTTTTTGAGATGTGCAGGCCGAAATTGGTGGCCTCCTTGAGCGGAGCCGCAGCCTTGATCGAGGTGGTAGCCCAAGGGGCACCGCTCCCCTGATGGCTGAGCCGCAAAACGGGTGTCTCTGCCGTCGTTGGCCAGGGCAGAAGCACCGGTGTGGTCATGACCGCATTCCAGGCGTGCTTGCCTGTCGCTTGTCCGAACTGCATTACGGTTTCACCATTGACGGGAGTTTTTTCGTATTTGCGGGCATACGCGTCCAGTGCCAGTGTGCCCCAGACATTCGCCGTTGTTGAACCCCAGTGCCCATGGTTTTGGCGGGCAATCAGACCCTTCAATACGACAGGAATTTCGGCCGACCAGGCTGGATCAATGGCGATCAGTTCCGGTAGCAACAAGGCGAATCTGGCGGTAGTTGAATCGCCGCTGCGCATCAACCACCACCAGTTTTCCCTTTCCTCATTTTGCCAATAAAGCCGTGTTCCACGGATTTCATAAGTCTTGCGCAAATGCGTGGTGGCCAGTTGTAAATCGGCCTGGCGGCGGGGTGATTCCGGCTGGCGCAGCAAGGTACGTATCCAATCGATCAGGACATGAACGGGGAGCGAATTGATGTCGGTCGGGCGCAGCAGGTTATTCGGCAGTTCGTATTGTGCCAGTGTTGCCTGCATGGCAAAGCGGTGCGCTTGTTGGCTGTCGGTGGGCATCCAGTCCTGAATACGTCCGGCGTCATTGAGCGCATGGCGTAAACCATCCAGCATTCGGCGACGCGATTCGGGCGGAATATCCCACTGCGCGGCCTGGGCAATATCCAGCACCAGGGCGGTCAGCATTTCGCTGCCCGGCATGTTCTGGGTTGGGTAAAAGCGCAGCAGGCCACGTTCATCAAAATAGTTTGGAAACTCGCTGGTCAGTCTTTCCCAGTGCTGACGATTGCCGGAAACGGCAATACGCGATGTTTTTTGCTCCAGGCAGCCATGTGGGTATTCGCCCATCCACTTTCTGACTTCGGCCAGCGCGGCCTGGGCGAAGCTCGCTTCCAGTTGCACCGAGATCCCACCCTTGCCCGGCAGAGCGCCTTCCGGCAGCTTGACTGGTAATTCGAGGGGCTGATTGATCTGCACTAGCCGGGTTTCGTGGGTAGTTACTGGCATGGCGGGCAAAACCGTCTGTGAAATCTGCAATCGGTCTCCCTCGCCGTCTTCATTCTGAACCTTAATCTCCCAATGCAGGGCTGTTGCACCTGCAGGTACGGCAACTTTCCAGGTGACGGTTTCGGATTGGCCGGCTGCCAGTTTCAGGGTTTTCGCTTGGCTGAGGCCTTCAATCTGGCTGCTGGGGGGAGGTGAACCGGCCTCGGACTGGAGGCGGGCATTGGCCGAAAAGGTCAGGGTATGCGGCTTCTTGCTGCCATTGCGGACCGTTACCGTCTGCATGATTTCGTCGCCGTCGCGTAGCAGATTGGGCAGGCCGGAATAGAGTTGCAGGGCAGTGGCCGTGGTTAGGGTGGCTTCGCCTTCGCCGAAGAACTCGGTACCCTGACGGGCGATGGCGACGATGCGCCAGCGGGTCAGGTTATCCGGCAGCGGCACGCTGACGCTGGCCTTGCCCTCGGCATCCAGCGTCAGGTCGGTTTGCCAGAGCGCCAGAGAATTGAAACTACGGCGCGGCGGCTGACTAAACAGCTGTGCTGGTGATGAGGTGGGAAGTTTCACGACATGACTGGAGGCCGCGACTGCAGGCGGGCTATAACTCGGGCTCCGGCTCGGGCTCGGGCTGTAAGCCACATGGTGATGATTGGCAAAACGCTCATCGACTGGAAAGTAACCGGTGGCAGGTCCCAGACGGGCAGGAAAAAGTAGCGGCGTCGATTGCAGTGACTGGTAGAGCTTGGTTGTACGTGGCCGTGGCCGGTTCATGGCCTTGAACAATTCCCAAGTGGGGTTGGGCAGTAGCGCCAGCAGGGCGTCGTCGACCACGGCAACCGTCACTTTGGCGCCGCCTGCCGCTTGTTGTCCCTGCCGGACGGCAATGCGGACTTCGGCCTGGCTTCCTGGTTGATAGCCTGCTTTGGCCGGAATGACGCTGACGTTTAGGCGGTGGTCTTCCGCTGCCACCGGCACATTGATTTCATGTGTGACGATAAATGGCTTGATATCGGTGTAGGCGGGCAGATAGGGTTCTGTTCCCTTTTCTGCTGAGAGGGAATTCGGCAAGTCATTCAGACCGCCGACGAAATGGGCGCGCAAGTGGATGTTCGGGGCAAAACGGCTTTGCACCGGCAGGCTGATGCGTTCAAGTTCGGCGGTCAGCCGGTGCACACTGCTGGCCAGAACGCCTTCGCGTTCCGCAGTCAGCAGCAGCGTGGCTGGCAAAAAAGGTGCCCGGACATTCAGCGTTGCGTTACTGCCGGGCTGCAGGGGGGTGGCATCGACGGAAAGAACGCTGCTTGGAATCTCCTGCCGGGGTTGCCGCTGAGGAGAATGGAAAAGCGGGTCGTGGCGGTTGACGACCTTGCCGGCCTTGATGCTGCGCCTGGCCTGGTCGCTGGCTTCAGCTGTGAGCAGCAGGTATTGCCAGCCCTCAGTTTCGGAAACCGTCTCTTTCAATTCACAGCGACCTTCGCCGGAGGCATCGGTAGTTACCGTACAGATTTCGCTCAAGGCGGTCAGGGCTTCAGGTTCAATTCCGTCCGGCTTGGGGTCTTTAAGCAACTGGCGCTTTATGACAACTTTTTGTCCGGCCAAAGGTGCATTCTTCAGGTCGAGTGCGATCAGCCGGACCAGCAAGGGCTTGCCCGGCGGACTTTCCAGACGCAGGCCGAGTTTAACTTCGCCAGGCCAGAGTGCGAATTCCTGGCCGATGCTCTGCTTTTCGCCATTCGGATCGGAAAAATCCATTTCCGTGCGCAGAATCACGGCGCGGTCGAAGGTGGGAAATTGCAAAATGGCTTTGCCTTTGCCTTCCGCATCGAGCTTGATTTCGCTATCCTTCAAGTTTGGCAGGGAGGAATTGTCTCCCAGGAACCAGGGCCATTCAAAGCTGAAGCCGGCACGGGGTGCCGGGGCGCCAATCCAGAAACGACTTTTCAGGCTGATCATCTGGCCTGCGGCACTGCCGCCGGAGAGGTAGCTGAGGCTCATGTCCAGCGGCAGGGTTTGCACCTTGTTACGCCATTCGGGGCTACCTTCGAGTTTGGCTTCGAAGACCGGAGCGCGGTATTCTTCAATCTGAAAGGTGGTGTCATCGCTTTTATCCCACCTTTCGTGCCCATAAATACGGTCTCCCTGATGGTTGAAGTCCACGATACTCAAGGTGTATTTGCCCAAGCGGGCGTGCGAAGGGATTTTCCATTGGCCTGTGGCGCTGCCGGTCGCATCGTATTCCAATTTCAGGCGGGAGACGATTTCATTGCTGGTGGTACTAATTTCGACATTGCTCTTGTCGGGCTGCTCCGGCAGCGTCAGACCGTCTAGGCTATATTTGCGCAACAGGCGTTGAAAGTTGAGCGTTTCTCCCTGCCGGAACAGTTTACGATCAAGAATGGTATGGCCGATCCTTTGTCGGGAGTTAACGTCATACCAGCTGATGCTGACCACGGCCAGATCCTTGCCGTGCTGAACGACAACGTGGCCTTCATGATTGTCACTTTTCGCCAGGTTGGAAGGGGCTTTGGCCAAGCCTTGCGCATCCGTTTTTCCCCACCAAAGTAACTGGCCATTCTGGTTGAAACGTCAACACGAGCCCCTTCTACCGGCAATCCGCTGTCGATGGTAGTCACCCAGACCAACGCGTCCTTATCGCTGCCGAGCGGAACTGTAATGTTCAGGTTGGTAACCTGCACCCAGGCCATGCGCGAGGCGCGCCACATGAAGTTCTTGGCGCGCCGATATTCATCCTGGTTTTGGAAATTCTGTGAGAACAGCTTGGGATCGTGCTCCTGGTCGCTGGTGGTGAAGTAAGCACTCCAAGCAGGGCTTTCGACTTCAAGCAGGTACAGGCCGGGTTCGCCGAGCGGAACGCCGACAGTCTCGATTTCGCCGCCGCGAGTGGGGACGAACAGGGTCTGCGGCCAGTTGAAATCCTCCAGGCGCGGCAGGGGCTTGCTGCTCTGGTAGTACTCGGTTTGCAGAGCCGCAACGCTGCGCCACAGGCGGGCCGCCTTGCTGGCGGTTTCTTCATCTTCGTTGCCACCGACATGCGATTGACGCACTTCGAGTTGGGGGTCCAGTTTGCGGACGACGACCGGCCAGAGCGGGGGAATTTTTTGGCTGTTTTTCCAGGGCAGGGTGCCGATGCGCAGCGGAATGCCAAGGTAGGGTGGAAAACGGCCAAATTCAAAACCTTTTCGCAGGACTTCCGGATTGCTCAGCGGACGGCCGTCGATGTCCCGAATTTCGCCCTTCAGCACAACGCTGACAGTATCGCCCTCAGCAATGGGGCCGATGTATTCCTCAGGCCCCCATCGGGGATTTGATTTCAAGGCGCTGCCATCCGGGAGGCGCAGTTGCGGGTGGTCTCCATCGACTAAAGCGCTGAAGTGCATGCTAACCCCATGTCGCGGGTCACATTCGCCAGTTCCCGGGATATTTCTTCGGCATCGCAGCCAGACCTGGAATTTGGGCCGCACCTTCAGCACGGTCGTGCTGTCACTTGCATCGGTGGCGCCCCAGGGCGTGGTTACGCCCTTGCCTACGGTGATCGTTACTTGCGCACCGTTGTCGAGCGGCGCTTGCGGACATCGCCCCGCCAACAGGTTTGGATAGTCTTTCCTCAGAGCTGTAACGTCCCGGTGATAAGGGTGCCGGCGTCGCGCCGCCCGGAACATTTCCGCATCATCCAGCCACTGCAGGGCTTGCGCGCCGGAATCGCCGACCCGGCAGGTCACGTTATTGAGGAGCGAGGACTTGTCGACCGGATGAGTAGAATAAAAAAAGACGACGCCGTCTTCACCAAAATTCCTTTCATCATTATCGTAGGGGTGAAAATTCGGGCCGCCGGTATTGAAAGACCAGGGTCCAGCTTTGACCCGCGAGCCGTCAAGCGCCTGCAGATTGTCGTGCAGAGCAATCGTGCACAACGTGGCGCTCGGCAAGCGTTCGCTCAGGTTCATGGACCACTGCCGATCATTGATCCAGCCATCCTGCGCAATTTTCAGTTGCGCATCCTTGGGTATGCAGCTTACCGTCGCCGGTGCTGTGGTCTTCTTTTGTCCGGGGAGAATCATTGGAGCGCTAAAGGACAAGGAGATTTCCCGCACATCCGGGGCATAAGCTTGTGGCGAGACTGAAACGGCTACTTCCGATTGCGCGGAAGAAATGCCCAGGGTGGCGATGCCAAGCCAGAAGGCCAGTTTGAGTACGGCGGCGCAGCGTTGTGTCGAGAAAATCAAGATAACCTCCTGAGTACGGAGCGGTAATTTATAAATTCGCTTCGGTTGTGACAGGTTCAGGTAAACGTCCAGGTTTTCCAAGCCAGCCAAAGCTTTTGGAATGACGACAGGGAAATGCGCTGGTCGAGCACCCGGAAATTTTCCTGCTGGATTTTCTTGAGCACAGCGTGGTAGACCGCCGCCATGACCAGACCGGGCCGCTGCGCTTTGCGGTCGATGGCGGGCAATTCGGCTAGCGCCTTGACGTAGTATTCCTCGGCACGTTCGGCTTGAAAGCGCATCAGAGCGGTGAATGGCTCGGAATAGCGCCCTGCCAGCAGGTCGTCGGTGCTGACGCCAAATTGTTCGAGTTCATCTATTGGCAGGTAGATGCGGCCACGTTGCGCGTCTTCGCCGACATCGCGGATGATGTTGGTGAGTTGAAAAGCCATGCCGAGATCGAGGGCATATTGTTTCGTTTGCTCGTCCTGCATGCCGAAAATTTCGGCAGCAACCAGGCCGACGACGCTGGCTACCCTGTAACAGTAAAGCTGCAATTCCTTGAAATTGGCACAGCGCCTTTGCTGCAGATCCATCTCCATGCCGTCGATGATTTCCAGCAAGTGTTCTCGGGAAATTTTGAATTGCCGGGCAGAAACCTGCAGGGCTTTGCCGACCGGATGTTCAGGCGTTCCGCTGGCGATGCGCTCGACTTCCTCGCGCCACCAGGTGAGTTGGGTGGCGGCCTGAACCATGTCCGGCGTTTCGTCGACCACGTCATCGACTTCGCGGCAAAAGGCGTAAAAGGCCGTGATGGCGCGCCGACGCTCAGGCGGCAGAAAGCGGAAGCTGGCGGTGAATGATGAGCCGCTTTTGGCGGTGCGATCCTGGCAGTATTCGTCGGGAGTCATGGCGTTGGTTTGGAGAACAAGATCACATTGTAAGGCTGCGGCTGGCCAGAATCAGCCAGTCCCAGGGGCCAAGCTTGGGGCGATGGCGAAAAACGTCGCCACGTGCGCGTTGAACGCCTTCCAGAATGCGTAGCCCGCCTTGCACCGTGAAACGGATTTCCCAGCCCATGCGGCCGGGCAGGTCATGCACCAGCGGCGCACCGGAAAGCATCATCTGACGGGTGCGTTCGACCTGGAAGTCGATCAGCCTGCCCCAGTTTTCTGACCAACGCTGGCT
The DNA here is from genome assembly GCA_018262285.1 of Pseudomonadota bacterium. GTDB lineage: Bacteria > Pseudomonadota > Gammaproteobacteria > Burkholderiales > Rhodocyclaceae > UBA1934. Next base: position 3,302 of record JAGTRX010000009.1, on the reverse strand, counting down.
GGCAATGTCGTCTTCGCTGATGCCGAAGGTGGGCAGATCGCATTGCGGCAGATAAACGCGATCTTTTTTCCAGTCGATGGCAATGTCCTGCCAGAAATTGGCGAGCTGTAGCGCCGAGCAAATGGCGTCGGACTGTTTGAGCTGATGTGGCTCGGTGCGCTCAAAGAGGTGCAGCACCAGCCGCCCGACCGGGTTGGCGGAACGGCGGCAATAGTCGAGTACTTCGGCGAAATTGGCATAGCGCTTTTTGACCACGTCCTGCGCAAAGGCATCGAGCAAGTCGCGAAAGAGTTGCACCGGCAGCTGATATTGGGCAATAACAGCGGCCAGATCGACAAAAAGCGGGGTTTCGGGCGTTTGCCCGGTTTCAATGCGGTCAAGCTGGGATTGATAGGCCGCTAATCCGGCGAGGCGTTCTTCCGGCTGAGCATCGCCTTCATCGGCAATATCATCAGCGCTACGGGCAAAACGGTAAATGACCTCGATCGGACACCGCAGTGGGGCTGGGACGAGGAAGGAAGCGACGGGAAAGTTTTCGTAATGGTCTACTGGCATGGCTGGCGAAGTATAAACGTTCGCAGTCAATGATAGAATCCGCCCTCAAGCGGACGTGGCGGAATTGGTAGACGCACCAGATTTAGGTTCTGACGCTGCAAGGCGTGCGAGTTCGAGTCTCGCCGTCCGCACCAATACATTGTGGTTCTTGTTTTGACATGGCATCAGCCAGGCATTTTGATAAGGAAGTTCATTCAAAAATGTTTTTATTTCGCGCCTGTTTGAAGTGTCTTGCCGTGTTGCCGTTTTGCTTGCTGATGGCGCAGGCGCCTGTTGCATCAAAGGAAACGGTATCGCCGCCGGCCAAGGCCGCCGATCAGGAAGGCGTTCGTGCTACCTGCCAGAAAATCGGCAACAAGCTTAGCAGCGTTAATCTGCAAGAATGTCTTGAGCGTGGGCTGCAAGTGTCTGGCGCTCAATCGGTCAAGGGTGTTCCGCTGCTGGTCAAGGAATATTCGCCTAAGACTGGCCAGCGGCCGCAAGCCCGGATCATGCTGATTGGCGGCACGCATGGCGATGAGTATTCATCGGTCAGTGTCGTGTTCAAGTGGATGAAAATCCTGGATGCGCATCACAGCGGCCTTTTCCACTGGCAGGTTATTCCGCTGCTCAATCCGGATGGTCTTCTGCAAAAGCCGGCAAAACGCACCAATGCCAATGGTGTCGATCTGAACCGCAATTTTGCAACCAACGATTGGGCCAAGGAAAGCCTGACTTACTGGGTCAAGCATACCAAACAGGATCCGCGTCGCTATCCCGGCAAGACGGCGTTGAGTGAGCCGGAATCGCGCTGGCTGGCACAGGAAATCGAGCGTTTCCGCCCCAATGTGATTGTTTCCGTGCATGCCCCTTACAACCTGCTTGATTTCGATGGCCCGCCGGATGCCTCGCCCAAGCGGCTTGGCAATATTTATCTTTCGCTATTGGGGACATTCCCTGGTTCCATGGGCAGATACGCCGGCATGATGAAAAATATCCCGGTGATTACCATTGAATTGCCCAACGCCCAGTCTTTGCCGCCCCCGGCTGAAACGCAAAAAATCTGGGCGGATCTGGTGCACTGGTTGCGCACTCACGCCAGGAGCCGTACCTTGACCGCCAACGCGGCGGTCTTGGTCAACCGGACTGGCATGTAGTAAGTTGCGCGTGCGGCACTCAGTGGTGCCTGCCGCCGCTGTGCCTTCTGCCGTTGCCGCCCAATAACGCTGCCGCTCCACTTTCCGGGCGCGGCGAATTTGTCGGCGGCTTGGCTTTGGGTGCGGCATTGTTGCTGGCAGCGGGTTTCGGCTTGGAACTGGTCTTGGTAGCCGCAACTGCCGGTTGTTGGCGTGGCCTGTTCTGTCTTGGGCTGCCTTGTTTGGGGCCACGGCCATTCTGGATCGGTTCGGGTTTGGCTTTGGGGTCCCAGGCGAAACCATCCATGGTGCTCGATGGAATCTCGCGCTTCATTTGTCTTTCGATATCGGCCAGCAGTTTCAGTTCATCGACACAGACCAGCGACACCGCTTCGCCTTCCGAACCGGCGCGACCGGTGCGGCCGATGCGATGCACATAATCCTCCGGCACATTCGGCAATTCGTAATTCACCACATGCGGCAGTTCGGCGATGTCGATACCGCGCGCCGCAATATCGGTGGCGACCAGCACCTGCAAGTCGCCGCTCTTGAATTCCGACAATGCCTTGGTGCGGGCGCCCTGGCTCTTGTTGCCGTGGATAGCCAGCGCCGTGATGCCGTCCTTGCCGAGCTGCTCGGCCAGCCGGTTGGCGCCGTGCTTGGTGCGGGTGAACACCAGCACCTGATGCCAGTTGTGTTCCTTGATCAAATGCGTCAGCAAGGCGCGTTTCTGGTCTCGATCCACTGTGTAGATTCTTTGCCGGATCAGGGCAGCGGTGGCGTTGCAACGGGCGACTTCGATCAGCGCCGGATTGTTCAGCATGCTGTCGGCCAGTTCCTTGATTTCATCCGGGAAGGTGGCGGAAAACAGCAGGTTCTGGCGTTTCTTCGGCAGCAGCACCAGAATTTTCCGGATGTCACGGATAAAGCCCATATCGAGCATGCGGTCGGCCTCGTCCAGCACCAGCGTCTCAACACCGCTCAAATCGACGGTTTTCTGGCCGATATGATCGAGCAGCCGCCCCGGCGTTGCCACCAGAATATCAACGCCGTGGCGCAGGGCAGAGATCTGCGGATTGATGCTGACTCCACCAAACACCACCAGAGAAGTGACTTGGGTGTATTTGCCATAGACACGGACGGATTCTTCCACCTGTGCCGCTAATTCGCGCGTCGGCACCAGCACCAGGACACGGATTTTTTTACGTCCCGGCGGGGTGGGAGTGGAAATCAGGTGTTGCAGAATCGGCAGGGTAAAGCCGGCAGTTTTGCCGGTGCCGGTTTGTGCACCGGCCATCAAGTCACCACCGGCGAGTACGGCGGGGATGGCTTGGCTTTGAATCGGGGTAGGCTCGGTATAGCCTTGTTCGGTGACGGCGCGGACGAGAGTATCCGCAAGCCCAAGGGCGGCAAAAGACATGTGTATTCCAGAGGGGGTCGGCCTGTCACCCGGATATTGCGTGGGCGTCAGTCAAAGGCAGACGGGATGGCAGGAGAGTAATTGCGCAGACTGCGGCACAGAACTGCGCGCAGTCTATCCGGTTTTCGCTTCAGCACAAAACCTGATTTTCCAATACACCAGTGAATTTGGCCGTCACCCCGGCGCAGGCCGGGGTCCAGAAGGCAAATCCA
>JAGTRX010000060.1 GCA_018262285.1 Pseudomonadota bacterium | reverse complement strand
ACGCTCAAGGCCTTGGCGCGGGCTACAACCTCCTGCGGATCGGAAATGTCGGCTGGGGTGATCTTGTTCATGACGTCGGCCGCCGCGTAGCCCAGCATGCGTTCGGCACCGACATTGAAAATCTGGATGACGCCCTTGGCGTCGGTGGCAATACTGGAAAAATTGGCGCTGTTGAAAATGGCGTTCTGCAAGGCGCCCGCCTGGATCAAGGCCTCCTCGGCTTGTTTGCGGGCGCTGTTATCGGTGCCGATGAGCAGGTAGCCGATGATCTCGCCCTGATCGTCGCGCAATGCCGTGACTGAAACCACGGCCGGGAAGCGGCTGCCATCCTTGCGGATGTAGGTCAGCTCATAAATATCCTCAATGCCGCGCGAGGCTTTGAAAACCAGTGCTTCAAATCCCGGTGCAATCGTCGTGGCCAGTTCCAGGCTCAGGGCTTTGGCGCGCGCCACAATTTCGCGCGGATCGGAAATGGCGGCCGGCGTGATCTTGTTCACAACATCGGCAGCGTCGTAACCGAGCATGCGCTCGGCGCCAACATTGAAAATCTGAATGACGCCCTTGGCGTCAGTGGCAATGCTGGAAAAATTGGCGCTGTTGAAAATGGCGTTCTGCAAGGCACCGGCTTTGAGCAGCGCCTCTTTTGCCCGCTTGCGCGAGCTGTTGTTGGTGCCAATGAGCAGGTAGCCAATGATCAAGTCCTGATCGTTGCGCAGCGCCGTCACCGAGACGCCAATGATCAAGTCCTGATCGTTGCGCAGCGCCGTCACCGAGACCACGGCCGGAAAATGCGTGCCATCCTTGCGGATATAGTTGAGCTCGTAAATATCCTCGATGCCGCGTGCTGCCTTGTACACCAGAGCCTCAAAACCCGGCGCAATCGCAGTGCCGATTTCGAGACTCAAAATCTTGGCGCGCGCGATCAATTCCTGTGGGTCGGAGAGGTCGGCTGGCGTGATCTTGTCGAGAACTTCAGCGGCGGCATAGCCCAGCATGCGCTCGGCGCCGACGTTGAAAATCTGGATAACGCCCTTTTCGTCGGTGGCGATGCTGGAAAAATTGGCGCTATTGAAAATGGCATTCTGCAGGGCGCTGGTGTCGAGCAAGGAATCCTGGCGAACGCTTTCGGTCAGTCCTGGCGCCGTTTCGGCAGCACTTGAATTGGCAGTAATTCGGACTTTTTTGGCCATAACCGCTCCCTTTTAGCCCGAACCGGCGATGGCAGAGCGCAGGGAAGCCAGCGCCAGTTCGAAGTCGAACGCACAGACATTCTCGTTGATCTTGTCAAAATGCTTGGGGAAAGCGGCTTTCAGCAGATCAACATTGGCATCGAGGATATCAACGGCCTGCGCATCATCATCGGCCAGCAGCGCTGCGAGTTCGTCGCAGACCAGCCTGAGTTTTTCCGGGTCGACCATCACCGCCGCCTTGATCTGTTCTTTTGGCAACTGCGCTATCAACGCGGCAATTAGCCTTTGCAGTGGTGCGTTCAGTTCTTCAATCCGAGCATCGACTGCCTGGCGCGGCTGATTTTCCTTGATCGCGGCCTCAATTTTTTCGGCCATTTGCTGCAGACCAGCGGCGCCGATGTAGGCGGAAACCCCCTTCAGCGTATGTGCAAGACGCTCTGCTGTGGCCCAGTCGTCAGCCTCAAGCGCCTTGCTCATTTCTGCCGTCGCCGATTGTTGCCCGGCGACAAACTTCTTCAACATCGACAGATAGAGCGGCTTCTTGCCGAGGACACGACGCAGTCCGGCGGCCGTATCAAGCCCTTCAATGCCCGAAGGTATTTCCGCCTCTGGCGCAAGCGCCGGCGGCATCGCTGCCGCAACAGTCACCTGCCGTGGCTTGACCCACTTGAGCAGAGCCATCCATAAATCGTCGGGTTCAATCGGCTTGCCGACATGATCATTCATCCCCGCCGCCAGGCAATTATCGCGGTCGCCCTGCATGGCGTTGGCCGTCATGGCGATGATGGGCAACGCCTTGAAACGTGCCTCCTTGCGGATTTCACGGGTGGCGGTGACGCCATCCATGACCGGCATCTGCATGTCCATCAGCACCACGTCGTAATCGGCAGCGTTGAGCATCTCCAGCGCAATCTGGCCATTCTCGGCCAGATCGACGACAAAGCCGGCCTCCTGCAGCAGTTCGGTCGCCACTTCCTGGTTGATATCGTTGTCCTCGACCAGCAGGACGCGGGCGCCCTTAATGCTGGCAAGTTGTGCAAAGCTGTCGCTGGCGGCTTCACCGGCCACACGCCCGCCATCGGCGACAACGCCACCCAGTACGCGCGCGACGGAATCAAACAACAGCGAGGCATTGACCGGTTTGATTAGCGCCACCTCAATACCGGCTTCTTCCGAACCCTTGATGATTTCCTCGCGGCCAAAGGCCGTCACCATCATCAAGTGTGGCATGTGTTTGAGCGGCAGATCCCTGAGCTGCCGAGCCGTCTCATTACCATCCATACCCGGCATTTGCCAGTCGAGGAAAGTAATCTCGTAGGGCGCCCCCTGGGCTTCGGCACGATTCACCGCCGCAATGGCCGCCTTCCCGGAGTCGACCCGGTCGACCTTGAAACTCATGCCCTCTAGCATGTCACCCAGCACCAGACGGGCATTCTCGTTATCGTCCACCACCAGCACGCGCTTGCCCTGCAAATCAGCCGACAAAGCCAGCCTTGCCTGCAGGCCGACGCCCTTGCCGAGACGCGCCGTAAACCAGAACGTACTGCCCTTGCCCAATGTGCTGTCAACGCCAACTTCGCCCTGCATCAGTTCGGCCAGCTTCTTGGAAATCGCCAAGCCAAGGCCAGTGCCGCCAAATTCGCGGGTGGTGGACGTGTCAGCCTGGGTAAAGCGCTGGAACAGGCGCCCCATCTGCTCCTGACTCAGACCGATGCCGGTATCGCGCACGGCGCAATAAAGCAGTACGTCCTGGTCGGTTTCTGCCTTGAGACGGATAACAATGTCGATCTCGCCCTGTTCGGTAAATTTGACGGCGTTGTTGCAGTAATTGATCAGAATCTGGCCGAGGCGCAACGGATCGCCGATCAGGTGGAGCGGCACCTTCTTGTCGACGTCGAAGACCAGTTCCAGCCCTTTAATCGCGGTTTTCTCGGCGATCAGGTTGGCAACATTGTCGAGTACCTTTTCCAGCTCGAATTCGGTGTGTTCGACGCTCAGCTTGCCCGCCTCGATTTTCGAAAAGTCGAGAATGTCGTTGATGATATTGAGCAGATGACGGCCGGAAGTTTGAATCTTCTTGATGTAGTCGCGCTGACGCGATGTCAGCTCGGTTTTCAGGGCCAGATGCGACATGCCGATGATGGCGTTCATCGGCGTGCGGATTTCGTGGCTCATATTGGAAAGAAAATCCGATTTGGCCAGGTTGGCCTGATCCGCCACTGTCCTGGCAGCCTCCAGTTCGACGTTCTTTGCCTGCAAAACGCCGAGAAAACGCTCGTTTTCCAGATTGATCAGATTTTTCAGCCGTTGCTGCGTTCCGCGATAGACCTGGTAGCCAAAGGCAAGCGCCAGCAACAGCGCCAGAACGCTGGCGACGATGATGAGCGTGAAAAGGAAACGCATTTTTGCTTTGAAATCTGCTTCATTCGCCTCAAGCGCGGTCTCCTCGATCTGGTCGAAGTTCTTCAATTCGGCACGAATCAAATCCATTGAGCGCTTGCCCTGACCGCTGCCCACCATCACTTGCACGGCAGAGAGCTTATGGGCGCGGCGCAATTCAATGATCTGTGCCATCTCGGCCATTTTCTGATCCACCAGGGGAACGATGGTGTCCAGATGTTGACGAGCAGCTTGAATCCGGGTCAGTTGATGCAATTCCTGCAAATGGCTTTTGACGCCATCGCGTACCGCCAGATAGGGCTCAAGATATATCTCGTTACCGGTGAGCGCGTAACCACGCTGACCGGTTTCGGCATCCATCAACTTGGACAGCAATTCACCGGCGCTGATCATGACCAGACGGGTATGGCGTCGCGCTGCGGCCGATTCCTCGATCTGATCGAAGGCCCAGAACGAGACGGCGACCCCCAACGCGACCAGCACAATGGCACCGGTCAGCGCGGCAATGATTTTATGGACTGCTTTCATGGGGAATATCCTTACAGGCCAGCACCTGATGCGCTGCAAAGTTCAACCCGTCATTTCGGCGCAGCCCCGCAATGACGTTCTGCCTGAACATTGCGCTTTTCCGTCGCCTTCCTCTGTGCGCTAACGAACCCTGATGGAAAGTCTGTCCTGCTGGTCAGATACAATCGAAAGCCTTGCACAGCAAGCCCCTCCCCCGCTTGCGGGAGAGGGGATGAGAGGCTCAGGCCTCTGGCGCGGGTTCTTCCGGGGGCGATGCTAATGATTGGCTGTTGATGAAAAGCCGTGCTTGCTGCAGGCTGCCAAACCACAGGGCGTATTGGCGGGTGAATTCCGCCCCCAGAAAAAAGATTTGCGCCGAGTAATAGACCCAGAGCAGCAAGGCAATCAGCGACCCGGCAGCGCCAAAGCTTGAGGCCACACCGCTGTTGCCCAGGTACAAACCGATCACGTATTTTCCCAAGCTGAACAAGCCGGCCGTGAAGGCGGCGCCCATCCAGACATCCCACCAGGACAGCAACACATCCGGCAAGGTTTTGTAGATGACGGCAAACAGGCAGGCGATGACGCCGAAGGAAATTATGGAGGAGATCGGCGCCAGAACGATGGCCGAACTACCCCAGGCGCCGTCCGCATAGCGCACCAGCATGGCGAGGCCAGCACTCACCACCAGCGAGACGAGGAGCAGGAACGCCAGAACAAGCACCAGGCCAAAGGACAGCAGACGGGTGCGCAAAAGCAGGCGAAAGGCAGACAGGCTGTGTTTTTCAATCCCCCACATTTCATCCAGGCTACCCTTCAATTCGATGAAGACGCTGGTGGCACCCAACAGCAGCAGGACGCTCGCCACCAGCGTTGCCAGCAATCCGGATTCGGTATTGCGCGTGGCGGCCAGTAATGCCTGGATGGCCTGGGCGCCATTGGGGCCGACCAGGCCTTGCACTTGCGCAACGATCTCACCCTGCGCCGCCTCGGCACCAAAGATATAGCCGGCAAAGACGATCGCCAGCACCAGAATGGGCGTCATCGAAAACAGGGTATAGAAGGCCAACGCTGCGCCTTTGCTGGAGGCACGCTGGTCCACCCAAGCGGCCAGGGAAGCAACCAGGACTATCCGCAGACGCCTTGCCCAGTGGAGTGGGTTTAGGGCGAGCACATCGATTAATTTGCTTGGCATGGATCAATCCTGCTCAGGCATTGTGCTGTGCAGGTTTGGTGGCGTAAGGATCAATGGAGGGAAGACTATGGGCATGGTCAAAATCGGTGAGCAAACGCCGCAATTCATTTTTGACCACGGCGTAGCACTCGCAGGCGTGCGTTTCCAGTCCGACGCGGTCAAGCACGGTGATATGGCCGCGCCGATAGCTAATAAAGCCGGCATGCTGCAGCCTGCCTGCCGCTTCGGTAACACCCTCACGACGCACGCCCAACATGCCGGCAATCAATTCCTGAGTCATCACCAGATCTGCCGATGGCAAGCGATCCAGGGTCAGCAAGAGCCAGCGGCTCAGTTGCTGTTCGACCGTGTGATGCCGGTTGCAGGCGGCAGTCTGCGACATCTGGATCATCAGCGCCTGGGTGTAACGCAACAATAAATGTTGCAGTGCGCCGGCGCGATTGAATTCCTGCTTCAGCAGGCAACGTTCGAGCCGGTATGCTTGTCCGGCAGTTTGCACCACGGCAGAGCTGGGCATGGTATCGCCACCCATGAACAGCGCCACACCGAGCATGCCTTCATTACCCACCCCGGCCGATTCAGCCGAGGCGCCAGACTCCATGACATGGTGCAGGGAAATAATGGCGGAAGTGGGAAAGTAGGCGTGATGCAACTGGGTGCCTGGTTCGTAGAGCATTTTGCCGAGTGGCATCAGAACCAGTTCGAGATGGGGAGACAGGCGCTCGAACTCGTCCGGTGGCAAGGCTGCAAGCAGATGATTCTGGTTCGGGATTTGTAATGTTGGCATAGTCAAATGCCGCATTTCTTGATGGTGAGTTCGACACCAATGCCGCGATAACCAATGTAGCGGCAGTTACGATCAAACATCGGTTCGCCGCTGACCAGGAATTTTTTTTGCGAACCATTGGCAGCGGTGTGCGTGAAGATGAAGTCCAGGAAGGGTTGGCGGGCGGCAATGCTGGCACGCAGAACCTCGCGCTCCGTTTCATTCCAGCCGGTCAGTTGGCTATCGTCGGACTCTCCCTGCAGGGAATCGACCCGGATTCCCAGCATCTCCAGCACCGGGCCGGAAACTTTGGTGAAACTCCCCGCTTCATCCTGTTCCCAGTACCAGTCGGAAGCCAGTTCGGTCAGGCTACGATAGCGGGCTTCGCTCTCAAGTAGTTCGAGGGTGCGTTCATGTACCGTCTGCTCCAGCACCTTGTTGTAATTTTCGAGTTTTTTGTAGAGCAGCCTTACTTCCAGCATATTGCGGATGCGGGTTTTGACTTCAAGCAGATCGAAGGGTTTGCTGACGAAATCGCGGGCGCCGGCTTGCAAGGCACGCAGTTTGTGGCCGGGCTGAGCGGTGATGACCAGCACCGGCAGGTAGGCATCCACGTCGTTGGACTTGAGGCACTCCATGACCTGAAATCCATCCATGACCGGCATCTGCAGATCGAGCAGGATCAGGTCGTAGCAGCTTTTGCGATGCAGGGCACAGACCTCCTGCGGATTCATGGTTGAAGTCACGCAGACATAGCCGGCTTCCGTCAGCATTTGCTCAAGCAAAATGACGTTCGACTCCTGGTCATCGACGATCAGGATGCTGGCATTCAGAATTTCAAGCTCGGTGAGCATTTTTTTCGCTCCTGTTAAGTGGTGCCAGCAGAGGTTTTTTTCGGCAAGTGCGCCGCATCCTCTTCCATGGTTTCTGTAGTTTGTTTGACTTCGATTGGCGCCACTGGTTCTAGTAGCAGGGGCAATTGGCCTGATTCGTTCGCCGTGAGTTCGAGAATTTTATCGACCAACTCCAGAAGATGCCATCCTGACTTGATGACATGGCGCAGCCTGACATTCTGTTCTTCTGTCGGTGCAGGTGAGCCAGCCTCCAGCAACTGGGCAAAGCCGAGGATGGTATTGAGCGGGTTGCGCAGTTCGTGACTCATGTGGGAAAGGAAAATGCTTTTGGCCTGGTTGGCACTTTCGGCCACTTCCTTGGCTTGCTCCAGGTCGGCGGTGCGCGCGGCCACCAGTTCTTCCAGATGATGACGGTGCTGATTCAGCTCCTCTTCCGTTCGCCTCTGGACTTCGATGACAATCTGCATCGCCTGACGAGAGCGGTTGGAATCTGCCAACAACTCGCGCGCCAGTTTTTCGGCGGCGATGAGTGCTTCCTGATGGCGTTTCTGCTCTCTCAGGTCAGTGGCGACGACGCAGAACAAATCGGGCATTGCGTCGATGAGCAGGTTGTTTACGGAAAAATTGGCCTGCACTGGCTCGGCGTCGCTAGCGGCAAGTACGAGCTCGCAGCGATTTTCAGCAGCACTTCTGCCCAGCAGAGTTTGAAAGATCGCCTGACTGTCAGGCGTAATCCAGGCGTTGATCGATGAACCAATAATTTTATCGAGTGGCGCCTTGAGCATTTCGGCAAAGCGCCGGTTGGCGTACAAAATCACGCCATTGGTGGCCAGAGTCAGCGCCCCTTCGCTCATCGCCTCGACCAGCATCCGGTAAGAATGGTCGGCACCCTTGAGGGTAAACACCTGCTCGCCCCCCACGCCATCCACGACGAGCGCGTCCACCTCGCCACAGCGAATGGCACGCAAGGTTTCTTCCGCCTCGTCCAGCCGTGCCCGCAACTCCTCAAATTCAAGGGCGCCTAGCTGATGGGTTTTGAGCTTTTTTTGCACTAGGGAACCTCTAAAAATTCGTCACACCGGCGAAAGCCGGTGTCCAGCGCGTTGATTTTTCTGGATTCCGGCTTGGCCGTTCCTCGAAACTCCGCTTCGCTCCGTTTTCGCCGGAATGACGAACCTGTCTGTTGCAACATGGCTACTCTTTCCTTCGTAAATCCAGCCCGACCAGAACGCGCTCGGTTTTCGACATATCGCCGATGATGCGGCGCAGCGGCAGCGGCAATTTCTTGATCAGTGTCGGCGCGGCGATGATCTGCTCGCCCTGCGCCAACTGTGGCTGCTGGTAAAGGTCAACCACCTCCAGCTCGTATTGGCCGTGCAGATAGTCCTCGCACAGTGTTTTGACATTGGCGATGGCGCGCACCGATTGCGGCGTCATTCCGGCCACATACAGGCGCAAGACATAGGCTAAATTTTGCGAACTGGCCAGGGCTTGTTCAAAAGCCTGAGTCGTATCCACAGTTCTATTATTGGGCATGATCCACACTCATTTCTGCGGCCGTAGATCGAGGCCGATCAGTACGCGCTCGGTGTCGGAAAGATCGCCGATAATTTTGCGCACCGGCTCCGGCAGTTTTCGCACCAGTGTCGGAATGGCCAGAATCTGATCGCCTTGCGCCAGTTGCGGTTTTTCCAGCAGGTCAACCACTTCGAGTTGATAGCGACCAGCCAGATGCTCTTCACAAATTTTCTTCAGATTGGCAAAAGCGATTAGGGATTTGGGGGTTTGCCCCGCCACATACAGGCGCAGCAGAAAGACCTCCGCTCCTGTATTGTTTGCAGCCGCCGGATTTGCACTCATTTCGCGCCCCCTTTGCTCCTGGCCGGTCGCGCCGCGATGTTCGCTTTGCGGCTGACCCCCATATCCACACGCTCCTGGGAAAGTTGCGTTTCGCGCGCCTGTTCCTGACCGACAATCTTCAAGGTCTCCGCTTCCAATATTTCAAACTCGGCGCGCATGGCGGCAATCTGCACTTCCAGCGCCTTGCGCTTGCGTTCCAGTTCAAATTTCCGGTACTCCATTTCCTGCTTGCGCGCTGTCTGTGCGGCATTTTCCTGCGCTTCCTGCGCCAGCCGCGCCGAACCGGTCAGCACGCCTCCCGGCCCGACATAGACATCGCGCAATTCGACACCGTGATCGGTGAGCAGGAATTCGCGGATCTGGTTGGAGTGCGCCATGCCGCGTGATTTCAGTACGTAGATGCCGCGATTGCGCTCGCCGCCAATCTCGATGTCGCGCAGCAAGAGCCAGGTGTCGATCAGGGACGAAATGGAGACGTCGGTTTTCTCAAGGACATCGCCACCCGAAGTTAAATTGGTAAAAAAGGCCGTGACTTGATTCATCTTCAGGAAATCGACCAATCGCATCAACATTGTTTTGACTTCGGATTCATTGCCGCCAATCACAAAACTATTCAAAGGATCGACGACCACGACCTGCGGTTTGAAATCCTTGACTGCCTTGTGCATTGTCGCCAGGTGCATTTCCAGACCAAACAGCGTCGGGCGGTTGGCTTGAAACTGGAGCAAGCCTTTATCCACCCACGGTTGCAGATCAATGCCGATGGAACGCATGTTGCGCATGATCTGGTTGGAAGATTCCTCGAAGGCAAAATAAATGGCGCGCTCGCCACGACGGCAGGCGGCTTCGACAAAATGGGCGGCGAGGCTGCTCTTGCCGGTGCCCGCCGTGCCGGAGACCAGGACGCTGCTGCCAAGGTAATAGCCCGAACCGCCCAGCATCGCATCAAGCGCCGCAACGCCAGTGGCAATACGGTCACGAGAAGCGCTTTGCAACAAGCCGAGCGAGGTGACCGGCAGTACCGAAAAGCCGCTTTCGTCAATCAGGAAGGGATACTCGTTGGTGCCGTGCGTCGAGCCGCGATATTTGACGACGCGCAGCCGCCGCGACGAGACCTGTTCATTCACGCGATGGTCGAGCATGATGACGCAATCGGAAACGTACTCTTCCAGACCCTGGCGTGTCAGTGTTTCTTCGCCGCGTTCGCCGGTGATTATGGCGGTGACACCTTTTTCTTTCAACCAGCGGAACAGGCGGCGCAGCTCAGCGCGCAGAATGAGCGGGTTGGGCAGGCCGGCGAAGAGCGATTCGATGGTGTCGAGCACGACCCGCTTGGCACCGATTTTGTCTATGGCGTAAGCGAGGCGAATGAACAGCCCTTCCAGATCATATTCGCCGGTCTCTTCGATTTCGCTGCGCTCGATGTAGACAAAATCGAGCACCAGTTTTTTGCGCTCGATCAGGTCTTTTAGGTCGAAACCGAGCGAGGCGACGTTCTGGGTCAGGTCTTGAACATTCTCTTCGAAGGCCATGAAGACGCCAGGCTCATCAAACTCTATGGCGCCGCGCACCAGAAATTCCATCGCCAGCAGGGTCTTGCCACAGCCAGCGCCGCCGCAAACCAGTGTCGGCCGCCCTTGCGGCAAGCCGCCGCCGGTAATTTCATCAAGGCCCTGAATGCCGGTGGGCACTTTGGGAAGTTGCGTTCTTGGATTTTGCTTTGGCCTGCTCATCACTGCTTGCTCCGTAGGGTCATGCGATGCTGGTCTGATTAAGAAAATCTGTCATTCCGGCGAAAGCCGGAATCCAGGAAAACCAACGAACTGGACCCCGGCTTTCGCCGGGGTGACGAATAAATCGGCGTAAAAAGGACTGACCACTCGTCAACCCTCATGATTTTTCCTTTTTGGCGGCGCGGGCTGATTGCGCTCTGGCAAAGATCAGAGCCACATCCAGGTTATCCATGAATTCGGCGACCTTGATCGGCTTGGTGAGATAACAGAAGAATCCTGCCGCCAAGCCTTTTTTAATATCACTCGGTATGGCATTGGCACTAAGCGCAATGACCGGAATATTGGCGGTTGCCGGGTCTTCGGCCAGGATTTCCAGGGCTTTGATGCCGCTCATGCCGGGCAGATTGATGTCCATCAGGATGACCTCCGGCCGGTAGGCGCGTGCCATCTCGATGCCTTGTTCGCCATCGCGGGCGCTCAGCAGGCGGATGTCGGGCCGACGGGCAATCAAGTCCTCGACCAGCATCAGATGCGCCAGACTGTCCTCGACATAAAGCAGGGTACCCAAAGGCGCGGCGTTTTGCAGTGACGTCGCACCGGACGCTGAAGCTTCATCAGCGCCAGCGGCAGGCTGCTGCTTAACTGCCAGATTCAGTTCGATCCAGAAGATACTGCCCTTGCCGACCGCGCTTTCCACGCCGATGACGCCACCCATCAATTCGACCAGACACTTACTCAGCACCAGGCCGATGCCGGTGCCTTCTTTGCCGCTGTCCTCTTGCCCGAGACGATTGAAGGGCTGGAAAAGCTGCGCCAGTCGCTCTGGCCCCATGCCTTTGCCCGAGTCCCTGACCTCGATGCGCAGGCGTCCGGCTGTGCTGGTGCGGCAGTTTATGGCGACCGTTCCGTTCGGCTTGTTGTATTTGATGGCGTTGGCCAGCAGGTTGATCAGCACCTGCTTGAGCCGGATGCGGTCGGCCTGGACAAGAGTCTGCGCTTCGAATGGGGTAAAGCTGACGCTAATGCCGCGTTTTTGCGCCTGCGGTTCGGTCATGGTCTGGCATTCGCTCAGGACTTCGGTCAGCCCTACCGGTTCTAGCGACAGCGTCAGCTTGCCGGACTCGATCAGCGCCAGATCGAGGATTTCGTTAATCAGTTCGAGCAGATACCAACCCGCCTGCAGAATCTGATCGATACTGCGCTGCTGCGTTGCCGTTGGCGTCGGCGAACCGGATTCAATGAGCTGGGCAAAACCGATAATGGCACTGAGTGGTGTGCGCAACTCATGGCTCATGCTGGAAAGGAATTCCGATTTGGCACGATTGGCCTTTTCGGCAATGATTCTGGCTTCGTACAGCTCTGCTTCGAAATTTTTGAGTTCGGTGATATCGGTCAGGGTAATCCAGGCTCCGAGGGTATTCTCCTCGGAACCGATCTCTGTCCGGTCTGTGCCAAATTTGTGCCGCACATAATCAACTTGCACGTGCAGGCGCGTGCCATCGTCGCGTTGCAAGGCCAGTTCCACTTTGCCTGGCTTGTTGTGTTTTTTTGCTTGCAGGAAATGCTGGTTCCAGTGCTCCCGGACTTCAGGCACCACAAAGGAAGCAAAACGGCGCTGCTGCAGATCAGCGCGCTCGACGCCCAGGAGTTTGGCGCCGGTGAGATTGATTTTGGAGATCAGGCCATCGGCCGTCAGGGTGAGATAGCCGACTGGAGCCGCGTCGTACAATTGGGTGTAGCGGCCAAGCGTTGCTTCGAGTTCGCTGCGTGATTGCTGCAGTTCGTTATTCTGCATTTCCAGCTCGATCTGGTGCACCTGCAACTCATGCACCAGCCGCCGCACATCGAGACCGTCCACACTCACCATGTCGGAAGCGCGCCTTTTCTTCAGGCTGGCTTCAGCGGCACGGCGCAGCGTGGCCTGCTCGCGTTTGGTCATGAACTATCCTTGATGTTATCGGCATCTACCCGCAGTTGCGCTTCGAGTCGCTTGGCGCGACCGATGTCGTTGAAGGTGATGACAACGCCGTCGATGACGTTTTCCAGGGTGCGGTAGGGCATGATCTTGACCTGGAACCAGCGTCCGTCGCCAGTGGCCACTTCGCGGTCGGCGAAGACGAGAGTGCGCAGCACTTCCTCGACGTCCGTCAATAACTCGGGATAGACAAGGTCGGTGACAATATCGGACAGTGGGCGGCCGACATCGCCCGGAATGAGTTTGAAGACGCGCGTTGCCTGGGTGGTGAAACGGCGGACGTGGTGCACGTTGTCGAGAAAAATGGTCGCCATGTCGGTGCTGTTGAGCAGATTCTTCATGTCATTGTTGGTGATGGATAACTCATCCACTTTCGATTGCAGCTCGACATTCACCGTTTGCAGTTCTTCGTTGAGCGACTGCATTTCCTCCTTCGAGGTGGTCAGTTCCTCGTTGGTCGATTGCAATTCCTCATTGGCCGATTGCAATTCCTCATTGGCCGACTTGAGCTCTTCCTGCGAGGCCTGCATTTCTTCGCGCAGTTTCAGGGCTTCCTGCCGCGCCTTCTCCAGCGTCTCCTCCAGTTCGACAACGCGCTGGCTGCGGCCACCAGACCGCTTGCCGGTGGCCGCCGGGGTAGGCGGCGGTGCCGCAACATCGGACAGCACCAGCATGGCCATGCCACGCAGCGCTGCCGGTTCGACAATGGGCTGTATGGTGAGATCAATAGTCTGACTGGCGCCGTTGCTGCCGATGCTCAGATTGCGGCAGACTGTGCTTTCACCGCTGCGCAAGGCCTTGGGCAAGGCCAGGGCAAGCTCCTGGCGCAAACCCTCACG
This sequence comes from Pseudomonadota bacterium, assembly GCA_018262285.1. Taxonomy (GTDB): domain Bacteria; phylum Pseudomonadota; class Gammaproteobacteria; order Burkholderiales; family Rhodocyclaceae; genus UBA1934. Next base: position 2,300 of record JAGTRX010000060.1, on the reverse strand, counting down.
CGCCATGACATGAATATTCCAGTTGGCCTTGCCGGCAGCCGGTTCCAGGTACTTGCCGGTACGGCCGCTGATGTAGAGCACGTCGCCATCGGCATTGACCAGCACGGCGGCGGGGGAGAATTGCTGCAGCAGCAAATGATCAGCAAGGTTTTGCAAATTGGCGGACGCCGGTTCGGATTTGGGTTCCATAAGCGATTCGGTTCGGGTCGAAATAAAGTGGGTGGGAAAATCGAGTGCAAGACCCTGGCGCGCGCCTTTGCTGCGCCGGAACAGGCGGGCTTTGCCCTCCAGCGGCGCAAACAGGTCGCTAAAGCTACCAATGGATTCGGCGCTGCCGAGCATCAGGATACCGTCCGGCTTGAGGCTGTAGTGAAACAGCGGCAACAGTTTTTTCTGCAATTCGCTGCCCAGGTAAATCAGCAGATTGCGACAGGTCAGAATATCGAGCTTGGTGAAGGGCGGATCGCTAATGACGTTCTGCGGCGCGAATACCACCATGGCGCGGATTTCCTTGTCCACGCGAAAGCCATTGCCGTCTTCAACAAAGAAACGCTTCAGGCGCTCGGGCGAAACGTCGGCGACGATACTGGCCGGGTAAAACGCCTGACGCGCCTTGTCAATGGCATCGGGGTCGAGGTCAGTGGCGAAAATCTGCAGCGAAAAGGGGACGGACGGATTCAGTCGTTCTTGCGCCTCGCGAAAGGCGATGGCCAGTGAATAGGCTTCTTCACCGGTCGAGCAGCCGGCCACCCAGGCGCGCAGATTGGCACCGGCCGGATGCGCGGCGAAGAGTTCGGGCAGCACCTGTTCCTGCAGATAAGTCCAGGTCGCTGGATCGCGGAAGAAGTTGGTGACGCCGATCAGCAATTCCTTGAACAGCAGGTCGACTTCCTGCGAGTTTTCACGCAGGTAAGAGACATAGTCGGCGATATGGATAATCTGATGGATGGCCATGCGGCGCTCGATACGGCGATAGACGGTACTTTTCTTGTAAAGCGAAAAATCATGGCCGCAGCGCGCCCGCAACAGGATGCAGATTTTGCTGAAAGCACTTTTCTGGACAGCGGTTTCGACCTCCGGATCGGCAAGGCGGGTGGTGGCTCTGGGGGTATGACGCAGAGTTTCGATCATGCGCCGTGGCAAATCGTTGGCGGCGGCGATGATGTCGACGAGACCGGTATCGATAGCGCTTCTCGGCATGCTGTCAAACTTGGCCGAGGTCGGTTCCTGCACCAGCGCCAGGCCGCCGTGTTCCTTGATGGCGCGCACACCGAGCGTGCCGTCCGAACCCATGCCGGAAAGAATGACGCCGACCGCGCTTTCAAGCCGGTCATCGGCCAGGGCACGGAAGAAAAGGTCAATCGGCAGGCGCATACCCCGCGGCGCCACCGGTTCGAGCAGGAGAAGGCTGCCGTTGAGGATGGACAAATCGCGGTTGGTTGGAATGACGTAAACGCAGTCGGGATTGACCTTCATGCGGTTTCTGGCCTGCGCCACCGGCATGGCCGTGGCGCGCTGCAGCAACTCGGGCAGGATGCCCTTGCGGGTGGGGTCGAGATGCTGGATGACGACAAAGGCCATGCCACAGTTGGTGGGGACATGACCAAAAAACTGCTCCAGAGCTTCGAGGCCGCCGGCCGAGGCGCCAATGGCGACAATGGGGAAAGGCTGCGCCAGCGACCTGACATCTGTTCCGGCGACTGCCTTGACGATCTTGGCCTTGGGGGGAGCGCGTTTCGTCAGCGGGGGCTTGACCACCGCAGAGGGTTCAGGTGTTTTCGTTTGGTTCTGCTTGGCCACGAATTTTCTTCCTGATCAGGTGGGTGGATGGAGTAAAGCTGTAAGAGCACTGATTACCTTCAATACTGTCATTCCGGCGAAAGCCGGAATCCAGGAAAACCGACAAACTGGACCCCGGCCTTCGCCGGGGTGACGAAAAAATCAGCGTCTCCCTATCCCAATGACCATATTACGATTGTGTTCGACATGCAAATACATTTGGGCAGTGACGACCAGCAAACAGCCACGCCCAAACACCCGCCTCTTGATTATCGAGGTCTTATTGGCGGCCGTATGTGCGTTAGCGAACGCAAACTGACAAATCGCCTGCCAAGAACAATTCAGCCCCCATGTGCGCAAGCGCACAGACACCAGCATTCGTCTGAGTAGCATGGTCGGCAAAAGCATGATGATGGCTGCCGGAATCATCCGAAAGCGTTCTCATGCGCCTACCCGTTAACCAAGGAGCTTGTCATGACAACACCTGTTTCGGCCATAAGCGCTGTTCAACCAGCAGAAGC
>JAGTRX010000059.1 GCA_018262285.1 Pseudomonadota bacterium | reverse complement strand
CTGGATGTATTCGATTGCCGTCGCCCTGATGCGGGTGCGCACCATCATGCTCGAACGAGAGCGTCACACCGACTGGGTCAAGGCATTGTTGGCCGGAGGTGAAAAATGATTCACTGGAACAGTTTTGCCGACTTTCTCGCCATGGGTGGCTACGGCTTTTACGTCTGGGGTTCGTTCGGCGTTACCGCGCTGATCATGGTGGTTGAACCCATGCTCGTCGCCCGCAACAGGAAGGTGTGCATTCTGCGTTTGAAACGACAACTTGGGATTGCCGGCCGGCATCTTGCTGATTGAGGTAGGATGAGCCGATTCCCATTGTTGGGAATGCATTCTGAGGGCTGAGAGTTTTTTGCGGCATACTAGGCTGCTTGCGGCAACTTGCCCAATAGGGCTGGTCAGTGGCGATATGGCGGAAGCCAGAAATGCATGGAACTGATCTTGCTTCGAAATGAATAATTCCATTTGGAGCTGATCCATGATTCCTGAACTCGGGCATATTGCCTTGATCGTCGCCTTGTTTGTAGCCACGGTTCAGGGGGTGTTCCCCCTGATTGGTGTGCTGACACGCAACGGGCGACTAATGAGTCTGGCCCGCCCGACAGCGTTTGCGCATTTCGTCGCCATCGCGTTTTCCTACGCTTGCCTGTTGCAGAGCTTTCTGGCGAATGATTTTTCGGTTCGTTATGTCGCCGAACATTCGAATACCCTGTTGCCCACCTTCTACAAGGTGGCGGCAGTCTGGGGCGGGCACGAGGGTTCGATGTTGCTTTGGGTGTTGATCCTCTCGTTGTGGACGGTGAGTGTCGCAATCTTCAGTCGGCGCCTGCCCAATGAAATGGTCACCGCGGTGCTGTCGGTCATGGGTTTGATCGCCATCGGTTTTATTGCCTTCCTGCTGTTCGCTTCTAATCCGTTCGAGCGGCTGCTGCCGGCGGTCGGCGAAGGGCGTGACCTGAATCCGTTGTTGCAGGACCCCGGCATGGCCTTCCACCCGCCGATGCTGTACATGGGCTATGTCGGTTTTTCCGTCGCCTTTGCGTTTTCGATTGCGGCGCTGATTTCGGGCAAGTTGGATGCGGCCTGGGCACGCTGGTCGCGACCGTGGACGACGGTGGCCTGGGTGTTCCTGACCCTGGGTATCGCCCTCGGTTCCTGGTGGGCGTATTACGAACTGGGTTGGGGCGGGTGGTGGTTCTGGGATCCGGTCGAGAATGCCTCATTCATGCCCTGGCTGGTCGGTACTGCGCTGATTCATTCGCTGGCGGTCACGGAAAAGCGTGGCTGCTTCAAGAACTGGACGGTGATGCTGGCCATCATGGCCTTTTCCTTGTCATTGCTCGGCACCTTCCTGGTTCGTTCGGGGGTGCTGACTTCGGTACATGCCTTTGCCACCGACCCGAAGCGGGGGATTTTCGTACTGGGCTTCCTGACGGTAGTAGTCGGCGCATCCTTGCTGCTGTTTGCCTGGCGTGCTCCCAAGGTCGGTCTGGGCGGCGCATTCCGGATGTTCTCCCGCGAATCGCTGCTGCTGGTCAATAACGTGCTTTTGACCGTGGCCGCTGGCGCCGTGCTGATTGGCACCCTGTATCCGCTGTTTCTCGATGCCCTCGATCTCGGCAAGATTTCGGTCGGTGCCCCGTATTTCGAGAGTATTTTTGTGCCCTTGATGGCGCCGATGATCGTTCTCATGGGGCTGGCCCCCTTTGCCCGCTGGAAGGCCGCCTCCGGTGCCGACTTTCCGCGTTTGCTCTGGGCCGGGATGGCGCTCTCTCTGCTCGCGGCAATTTTCCTCCCGATGCTAATGGGGGGCTGGTCTTTCCTGGCGGCGCTGGGGGTTTTCCTCGGTTTCTGGGCGATTTTCGCCAGTTTGCTGGTGCTCTATGTCAGGGCCGGTTCGGGCAGTGTCGGTGTCCTGGCGCGTCTGTCCGGCATGTCGCTGGCGCAATGGGGCATGGTTGTCGCCCATATTGGCGTCGGCATCTTCATCCTCGGGGTGACCTTTGTCAAAGCCTATGAGACCAACAGCGATGTAAAGATGAGCGAAGGGGATACCACGACCGTGGGGGGGTATACCTTCCTGTTCAAGGGGGTCAATGAGGTCAAGGGGCCGAACTACATTGCAGCCCGGGCGCGAATCGAAGTCACTCGGGGTGGCCAGCTGGATCGGGTCATGGAACCGGAGAAGCGGATCTATACCGTGCAGCGCATGCCGATGACGGAAGCGGCGATCGATACCGGTCTTTTCCGTGATCTTTATGTCTCCCTGGGCGAGCCGATCGACATGCAGACCTGGGTCGTGCGCGTCCAGCACAAGCCGCTGGTCGACTGGATCTGGTGGGGCTGCTTGCTGATGGCCCTAGGCGGCAGCATGGCGGCGGCCGATCGACGTTACCGGATTGCTTCGCAGGCCAAGTTGGCCAATGCCGCGATGTCAGCGGTCAAGGTCTGAGGTGAAAGGTGCGACGCTTCCTCTTTCCGCTCGTCATCTTCGTGGTTCTGGTCGGCTTTCTGGCGGTCGGTCTGCGCCTGAAACCGCGCGAGGTGCCGTCGCCGTTCATTGGCAAGCCCGCGCCGACGTTCATGCTCAGCCAGTTGCACCAGCCGGAAAACACTTTCTCGCCAAAGGACCTGCAGGGGCAGGTCTGGCTGTTGAACGTATGGGCATCGTGGTGCGTGTCCTGTCGGCAGGAGCATCCGGTGCTGCTTGAGCTCTCAAAACACAACATCGCCCCGATCATCGGTCTGGACTACAAGGATGATCGTGAGCCTGCCAAGGCATGGCTGGCCGAGCACGGCGACCCGTACCGGCTGTCCATCTGGGATCGTGAGGGCCGGGTCGGGATTGATTATGGGGTGTATGGGGTGCCCGAGACATTTGTCATCGATAAGGCTGGCGTCATCCGCATGAAGCATATTGGGCCGCTGACCCAGACCGTTGTCAGCGAGAAAATCATTCCGTTGGTGAAGGAGTTGAACGGTGCGTAAACTATTTGCCTTAGTGCTGCTAATTTGCAGTCTTCCCTTCACCGCCCATGCTGCCGAGGCGCAACGGGTATCCAATGATCCGGTGCTCGAAGCGAAAGTGCAGTCTCTGTCCGAGGTGCTTCGCTGTCTGGTTTGCCAAAACCAGAATCTGGCCGATTCGCATGCCGACCTGGCCATTGATCTGAAAAATCAGGTCCGTGACATGCTTCGTGAAGGAAAAACGGAGAAGGAAGTCATCGATTATATGGTCGAGCGTTATGGCGATTTCGTGCTCTATCGTCCGCCACTGAAGACGACCACCTGGTTGTTGTGGGGCGGGCCTTTCCTGCTCCTCTTCGGTGGTCTGGCGGGGTTGTTCTTCATGCTCAGGCGTCGTCGTGAACAGGAGGCGCCGCCGCTCGACGATGCGCAGCACGCGGCTGCCTCCCATCTTTTGCATGGCTGAATCGGGATTATCAAATGAGTGTATTTCTGCTTGTCGGCGGGGTGTTGCTTGTCGGGGTTCTGGTGGCTTTGCTTTACCCGTTGCTCAAAGGTCAGCCCTCCGAAAATGCCGAGGCTACGGGGCAGCGCGAACTGAATCTGCAGGTGTTGCGCGAACAGCTTGCCGATCTTGAAAAGGATCTTGATGAGGGGCGCCTGAGTGAAGCCGCCTACCGTCAGTCACGTGAGGAACTCGAGCGGCGTGCGCTGGATTATGTCGGCGAGGCGCCCAAAGCGGTTGTCGCGGGCGGCCGCAAGACGGTTCTGGCCATTGTCTTGGCGATTGGTTTTCCGCTGGCGGTCGGCGGGCTGTACTGGGCCTTGGGTGAGCCGCAGGCGGTGGTCGCATCCAAAACCGCCGGCGCGGCAAAGGAAGGGGAGCATGCGCTTTCCCAACAACAGATTACGGCGATGGTCGAGCGACTGGCCTTGCGGCTGCAGGATAATCCGAACGACGGTGCCGGCTGGTTGATGCTGGCCCGTTCCTATGCCGTGCTTGGGCGCTACCCGGAGTCGGCGGCGGCCTTCAGCCGGGCAGTAAGCATGTTGCCGCCGGATGCTCAACACTATGCGGATTACGCCGATATCGTCGCCATGGCGCAAGGTAAGCGCTTGGCTGGCGAGCCAGAGAAGCTGGTTCGCCGGGCGCTGGAAATTGATCCCAAGAACGTCAAGGCATTGGCGCTGGCCGGGACGATTGCTTTCGATCACCAGGACTACGCGACGGCCATACGCCAATGGCAGACGGTGCTGGCTGTGCTGCCGGAGGATTCGGCCGCCGCAGCGGGTATTCAGGGCAGCATTCGTGATGCCGAGAACCGCATGGCGATTTCCGGCAAGCAGGCCGCCGGGATGGCGCCGCCAGCCAAAGTCAGCGGTGTGATTGAACTCGATCCAAAGCTCGGGGCATCGATCAAGCCGGGTGACACCCTATTCGTATTTGCTCGTGCGGTCGATGGTCCGAAGATGCCGGTGGCGATGCTCCGAGCAAAAGCCTCGGAACTTCCGCTGAATTTCTCGCTTGATGACAGCATGGCAATGGCGCCGCAGTTCAAGTTGTCCTCCGTCGGGCCGGTAGTCGTTGGGGCGCGTATCTCAAAGAGCGGCGATGCGCTGGCGCGTAGCGGTGATCTGGAGGGATTGTCCACTCCGGTTTCGGCGGGGGTTGCGGGGGTCAGGATTGTTATCAATTCAACTGTTCGGTAGGCATATTGGCCAAGTCCAACCTCCCGGAATTACTTCAAACTTAACCTTATCCAGGCAAAGCAGCCCGCGGTAATATTTGGCAGCAAAGAGTCCTTCTTTTGAGAGACATGTTTCCAAAGTTGAGAGGGGATTATTTGCTTGCCCTGGTTTGGGGGGATTTCTGTCAAGAAGCAACTCAATTAGGATTTGCCCGGCTCGTCGGCGCTTTTTTCTCGGGGCGCTGTCGGCCGCTTCATTCGGGCTTCCAGGCTGTGATGCAATATCGCCGAATAATGGCTTGACGGTCGGTTCGCTGTTGCCGCAGGTCGAGCTTGCGCTGCTTGATGGTGCTCTCAGGGCAGTTCGGTCACCCGTTGGCTTTCCGTGCCTGATCAATTTCTGGGCGACCTGGTGCCAGTCGTGCAGGGTCGAAATGGCCTCCCTCAATCGACTGTATCTTGCCTATCGGTCCCAGGGGCTTGAGGTATTGGCGATATCGGTTGACGAGGATATTCACCTCGTTCGCGAGTTTCTGGTGAAACTCACCCTAGACTTCCCCATTCTGCTTGATCGGGGGGCTGTCCGCACCAAGCAGGAGTTCAAGGTGACCAGATTTCCGACGACTTTTCTGGTTGACCGCAGCCAACGTATTCGGAACATTTGGATTGGGGAAAGAGATTGGGATGCGCCCGCCATCCGCAGTGAAGTTGCAGCGCTGCTGACTTGAGCTATTTGCCCGATTCAATAATGCTGAGGGCTTTTTTCGCTTCGCCGTGACCTTGCGCGCTGGCTTTACGGAACCAACGAGCGGCCTCGGTGCGGCTGTCGATGACGCCCTTGCCGGCCAGAAAGAGCAGGCCAAGGTGATATTGGGCTTCGGCATGGCCGGCGCTGGCCGCCTGGAAATACCAGGTGGCAGCCTCGCGGTCGGGGTCGGGTACGGTTTTTGCAGCTTGGTTTCCGAACAGGTAGGCGGATCCCAAATGAAACATGGCATCGGCAGAGCCCTGGCTGGCCGCCTTTTTCCAGTAAAAGACTGCCTGTTTCTCATCTTCGGGAACGCCTTGTCCCATATAGTAGAGTGAGCCAAGGCGAACTTGTGCGCTGCTGTTACCGGCATTTGCCAGTGGTGTCAGCAGTTGTGCAGCCTGTTTGTGCTGGCCGGCCTCAATCGCCTTGATGGCGTCAGCCAGCGGATCGGCTTGCGCTGAGAGCGACAGTGTGACGAGTAGTGCAAGGGTAGCGATACGAGCCAACATGTTTTTTGCTTATGTCTGTTATTTGGTTGAAGATGGCAGAGACAGCCCATATTCCCTGTAAGGGAGAGTGGATCAGTCGTTAGCAAGAAATAGACCGTATTTTTATTAAGGATAACATGATTAGCAGTGGAAGGCCGGTAGGGGGTACCGAGGGGCGACGGGAGCAGCCGCGCCCCCCATTGTCCAGTTCGCTTCGCGGTAAAGGCTGGCTATTCACGGCCTTGCTTGCCGTCTATTTTATTATTGTCAGTGCCGTCATTGCCTATGAGCGGGAAACCATGCTCGAATCGGTGACGCTACTCCAAAGCATCAATGCGCGGGAGGAGTCTCTGGTTGGGCTGAATTACGCGGTTTCACGCGCAGTGATCTCGGTCAACGAAAATTATTTCGCCCCGGATGTCGATGCTTCAGGAAAGATGCTGGCCTTGGAGGTCGAAGCCTTGTTGCCGGGCTTGACCCGCCTGCAAACGGTATACCCCGAGCTTGGTGATTCGCGGCAGGCTTTGGAGCGGACGGTGCTTGAATTGGTGACGGATCCGTCTCGGGCGACTATTGCCGACCTTCGTGCCTCCATGCACCGTCTGGTGCTTGATCTGGATCGGGTGACCAGTGATGTGGTCGCTCAAAAAGCCAAGTTTGCCGAACAGTACCACAATGCATTTCAGCGACTGACCTATGAGTGGCTTGCTTTTATTGCCCTTGCCCTGGTGCTGGTGGCCTTGGTTTTTAAGGTTTTTTTTCGCGGGTTGTCGGTCGATATTGACCGGGTCCGGCGGCATGCCAGTCGCGTGCTGCGTGGTGAATCGAGTCCGAAACTGATCCATAACCGGCGCGACGAACTTGGCTTGCTGATGGACGCGGTCAACCGGATGCAGGATGAATTGGCACGACGGGATATCAACATTGAGCTAAGCCGTCAGCAGAGTTTTCACAAGGAAAAAATGGCTGCGGTCGGCTCTCTGGCGGCGGCGGTCGCGCACGAGATCAACAATCCGTTATCGGCGATCGTCGGGGTCGCGCAGGCTATTGATCAGGAGTGTCAATCCAGCGCTTGTGCTGCCTACGAGAAGCAATGCTACCCAAAAATGATCCTGGAACAGGCGACTCGGGTAATGAGTATTACGCGGCAGATCAGCGAGTTTTCGGTACCGCAGTCACAGGAGCCAGAACTGACGGACCTGAACAGCCTGCTGCGCAGCACGGCAAACTTTGTCAAGTTTGATCGGCGCTTTCGGCTGATCGATCTCTCGCTGCATCTTGACGGTAATCTGCCGGCAGTTGTATTGGTAACTGATCACATGGTGCAGGTGGCAATGAACTTGCTTATAAATGCTGCAGATGCCCTGGGGCAGCTTGAGGGGCGCTCCCCGGCGATTCGTGTCACATCGTCGGTGGATAATGACTATGTGAAGGTGACAATTGTGGACAACGGTACGGGGATTCCGGAAGAAATTTTGCCTCGTGTTTTCGAGGAGAGGTTTACTACCAAGGGGGCTGGTCGGGGGAGTGGCTTGGGACTTTCAGTTTGTCGCTCCTTGGTCGAGAAAGCCGGTGGGAAAATTTCGATTAGTTCGGAGTTCGGGGTGGGTACTGAAGTGACGGTTCTGTTTCCGGTGCCGATTTTGGGAGCGGACTGTCGTTAGGGCGACTACATAATAAGGCTGAAGCAATGCATGTATTGGTGATCGATGATGAAGCGGCGCTCCGCCAGATTCTGGCTTCGGCGTTGTCCAAGGCCGGGCATTCTGTAGATACGGCTACCTGCGTCAAGGAGGCTTCGGCCAAGCTTGTCCGGGGAGATGTTGATGTCGCGCTGTGCGACATCATGATGCCCGATGGTAACGGCGTTGAACTGGTCCGAAGTTTCCGTGGGAGTGGAATCGATACACAGTTTGTCATGGTGACCGCATTTGCCTCGATGGAAACGGCAGTGGAGGCCTTGCGTGCCGGTGCTACGGATTACATGGTGAAGCCGGTTCGCAGCGAGGAATTGCTGCACAGAATTGAGCAGATTGGCTCGATGCGCGGCCTGAAGGCGGAAAATCAGGCATTGCGCAAGATGGTGGCGCGCGAGCGAGGAGTTTTTCATTTCAGTTCACGCTCAATGGTAGAGATGGAGCGGATGGTGTCGAAGGTGGCAGTCACCGATAGCACTGTGCTGGTTACCGGTGAGAGCGGTACCGGAAAGGGGGTCACCGCACGCAATATCCATGAGATGAGTCCGCGCAGCGAGTTCCCCTTCATCCCGGTAAACTGCGGTGCGATACCGGAAAATCTGTTGGAAAGTGAGTTCTTTGGTCATGCCAAGGGGGCGTTCACCGGCGCTGATCGTGCCCGTAAGGGGTTGTTTACGCAGGCCGATCGCGGCACGCTGTTTCTTGACGAAATCGGCGAACTGCCCTTGCATTTGCAGACCAAGCTGCTTCATGTCATCGAAGACAAGGAAGTCCGACCGCTGGGTGGCGAGCAGGTCCGCCGGGTCGATGTCAGAATTATTGCGGCGACCAATCGCAACCTGCCGGAGATGGTAAAGGAGGGGCGATTCCGCGAGGATCTCTACTTCCGGCTTTCGATGTTTCATATCCACATTCCGCCCCTGCGCGATCGAAAGGATGATCTCGCCCGCCTGATTCATTTCGTGCTTCAGAATCTCGCCAGCGATCAGGGCAAGAAGGTGTTGGAACTGGATCCGATTGCCGAAGAAATACTGGTTGAATTTGCCTGGCCGGGTAATGTTCGCGAACTGGAAAATGTGATCAATCGCGCGCATATTCTGGCCGACGGCGGGCGCATCACTCTGTCCGATCTGCCGCCGGATATTGCGCGTTCGGTGCAGGCAAAGGAGCGCTCCGGCATCGAATTTGCTTCAAATACCAGCTTGCGCGAACAATTGCGGCGAGTCGAGGCTGAAATCATTGGCAGGGCGCTGCGTGATGCGGGTGGGGACCGCCGGGTAGCGGCGCAGAAACTGGATATAGGGCTCTCCAGTCTGTATCGAAAACTGGATGAGATGGAGGCGCTTAACCTTGGAGTGAACGATGTTCAGAATTAGGGGTTGTCGATGAGGTTCGCTCGGGTCTTGCTTTTCCTTTCCGGGGTTCTGTTATTCTCGGCCAGCGCAATCGCGGGGCCGGAGGAGGATTATCAGGCCGGCGTGAAAAGCTATCGGGATGGCGATGTGGTTGGGGCGATGGTGCCCCTGCGTGCGGCATCGCTGGCCGGGCACGCAAAGGCCCAGGCACTCCTGGGTGAAATTCTTGACCGCACGGATTTTGATGAGGATGCCATCGTTCTTTTTCGGAAATCGGCGGAGCAAGGCGAGCCTGATGGCATGTTGGGCCTGGGGGTGATGATTTCGTCGGGCGAGGGCACAAAAAAGGATATCTTGCTCGGGAGAGACTGGATACTCAAGGCTGCCGAAAAGGGCCAGTTGCTGGCGATCAACGTGATTGCTCAAGCTTATTTAAAAGGTGAATTGGGGTATACCGAGGCTGATCGCACCACGCCTGCGGCCCTGAACTGGATCAAGTTGGCGGCCGCCAGCGACTACCTGCCGGCAATCGACGCGCTGGCTCTGGCTTATGCCACCGGTAGCGGCTTGGCAGTGTCGGCCGACCGGGCGCTGGCTGAACAGTATCAGGCACAGGCAAATCGGATCAGGAATATCGATCCTGCTGCTAAGGGTAAAAAGAAACAGCGTCGAATGTGACGTTGGCGACAGGATGGATGTAAGGAGAATGGGATGATGGCTCTACTACTTAGATTGACGTGCGCTGCGGCGCTGAGTGCTGCCTTGGTGCAGCCGGCACTTGCCGCTAATATTGTCCAGGGGCAGCAGTTGTACAGCATGCATTGTGCCGCCTGCCATGGCCCCCGCGGCGAAGGGGTGGTCCCCGATGCGCCGAAGTTTCGGATGGGGGAGCGTCTCAATCAGCCTGATATCGTGCTGATGCAGTCGGTGAAAAGTGGCAAGAAAACCATGCCCCCGTTTTTTGGTATTTTGCAGGATGGACAGATCCTGGATGTATTGGCTTTCGTGAGAACACTGAGATGAAATTGAAATTATGGCTTTGTGGTGCCGCATTCCTGGTGCAAGGAGTATTTCAGCCGGTGCTGGCTGCCGACAAGGCTGGGGTGCGGGTCGTTGATTCGTTTGAGGTGGGCGACAATGTTTACGTCCGTGCGCTGACCGTCGAGAAGTCGACCAACACCCTGTGGGTCGGAACGTCGGTTGGTGCTCACGAAATTGACCTGAAGGCCAGCAAGCCGCGGAATACCTTTACTCGTCAGCATGGTTTGGCCAATGAATATGTCTTTGCTATCGGCGTCGATAGTGAAGGCTATAAATGGTTTGGCACCAATGCTGGCGGTGCTTCCCGTTACAAGGACGGTAAGTGGAAGACTTATTTCCCGATGCATGGCCTGGCTGATTACTGGATATATTCCTTCGTTAATGACAAGGAAGGAAATCTTTGGATTGGAACTTGGGCCGGGGTGAATTACTTCAATGTCAAAACCGGAAAATTCAAGACCTATGTCAAGGAGTTGATTAACGAGTGGGTCTATGGCTTATCGGTTGATCAGGGAGGGCGCGTCTGGTTTGGTACCGAGGGCGGCGTCTCGATGTTTGACGGCAAGCGCTGGCGCTCCTGGACTCACAAGGATGGCCTGGGGGCCGACAATACCGCCAATCTGCAGGCAAGTTCCAATACCGGGTTGGGCACCCGCTCCCGCCACGACCTGACGACACAGGTCGAGGGCCTGGGTTCCTACAATCCGAACTATGTATTTTCAATCCATGCGGCACCCGATGGCAGCATCTGGGCCGGTACCTGGGGTGGGGGAGTTTCCCGTTTCGATGGCAAACGCTGGACGAATCTGACGACGCAGGACGGTTTGGCCGGCAACATCGTTTATTCAATGGCGCAGGATGAGAAGGGCGTTTTCTGGTTTGGTACGGACAAGGGGCTTTCGCGCTATGACGGCAAGTCCTGGAAAAACCTGGGCAAGCCGGACGGACTTTTTGATTCCCATGTTTATGCCGTTACGGTTGCGCCAAATGGCGATATCTGGGCCGGCACCAAGCGCGGCGTCGTACGTGTTGTACCACAGTGAATTTTGTAGCAGAAAGGTAATTCGATGAACGCCCCTTCCAAAGCTGGTCATCTGGGTTCTATCGCATTCGGCGCGCTATTGGCAATTCAAGTCGGCATTGCCCATGGCGAGCCGGCAAAGCCTGCGGCTGCCCCGGTGCATCCCCCGATGACCGGGCAGCACCCGCCGATTCAGCAGCAACCTCAGGAGCGTGAAGGCAAGGTTACGGTTGATCCGGCAGCGAAATTCACCCATTTCCGCGTCGGGAACAAGAATGTCAAGTCGATCTATCTGGACGGCAGCGTCGTCTGGGTCGGAACCTCCGGCGGTGTGGTTCGTTATGACACCAAGGACGACAGCTTCAAACTTTATGACGCCAAGAACGGACTTCTTTCCAATGGCATGTTCTATGTCGGGCGTGTCAAGGGAATGATTGCCGTCGGTACCTACGGCGGAGGTCTGTCATTGCTCGACGAGAAGACCGGCAAGTGGAAAACCTACAATATTCCGGAGGGCTTGGGTGACGCCTTCGTCTATGACGTGCTGACCGCGGCGAACGGCGACATCTGGATTGCCACTTGGTCAGGGGTTAACCGCATTCGTGGCGGCAATCTCGATGATCGGAGCAAATGGGATCTCTATACGGTGGAGAACACCAAGGGTGGGGTGCCAAACGACTGGATCTACGGTCTTGCCGAAGGCAAGAACGGCGACATCTGGTTGGCAACCGAGGGGGGCATGGCAAGATTCTCGGCCAATAAGTGGGAGAACTGGAACCATGCGAAGGGCCTCGGTGCACCTTATGCGAAGGTCAAGGATGCCATTGCGTTCAAGAACGATCCGGGAAAACAGTCGACTCACCACGCCAAGCAGAAACAGGAAATGGGTTTGCAGGGAGTCGATGTGGCCTATAACCCGAATTATGTTGTTTCGCTTGAAGTCGATCGCCAGGGAAATGTTTGGGCGGGCACCTGGGGTGGCGGGCTTTCACGGTTCGATGGCAAGCGCTGGACCAATTACACGACGATCGAAGGCCTACCCGGGAACCATGTTTTCATGTTGCATACCGACCCGGCTGGAAAGCTTTGGATTGGGACCAACAACGGCTTAAGCTATTACCAGCCGGAGAGCGGCAAGTTTGCCAAGGCAATGACGACTGAGGATGGCTTGTTTGCCAATAATGTATTTGCCATGGGCTCCTCCGCCAAGGGGGATTTGTGGATTGGCAGTTACGGTGGAGTTGCGCACCTGCGTCCGCTCCCCGCGGCAAAGTAAAGTTCTCTGCATTCCGGGTGCCAAGTGCGAGGGCTCTGAGCCTTCCCACTTGGCTAGAATACCGGCATGCCCATGATCTGTAGTGCGCGGTTCAACTGCAGAATGGCTTTTTCCATTTCCTGAATGGCCAGAGGATAGTCGTGCGCGCCGGCTTTTGACGCTGCCCCGTTTTTTATATCGACTGCAGCCTTGACCAGGGACTCTACGCGTTTTCGGATTTCCGGGCTGAGCTGGTCTTGCCCGCTCATCATGTCGACCAGAATCTCATTCGAATAATACCGTTTTTGTTCGTAGGCAAACTCTTCTCTGGGAGAATTGAAGTGCAGGCGCACGACGACTTCCTGCCCCTCTCGCAAGCGGGAGATTTCCTCGATTGCAAGTTTGTATGCTGCATACATGTGCTTGATGGCATCTTCCTGTCTACCGCTCAGCATCAATTTGCGGCCTTCTTCGGTCAAGCTGTCGATCTGAATTGTCAGTTGCTGTATGGCGTTTGCAGCTTGTGGCGAGGTGGCCATGTCTTGGAGTGATTGACGGAAGCTCTCAATTTGGGCTGCGCGTTCCTCAAACTGTTTTTTTTGTCGTTCAGAAGCATTCTTTTCGCTGCTCAGGTTAGCGTTTGCGCGCGAAAGGTTGCGCAATGCCTCGTCCAATTTTTCTACGGCCTCGTCCGGCTGGGCTCTGCTAATTGCAGTGCGCGCCTGTTCGAGCAGGCGGCGGTTATTGGCTAACAGAATAGTGTTTTCCGGGGTCTGGCTATCCGAGAGAGGGCCAATCAGCCTCTCGACCAACTTCGATTTTTGCTCGGCCAATTGCATCTTTTTTGACAGGCTGCTCGCAGGTGCATCGGTGGTAGCCAGCGCGACAGAACTGCATAAGAGCAATAAAAGACCAATTCGATCCGTTTTTTTGTTCATGCCTATTTTTTTTGGGCGAACATTTTGTGTGTGTAAGCTATCAGGAATGGGGGACCCCGAAAGGAGGTGCGCATGCAAGACGAGAAAGCAGGATTCAGGCCGGAATTGTGATCCCCGAATTGGCCGTGCTATTGGTTGTCAGCCCTGTTTTAAATTGGCGTAGTTGACGTGCATCCGATACATATCGCCAGAGGCGAGAGGAGCGATTGGTGGCACAGTTGCCACCTGGTCATCGGTGTCGCCGTTTAGGGCCTAGTCGTCTTCTGTCGTCTCTTTGGCACGCCCTGCAATTTCCAGGTTGAGCGCAGAGAAGCCGATGGCCAGCGTGACGATAAGCAGCAACAGAAAGACCATCGGTTTCACAATATCGCCAGTCTCTAGCAGTTCGTCGGAAAGGATCTCGACAAGAAGTTTCGGGGTGTTGTCGCTTACAGGCCCCGGCCACATCAGCACCAGGCTGGTTTTGCTGATCTCCGGCTTTTGGAGACGGGTGGCGAGTGAGCGTAGACCGTCTTCACCGTCCGAAGAGGCAGTTGCGTCGCCCTTCCACCACAGACTCAGGCGGGTACCCGGGTAGGTGGTCTGTGTCAGTAGCGAGTGATCCAGTGGCTTGAAAAGGAGTAGGTAGCCATTTTCCTTGCCCAGCCAGATGAACTGCCGGATTACAAAATATAGGTTGCCATCCGCTGCGCTGCGCACCCAGGTTGATAGCTGTCCCGGCAGAAGTGTGACTTTGGGATTGGCGTGGTTGGTGTAGTCATACGCTGCAATCACCTCGCCGGTGGTTTTCTCGATTCTGAGAGAGGGAAATTCGATACTGCTTCCTTGGGAAATCAGGAAGGTTTGCAGTTGCTCGTTACGTCCCTTGGGATCGTCAAGGATGTTTTGGGACTCGATGCGGGTCTTGAGATTGAAGGCTTCTTGGCCCCAGCGGCGATCCAGTTCCGCAAGCACTACAGCATAATGCTCACGAGCGCTCGATAAATGGACCGAACGTGCCTTGCTGTTGGCGAGTTCCTTTACCCAGATGCCCTCAACGACCAGGCAGAGCAGAATAAGCAGGATCAGGCCGACCAAACGAAGCGTGGGAAGGTTGTTGGCGTGTATTCTCAGCATTGAAGCCTTATTTTAATCGCGCCGACCCACCCAACGGTCATTGATCATCGAATTAATCCGGAAATTTTGAGCCAATTCATTCCCGGCTTGTGAGTCGATAAAGAAAATCTCCGTTTCGCGTAATTGCCGACTCGAAAAGGCGCCATCCTTGCTGTACTGGCGCGGGTATTTCTTCAATATTGCAATCAATTTTTGCCGATCATCGGGGTCGGTGATTGCCATGGCGTTAGCAAATTCCTCGGCCGTATGATTGCTGATCCAAGCTAAAGTGCGCTTGAGGATCCTGACCATCAGTTCGGTCTTGCCGCTATCCTTTTCCAGCTTGTCGCTACGGGCAATCAAGGCTCCCCTAAGGAAACCGGCACCGGCATAGAGCCTCGCCATTTCTGGGTTTCCCAGGTGGACCAGAGGGAATGCGATTTTTTCCGCAGCCATGTGAGTCGCATGTGGCTCGTCGCCTATCACCGCATCAACGGCTCCCGTCTTCAGCATCAATGCCTCGGACTCCCAGCGTCGCCCGATGCCTACTATCCGATAGCTGCCGGGGGGGACGCCGCCACGCCGGAAAAGCAATTCGAGAACCTGTTGCGAGGTGCTCTTGTTGGATACAG
>JAGTRX010000158.1 GCA_018262285.1 Pseudomonadota bacterium | reverse complement strand
GCGCAGAACCGGGCTGGCCAGCATGGTTATCACGCCGGCAGCGAGGATGGTCGCCACCGAAAGGCGGGGCGCATTGAACTGGTGCGGGCTGCCGCCAAGCAGTGGGGGCAGGCTGGTGCCAAGGATGGCAGACAGCAGGCCGGCGACAATGCCATGGCTGAGATAGGCTTGCCCAAGCGGGGCAGTGGCGATGAGGCCGCTCGAAATGGCCATGATGAGGCAGACCACGAAGTTGCCGGCGGCGCTGGTGAGATCGCCGCGATATTTGAATGTGGCCTGGCTGTTCGCATTTCTCATGCCGTCACCAGCAGGTGGGCGGTGTAGGCGACGAAAGCGGTTGTAAGAAGAGCGCCTTTCCAGCGGCTGATTTTGCCCGCTTTCTTGCCGCCATAACAGATCGCGAAAAGGGAAAGGGTGAGAGCACCCATGACCAGCATGTCACGTCCAAGCACCTCGGGCGGCACCTGCATCGGTTGAACGAAACCGGCAATGGCAACAACGGCCAGCGTATTGAACAGGTTGGAGCCGATGACGTTGCCGAAAACGATGTCGTGTTCGTCCTTGCGGCTGGCGATGATGGAAGAGGCCAGTTCCGGCAACGAGGTTCCAATGGCAATGATGGTCAGGCCGATGAAAAGATCGCTGACACCAAGGGATCTGGCGATGTCGACGGCGCCCCAGACCAGCAGGCGTGAACTGGCGATAAGCAGGATGAGGCCGACGATTAGCCAGAACACGGCGCGCCGGATTGGCATGGCGTGCTCGTCGAGTTCGCGCACGGTTTCGGAATCCAGGGCGTCACCTTGTTCCCGCATGCCTCTGTGGATATTCCAGACCATGATCAGAAGAAAGGCAATGGCCAGAATGATGGCATCGAGCCGGCTGATCTGGCCATCCCATAGTTGCCAGGCAGCGAGTGCTGTAGCACCGGCCAGAATGGGTAGTTCGCGGACAACGGCGCGCGAATGGACGATGATCGGGCTGATCAGCGCTGTTAAGCCGAGAATAAGCGCAATATTGGCGATGTTGGAACCGTAGGCATTACCGAGCGCAATGCCGGGATTGCCTTGCAGGGCTGATAACAGTGAAACGAGCAGTTCCGGCGCTGAGGTACCGAAGCCGACGACGACCATGCCGATGAGCAGTGGTGGCATACCGAAGTGGCGCGCCGTCTGGGCAGCGCCGGCAATAAAGCGGTCGGCGCTCCAGATCAGGATGGCAAGGCCGGCGAGCAGAGCAAGTATCGGGGTCAGCATATCAAAGTGGCAAGGGTGTCTAAACGGTTGCGGATTTTTCGGGATTATCGCCCAGGAGCCTGCTCAGGGCATGAATGCTTTCGGCTTTCAGGCCGATCCGGGGGGCAGGCGCAGATTTCCCGGTGGCAGGGCCGACAGTTTTTCCGATCCTTGCGGGTCTTGTCTTGCCGGCGAGTAGCCGTCATTATCTGCCATTTATAATTTCACTTGGATCATCGATATGAAGTCAGGATTTGTTACGCGTGTTCTCCATTCCGACCTGGAGTCGCCGATTGAGCATAACGCCGTACATAAGCCCATGCATGTTGCCATGGCTTATGGCTACAAGAATGCGCGGGAAATAGCCGAAGTCTTTCAGGGCAGGAAGCCTGGCTATGTCTATGGTCGACAGGGCAATCCGACCTCGACCGCGCTTGAATCGCGCATTAACAAGATGGAGGAAGGTGTTGCCACCGCGACCTTCAGCAGCGGCATGGCAGCCATTGCCGGCACCCTGCTGCCTTTGCTGCACAAGGGTGACCATCTGATTGCCAGCCGTTTTCTCTTTAGCAATACCAGTAGCTTTTTCGGGACTTTGGCCGATTTGGGCATCGATATCAGTTATGTCGATGTCACCGATGTTGCGCTCGTGGCTGCCGCCATTGGGCCCAGAACGCGGGCGGTTTTCGTCGAGACCATCGCCAATCCGCGTACGCAGGTGGCCGATTTGGAAAACATCGGCCAGTTTTGTGCCGAGCGTGGCTTGCTCTACATCGTCGACAGCACGATGACTTCGCCCTGGCTGTTTCAACCCAAAACAGTGGGCGCCGGTCTCATCATTCATTCTCTGACCAAGTACATTTCTGGCCACGGCAATGCCTTGGGCGGTTCGGTGACCGATACCGGCTGTTTCGACTGGCGGCGTTTTCCCAATATCCACGAAGCCTACAAAACCTTGCCGCCGGAGCAGTGGGGCATCACGCAAATTCGCAAAAAGGGCTTGCGCGATTGCGGCGCAACCTTGTCGCCGGAATCGGCGCATCGCATTGCGGTTGGCTCAGAAACGCTGGGTCTGCGCACCGATCGGGCCTGTGATAATGCTCTGCGCTTGGCGCAATGGCTGGAGGCGCATCCGGCGGTGGCCAGGGTCTATTATCCTGGGCTGCCCAGCCATGCGCAGCATGCGCTAGCGACCAAACTTTTCAAGGGCTACGGCATCATCATCAGTTTTGAACTGATCGACCGGCTTGATTGTTTCGATTTTCTCGATCGTCTGCAAATGGTCATCTGCTCGACGCATCTGGCCGACACGCGCACGCTGGCGATTCCAGCGGCGCAAACCATTTTCTGGGAAATGGGGCCGCAAGCCCGGGCTGAGATGGGCATTGCCGATTCGCTCATCCGCCTCTCGGTCGGTATTGAGGACTTCGATGATCTGGTGGCTGATTTTGAGCAGGCTTTAGTGTGAAAGACGCACTAGCGTCTAACGAATCTCCCCTAGCACGCTTGGTCTGCACTCCAGATCAGGAGTGCAAGACCGCCGAGTAGAGCAAGTATCGGGATCAACATGTCAAAGCGGCAGGGGGATCTGAGCGGCTGCGGATTTGTCCGGATTGTCGCTCAGGCGTTGGCGCAGGGCGTGAAGGCTTTCGCTTTCCAGACCGATCCAGGGGTCGGTGCAGACAAGATTGGCGCGTTTGTCGGACGGAAATTGATCCACGGCATCATCGACAATGACCCAGCGCTTTACTTCGGGGTGAATTTTCAGCCAGGCACAGATTTCACGGTAGCGCACAAAGCTACGGTCCTCATCCTTGTGAACTGGCGTGGTGCCGATAACCCTTGGCCGGATATCAAGTGAAAACAGCGCCAGCAGGCGATCGAGTGGATAAACCTCGCGCCAGGTCGAGGTGATGACGATGCTCACCTGCAGAAATTCCGGTTCGCGCAGCAGCGATTCGAACAATGGCAGGCGACAAAACAAGCCAGCACTGCTGGCACCGCCAACAGGATGCAGTACGCCGTCGAAATCAAGAAAGAGGATGCTTGGGTTCATGCCGAAAGAGTGTTGAATCGCTTGTCCTGATGCAGATTGTAACCGCGATGGCAGTTACATGCGGAGTCGTTAATCCTGTCTTGTCAACACCACAGATGTCTGTTGTTATTGACTTGCTTGCCATCGACAATCTGTAGACAGATTTCGTCTTAGCATGTAATTTTCGACCGTTGCGCCTTGGCATTTGCCGGGTCTTTGGTTTTTGCGGGAACTGGGTCAGATGAATCGACTGAATGCGAATCACCTCAAGCTGGGCAGGCCGCTGCTCTGGGACGTTTTTGATGCACAAAACAATCTGCTCCTGAGCAAGGGCTATGTTGTCCAAAATCAGCATCAGCTTGAAGGCTTGCTCGAACGTGGCCTGTTTGTGTCGGAGGAAGATTTTGCCGCTGTTGCGGCAGCGCCGCCGGTACAAGAAGAGTCACCGGTGTTCAACCCCTTCTGGCTTTGGGATGACTTGTTTTCCAAGGTGGTCTATTTTCTCAAGTACGCCAATAACGAGGAAATGCTTGAAGACAAGCTGACAGGAACTTCCTTTCTTGTCACCACGCTGACCGATAACGATCCTGATGCGGCTTTGGCCTCCATCCTATTAAAGGACGCCACCCGCTACGCCTATGCTCATTCTTTGCATGTGGCGGTTCTGGCTTCGGTGATTTCCGGTCGTTTAGGGTGGCCGGAGGCCGCGCGCCGCGATGCCGTGCGGGCAGCACTGAGCATGAATGTGGCCATGATCGAATTGCAAATGGCGCTATTGCAACAGAAAGAGCCGCTGACCGAAGATCAGCGGCGCGAAGTCGATACCCATTGTGAGCGCGGCTATCTTTTTCTGCGCAAGAAGGGAATTTCGAGCCAGAACTGGCTGGAAGCCGTGCGCCAGCATCATCAGCATCTCATCCTCGTGCCAGGCGAAGTCAAGACGCCCTCTGGTCTTGTGATATCGCAACTCTTGCGTGTGCTTGATGTTTTTTGCGCCAAGATCAGCCCGCGCGCTTATCGTCGCGCCATTCAGCCGCCGGTGGCGGCACGCGAAATCTATGTGGCGGAACGCGAAGGTTGCGCCGAACTGGTCGATGCCCTGATCAAGGAAATCGGTCTCTACATGCCCGGCACTTTCGTCAAGCTCGACAACGGCGAAACGGCGCTGGTGGTCAAGCGGGGCGAGACAGTAAGTACGCCGAAGGTGATTTCCTTGTCGCGCGGCGACGGTATGCCCTACATGGATGGCATGAAGCGCGATACGGCGCGTTCTGAATTTGCCGTCAAGACAGTAGTGCCGCGCGACAAAATCATGCACATGCTCAATCTCTCCAAGATCTGGGGATATTGATTTTTTGGCTTGTGTTTGTCGGTGAAAGTTATTGCTGACAAAATTACTCGGGTATTTTAGAATTCACTTCTGATCCTGTTCGGGAGTGCATTCTCATGTTCCAGCATTTGCGCGAAGATATCCGATCCGTATTTGATCGTGACCCGGCAGCGCGCACCTTCTGGGAGGTGCTGACCTGCTATCCCGGCATTCACGCCCTCATTCTGCACCGCGTGGCGCACTGGCTGTGGGGACATCGGCTGCGCTGGCTGGCGCGCTTTCTTTCGCAGTTTTCCCGCTTTCTGACCGGCATCGAGATCCATCCTGGCGCCACTATTGGCCGCCGTTTCTTTATTGACCACGGCATGGGTGTGGTGATTGGTGAGACGGCCGAGATTGGTGATGATGTGACGCTCTACCACGGCGTGACTCTGGGTGGCACCTCGTGGAACAAAGGCAAGCGCCATCCGACTTTGCAGAACGGCGTGGTGGTTGGTGCCGGTGCTCAGGTTTTGGGGCCAATCATCATTGGTGAAAATGCCCGTATCGGCTCCAATGCGGTAGTGACCAAGCCGGTGTCGGCGGGCGATACGGCGGTGGGTAACCCGGCGCGCATCATCGACAAGTCGGAAGAGGGCAAGCAGCGCGAAGCACAGGCTGAAAAAATGGGCTTTTCTGCCTACGCCGTGGTGCGCGAACAGAATGACCCGATAGCCCAAGCGATTCACGGCCTGATCGACCATGCGGCGGAAAGTGATCGGCGTCTCAATCTGCTCATCAAGCAACTCAAGTCGGCTGGGATCAAATGCACGGCTGCGCCCAAAGCAGGTAGCCATTTTGATCCCGAACATCTCGGCAAAATAGTTGACTGAATTAGTCGGCTTCTGTATTCTCGACAAAAATTGTAGGGAATTGTTGAGGGGGCAGTGATGCGATTGACCACCAAAGGACGTTTTGCCGTAACCGCCATGGTCGACTTGGCCATGAACAGCCATGAGGCTCTGGTGACGCTGGCCAGCATCAGTGAACGGCAGAAAATTTCCCAGTCCTATCTGGAGCAGCTTTTCGGCAAATTACGTCGGCAGGAGCTGATTACAAGTGTGCGAGGCCCCGGCGGCGGTTATGGTCTGGCACGTCCGGCCAAGGAGATTACGGTTGCCCAAATCGTCCGGGCTGTTGATGAAGTTCTTGATGCCACCCAATGTCACGGCCACCAGGATTGCTGTGATCAGCACTGCTGCATGACGCATGATCTGTGGG
>JAGTRX010000157.1 GCA_018262285.1 Pseudomonadota bacterium | reverse complement strand
CAGGGCATCATCGGCGCCATCGTCTCGGCCATTGCCCCGCAACGCGGCGACACCGTCGTCGAGATCGGCCCCGGCCTCGGCGCCATCACCGAGCCACTGCTCACCCGCGTTGACCACCTGCACGTCGTCGAAATCGACCGCGACCTGATCGCCCGGCTGAAGAAGCAGCACCCGCGCGAGCGCCTCTCCATCCACGAAGGCGACGCGCTGGCCTTCGATTTCGCCAGCATCGGCCGCAACCTGCGCCTGGTCGGCAACCTGCCCTACAACATCTCGACGCCGCTGCTCTTCCACCTGGCCGACTATGCAGAGATCGTGCACGACATGCACTTCATGCTGCAAAAGGAAGTGGTCGAACGCATGGTCGCCGTCCCCGGCGACTCCGAATTCAGCCGCATCTCGGTGATGCTGCAATACCGTTTCCACATGGAATGGCTGATCGACGTGCCGCCGGACAGTTTCGACCCGCCACCCAAGGTGCAGTCGGCAGTCATTCGCCTGATCCCGAAAGCCACGAGCGAACTGACCGCCAAGAGCCATGCCAAACTGGGTCAGGTCGTCCTCGCTGCCTTTTCACAACGCCGCAAGATGCTGCGCAACACGCTGAAGGGAACGCTGAGCGATGCCGGCTTCGCCGAGCTCGGCATCGTCCCGACCCTGCGCGCCGAAGACGTTTCGGTCGCCGATTACGTACGGATTGCCAATTACCTGAGCTGAAGCGAGCGCTGACTGCCCGGAAGATCACTTCCGGGCCGGCATCAGCTGATGCTACTTGGGCAGGAACAGGTAATCGCCCCCGGCCACGTGCCCGGCCGAGACCACGGCACCATATTGCGGCTCTTGCGGGTAATCCTTCTTCACCTCGCCATGGACGGTTTTCCACACCCTGACCCCCGGCGTGAGCGCCCCCATTCCCTTCAATTCGCGAATCAGATTCCAGGCAAAGATGGAATGTCCATCCTTGCCTTCGTCGGAAACCGGCTCATCCCCGCCCGAAGAAAGCACCACCACCGAGCGGCGCTGGCTCAATGTTTCCGGCGAGGCAAGCGCCCCCTCGGCAACCTTCTGTTCCTTGGTCAAAGTCCCCGAGAAGCAACTGTCGGAAATCAGGATCAGCTGATGCGCCGGAATGGCCCCCAACAGCTTTGAAATGTCCTTGTTCGAAATCCACCCCTTGGCCGTCTTCACCGAAGCATCTACCGGTATCCAGAAACCCATCCCGATATCGTCCATCAAATAGCCGTGACCGGCATAGAACAACAGCACACTGTCTTCCGGCCCGACCGTCGCCGCCACCCGATTGAGTTCCTCGATAATTTTCGCCTGCCCGGCATTTTTAATGACCTGGGTGCTAAAACCGAAGCGTTTGGTCAGGACGGCGGCAATCTCGCTGACATCGGCAATAGGCGTTTCCAGCGGCGGGATGGGAGTCGCATAGTCGTTGTTGCCAAACAGCAGCGCAATACGGCGCCCCTCTTTGGGCGTTGGAGGCGCCACCTTCTTCACCACCGTTTCTTCGGAGGGCTTTTCGGGAGCTTGCGCCGAGATCGTTGGCGCTTCAGGAACGGCCTTAGGTACAACGGTCGGCGCAGAAACGGCAGGCTTCTTGGCCGGCACGACCGCTACCGGCGGAGTATCGACCGGTAGCGCCGGCTTGGCGACCGACGCCCCGACAGTTGGGGGAGTCGCCTGCACGGACTTGTCGGTCGCCAGACACGGGCCTGAAATGCCCGCTCCACAAATCGGCAAATCCGCCGCTTGCGGATTCTTGCGCAGCTCTTCGAGCGCTTCACGGTAAAGCAGGGTGCGCGCCTGATGCCGCTGCATGAAGATGGCGTCCATGCTCGCCCGCCCCGGAATTCCCCCGGCAAAAGCCGGCGGACGCATCATCATCTGGGCCATCGCCGATTCGGCAAGCAAAGCGATCGACAGCCCCAGCCAGAGTGATCGGATTTTCATCGAAGCTCTCCTAAAAACTTCCGCCAGTCGCGCGACCAGCAGCAAACATGGTCGTATCCCTTGATGACGCGCACCTCGCCGCCCAAACGATCCATCGCCCCCTGAACCACATGCGCCGGCACGATATCGTCGGCGCCACCAACCAGATGCGTGCTCCGCGGCGGCAGCCGCGAAAGGTACTGTACGGGGTCGAGCGAATCCTTCAAGGGCGACAAGTCGTGGTGCCTGACCCAGGCCGATATATCCAGAGGCGAGGCGACAGTCACCAGTTGCACGACGTCCTCCCGCTGGCCGGCCAGCAAGCTGGCCAGAACGCCACCGCCAGAATAGACGATCAGGCGAAACTCCCGTACCCCATATTGGCGCTTGAAGCGATCCAGCCACTCCTGATAGGCGCTCAATACCTGCGGCGAAAATCGATGGCCGAGCCAGAATCTGGCGGGACAATCAGCCAATGCCGCAGAAGACAGATATTGGCACGGTCGCCCCAGGTACACCACATTGGATGTCACATCCTGAACGGCCAGGCGCAAGGCCAGCGGATCGCTCGGTGTCGGATCAACCGGGGGATGGTAGGGCGTCGGCCACGCCGCACCATCGCCCTCGATATAGACCGTCCACGCACCGCCCGCCTGCCCCCTGACCAGAGCCAACAGGGAAAAAGAAGAAAGCACCAAGTCCAGGCTGACGAAGCCCCGCTCCGCCGCCCACGCTCGAACCTGCTGCGGTCCACGGCCAAAATCCTCGGAAAAACTGCTGCAAGCAGCCGCCAGAATGCAAAAGGCCGCGCCCAGGAGCGCGGCCAACCGACGGGAGAACCCGCCAGAAAACATCAGAAGCGGAAATTGATATTGCCGGAGAAAATCTGATTATCCGAGTGATCGCGGTTCAACTCCTGCGTGTAGGCCAGACCTCCGGTGATCTTGCTGTTCATGCCGAAGAAATTGACGCCAATCGTGGCCAGGAAAGTATCGCGGCCCAAAGGATCCTTGCCGGCATCACTCTCACGATTAACATTGTTGCTATAACCCAGCCCGGCATACGGCATGAATCCGTTCACCCAGTAGCCAGCCTGAACGCCCAAGCGAATCTGGTCCAGTTTATTGGTGGCCCCGGTTTTCGCCACCGCAGCCCCGTTAACCTTGGTGTCACCGTAATCTTCTTCGCCGTGCAGGTAAGAGAGCTTACCGGTCAATTGCACATTACCCATCCAGCGGTTATAGGAAAGGTTGGTCGCAGCGAACCAGCGATCAGCCTCAGCCTTGACACCTCCGGTAGCGGAGTAATTGCCCTTACCCAAGCCAACCGTAGCATCGAGCACAAACTCTTTGCTCAACTGGTAGCCCACATATGGCGCAATCAAGAACCCATCCGAACCGGTGTCGTTTTGATTACGCGTAAAAGGAAAGGCGGTATTGACCGTCTTGCCCCGGCCATCGCCATTATCGAAAGCGACTGAAACCCCACCAACCAACGCTGGCGAGAAGGTGTAATCAGCCCCCAGCACCGTTGTTACGATATCGTTGGAACCGGTAACCAACCGGGTTCCGGTCTTGTAATCGAGATCAGTATCGTTCTTTTCAACGTTTGCCCACATATTCCAGGACTGTGCCTTACCGCCAGCCGCCAGCCCTTTGTTCAAGCCAGCGCTCGCCAAGCCAGAAGGCCCGGCCGCAACGTTAGAGAAACGCGCACTGATCACACTGGAAATAGCCGAGACTTGCGAAAATGCGGTGGCATTGATCGAGGCATTCGATGTCGCTGCCCCACCGGCAAAACATTCGGGGTGATTTTGTGCGATCTGATTGGCACTCGCCTGATCACCATTGGCCATATACCAAGCGTAACTGGAAAGCGGGCTTGAACAATCTGCAAATGCAACTGAACTCACGGCAGCCAAAACAGCAACCCCGGTCATTTTTTTCACAAAATTCATTACATTCCTCCTCTGACAAAACTCTTTAACCGTACGATTATCCCAATCAGCGCATATTGCGCAAAGCCTTCTGGTACAAAGCCACAATAACCTTGGCCTCCATGTTGTCCGGATACGACACCTGAAGATCGGCCAGCGCCTGTTCCAGACGTGCGACGTCACGCATTTCCAGCAGGCCAGCCAACAAGAACAACTGTGGGTTAAGGTCGTCGAGCGCCGCCTCCATGCGCAAGCGGCGATATTCACTCTCCAGGCGCTCCACGGCATCCAGAGCGGGAATACTGCGCACTCTAGCCACAACAATCTTGCCTTGGGTATCCAGCGTCGGGGTCTTCATGATTTGGGCTGCCACCGGTAGGGTTAGCGACTTCACCTGCAGACGCTCCAATCCGTTGGCGCGCGACATGGTGTCCTCGACTTTCAGGCTCCCAGCGCCACCCCACACCTCCTGGCGCGCACTAGCGGCATAGAGCAGTCGCACTTTCGAACCCTGCGAAAAGAACAACACGTCTCCCCGTTGCACCCAGGAAAAAGCCGGCAACTGAACTTGTTCGCCACCTGTCTGCCGAACAATATCTCCTTCGGTAGCCATAACCAGCGCCACACCTTCGGCCGCACAAACCAAGCGAAAAAGCACCAGCCAGAGCAGCAAAAATGCTGCGCGCCACTTGCGAAGCATCGTCGCCCCGATCACAGCCCACCGTAAACCATGTCGGGGTAGCCATCCCTGAATTTCTGGCGGAGTGCATCGACCTGTTTGGCGTTAAGGCCAAGGCGCTTGGGACTGAACGCCCGCTCGTCCGGAGTGTGCATCAAGTAGGCCTGCATTTCGTTAATCATCATTTCGCGATTCTCCGGGTTATAGCCGGATCGCCCCAGAAACTGGCGAAACGATTCGCGCTCCGCTTCGCTCATCACCTTGGCCCAAAAATATCGACAATACCCCGCATATTTGGCGTTGGTGTAGAACTCGGCATGCGCGAGTTCATGAGCAAGAATGGTCCGCCGCGCCAACGGTGTTACCGGCGCCTTGACCTGCGGCAGCGACAAGACCACCGCCCGCGGTCGCAAGGCCTGATAGAACCCCATGCGCATGACCATCAGTTTCTGATCGATCAAGAACTGCCGCAGGGCCAACTCCTCCGCCGTCAGCACCACGCTTCCCAGGTCGGCCAGGTTGAAGAAAACCACCAGCTCGCTGACCAAAAAGTCGTTGCCATAAGCGAAATTGCTCTCGGTACTGCCGGTCGAACGAATGAAACCCGCCAGTTCCTCGTTGCTCAGCACCCGCTCGCGCGGCGCGCCAATCCGCTCGATCAACGCCACCAGCCGATTAAACATCCGCCCCTGCGCCGACAAATCGGGAAAGTCGATCAGGACAATACTCTGCCGCCCCTGATAGAAAAAAACCCCCACTTCCGAAGCCTGGCTATTGAGAATCGCATTGAAATCGGCAACCACCGGCTCTTTCAAGACAAAACCTGAATCGTCAGCCCAAGCAGCAATCCCGATCTGCCAGCACAGACAGCACAAGACGATCCGTTTACATACGCCCATCATGGCTTGCGGTAAGCGTCCGCACTGAAGCGGTGTGCCCGCTCAAGATTATAGGTAGCGTTGTCGCGATTACTTGGTTTTGCCGTCTGATTGAATCCGGGAGCGACAACAGGGGGATAAGGATATCCATTCGAAAGCCAGCCGTAACTCAAGGGAGCATTCCAGAAATAGACCGCCGCATCGCGCCGATGAAGATCCTGGCTAAAGGTATGCGCTCGCTGCATCAGGTAAATCGTGTTATCCCGATTGCTTGGCCGAGCCGGGCTGTTCAGTCCGTCAACCGCCATTGCCGGCGGATAGGCCGGCATACCGCCCGGAGCGCGCATCAACATCGGGGGCGGAGGGAGAAACACGGGAGGCGCCGGCAAAATCGCCATCTGCCGCGACTCTGGGGAAACAAAAACCAGCGAGCGCAAAGATGGATGCTCATAGGCATATTCCGC
>JAGTRX010000008.1 GCA_018262285.1 Pseudomonadota bacterium | reverse complement strand
TTGGAGTCTTCCGAAAAGACGAGTTTTCTGGCGATCTGGCTGTTTCATGTTCCCCGGCAAGTGGCGAAAATCAACTGGATTGGGCGCTGCGTCACCTTCACCGTTTTTTCGGTGTGGACCATTTTCATCTGGCACCAGGCCAAGATTCCGGCCGGTGAGGCCGGCAGTGTTTTCCTGCACACCATTCTCCTGCCATTCCACGAAGCCGGCCACTACGCCATTTTTCGCTGGTTCGGCGAGTTCATCATGATCCTGGGCGGTACACTGGCGCAGCACCTCATGCCTATCGTGCTTGGTGTAGCACTACTCTACAAACGCCGCGATCCCTTTGGCGCCGCGCTATTCCTCTGGCTGCTCGGTTTCTCGATTATTGATATGGCGGTATACATGTACGACGCCTACGACCCCAAAATCATGCTACTCGGTGGCAAAACCGGCGCCGAAAGTGATAGTCACGACTGGATGAACATTTTTGGCCAGCTCGGCCTGATTAACCAAGCGAGGATGATCGGCAGCTTCTTTGATTGGCTTGGCCGGGCAGTGATGTTCCTCGCCCTCGTCTGGGCCGGAATCATGCTCTGGCTACAAAAGGCAAATCTGAGCGATGCGCCACTGGCTGAAATGGGTGACGATTGAGGGAACTGAACCAAAGCGACGCAAGCAGATTACAAGTGCCCGTAATCTGCGGCTGAGATTTGTTGTGCGGCGCGACAACGAAATTAAGATTGAGTCGATCCGTCTCAGTTCGGCCATTAGCCGCCGCTGAACTCGCTCTACAAGCAACCATTTAAGCGGCTGCTCCTCTCTGAAACCAGCCGGAAGCGCTATTCACTTAAAACGGCTTTCCTGCCTATATTGAAACATCACATAACTGGCTGGTGTTGCGCAGACTGCTGACGTTGGTACGGTACTTTGCCTGAATGACCGCTTTGTTTGGTGGCCATGCGAATGAATTATTGTATTCAACAACTACTCTATTCCGTATTTACCAAATTTGTATTTTTGAGCATGTACTGTCCGACAGTCAGATCGAAAAATTTGCTCACCAATGCCGGCTGGGCGGTACGGCTGCCCACAACATTGAGGCGGCCATCGGCATGGTTGTCGAGAGCGACCCTGATGGTGCACGGTGGCATGTCATCGTCGTCATCTATCGAGTGTCACGCAGTATGCCATCGCCCAAAATCTGTTCGATGCGGACATTATTTCGATGCGCGCGCAGATTGCCCTATCGTTCGGATTCACGAATCCTTTTTGTTCCGCTCGCTGCTGTTTACAATTGTTTCCATTCAGGAGGAGAATCTCGACTTTTACATTGCTTAGCGCAATGTAATCAGCGACAGCGCAAAAGAAGGAGCCTAGGTGGCCGCGTAACACAACAGGAGAAAAAATTGCAGCTCGACGAGCCGCTTGCGGTCGAGAACGCCAACGAGAAGGACGAAACGGGAATATTGTTTCGCCTGTTGGTTAACGACAACCAGAAGCGACTGTATCGCTTTATTCTGAAAAACATTGGTAACTCTGCCGATGCAGAAGACCTGATGCAACAGACTTTCCTGGAGGCGGCTCGTGCCTATGCTACTTTCCGTGGCGAATCGGCGCTTTCAACTTGGCTGTACGGCATTGCGATGAATCTGACGCGCAACTACTTGTCCCGTTCCGTGCAACGTAAGTACAAGTTCGAGGATGAAGAGTCTCTCGCCAACCTGGCATCGGAAACCCCCGATCCCTCAGAAGCACTGGCTCAGCGTCAAGCCGTGAATTTATTGCAGGCCGAACTGGCCGATTTGCCCGGTGAAATGCGCGAAGTCCTGCTTCTCGTGGCGCTCGATGAGGTTTCCTACGAAGAGGCTTCAGTGATGTTATCGATTCCACTAGGGACAGTTCGCAGCCGCGTCTCACGGGCGCGCTCGCGCTTGCGCCGGCGCATGGAAGACGCTGGCATCGAACTCGACTTTCAAACAGCTTGACGCAAGCAGTCAGAAACGCCGATGCGTTTCCAGTCTATTTGATCATCGATAATTCCTTGCCGATTGCCAGAATATTGCGTTCATGCTGAACTACCCGATCCTTGAATGCCTGCAAGCGACTGGTATCCGCTACCGTATTTTTGTCGATAGCGTTCGTCGCCGCTTCTTGCTCGGTTAAATCCCTTTTAGCCTGACTTAGATTTTTCTGCTCGATGGACAATTCCTGCTCGAGAATTCGTTTGCGATCGCTGTCGCGAAATTTCTGCGTATTTTCGCCAACCCTGGGAAATCCGGCGGGAGATGATGCAGAGGCGAGCTTGTTATAGGGGCTGCCAATACGTTTTGCCGTAATCTTCTTGCCGATTTGCAGGGCTCCCACATCGATGGGGAGGCTTTCGCGAGTTATGGTCGGCAGGGTCACAATCCTGGGCTTGATCAGAAAGAGGCGTTCCCGCTTTTGCCGATCCACCGTCCTGTTGGAGAACAAGGCACCCAGAAGCGGAATTTCTCCAAGTACCGGAATGCGGTCAACGCGCTGGATGTCCTGCTCGTTGTTGTAACCGCCAATCACCATGGTTTCGTTATCATTAACCACTGCCTGGGTGCTGATACTGCTGCGCTGCACGGTAGGGATGGTATCAACTACAACACTGTCCTGAATCTTGCCGTCTTCGATATCGACCACCATTTGCACCTGTTGCTTGCCATCGTTGTCAATGACACGCGGCGTCACGCGCAATGTCGTTCCGGCGGTGACTGGCGTAACTGATGCGACCCGCTCGCCTTGTACGCGGACATAAAAAGTTTGTGAGTGATCAAAAAGCGCACCCTGGTTATCCAGGGTCAGCACCGATGGGGTACTACGCACATTGGCGTCACCAATCCCTTCCAGGAGACGGATGCGGGTCACCAGGAAATTGGCCGACTCTACCGCCAGCGTGCTGGGACTGACTGCGCCCCTTATTTTCGACCAGTTCAAAGACAAAGTGCCTGCCGCAGGAACATTTCCAGGATCACCATAACCAAAGGCGCTTTTGTTCGCTCTACCTCCCCAGTTGATACCCAGTTCTTCCATGCGCTGGCTATTGACGTCAACAACCATGGCCTGGATTTCAATGAGAGCCGTCGGGACATCAAGCTCGCGGATCAGTCTTTCATAGACCGGGATACGTTCTGGAATATCCTGAACGATGAGACTGTTCAGACGAATATCGCCCTGGATTGAAGGTGATCGGACACGATTTCCGCTTGCCTGGCTGCCAGCGGACGGGGCTGAATGGGCGTTGGCCGGCGCTGATGGCGCTGCGGCATTGGTGCCCTCGACGAAGACCGCGGGCGGCGCAGCCCGCAATGGCGCGGCAATGGCCGTCAGCGCCTCGTTATTGATGCCAGAACGGTTGTTGCCGCCGGAGCTATTTGAAACCAGATTACGCAGAATATTCATCAAGCCAGGGGTGGTGATTTCCTTGTCCCTGAAGAAAATTACCCGGTCGTCCACCGAGGCATGTTTCAGCCGAAAAACGGCAACTTGCTGACCACCAGCAACCGAGGGAAGAAGCCTGATTGTTTTTTCAATCAGTTCGACATAGGCGGGCGGGCCTGAGATCAGGGCGACGCCCTGGTCTGGCAACTCACCCCAGCCAAAACGCTGATCAAGAACACCCAAGCTCGTCAGTGCATCGCGTAGCTGGCTGGAACTGCTCATGCTGACCAATGGAACCAGCGTCGTTTGCACGTCATCGGTGCGCGAAACGTACAGTGTGCCAGCGTGAGTGAACCAGGTGAAGCCATAGACGCTGGAGAGCTTGTTGATGAATTCGGTCGGGTTCTTGGTGTTGAAACGCCCGTTAACGACCCCTTCAACACCTCGCCCAAGCCGGAGCGACAAGCTGAAACTGCCGGCGAAGTCCTGCAGTACCTTGTCGATATTTTTGTTCTGGACGAAATAGGTGTAAGGCGCATCAGCCCAAGGAGGAACTCCAGCCTGCGCCATGTGGGCATAAACCAGAAACAGGCCGAACAGAAGGGCTTTCAGCAACCGGCTAACCCGGCTGATCGGGGTTGCCAGTTTGGTTGTCGCAAAAGGATTCATAGGGATTTGCCAGTGCGTGCCCAGAAATCGAGGGCGTTTGTGAATTCGGCAACCTCTGCATCCAGTAGTTCGCCGCTGATATCGGATGCCAATGACTGCTGCAATTGCAGCACCTGTCCTTTCGTTTCGAAGCACAGTGTTGAAGCGTGTTCGCGCAGCATTCCTGCGCCCAGATTGAGCAAGCGCTCGATGGCCTGCCCGGCAACGTGGCTACCTTCCTCGCCTGGCAAAGTCATCACCTTGGCCTGCAGCGCCAATCGTCCGTCAGGCGCAGGGAGCAAATGCACCCGGTACTTGCCGTCGATGGTCAGCGTCAGTCGACCGTTGCGCAAGGCGTCGGCTGCAATTCCACGACGCGCCATGAAATCCCGGAGTGCGGGATGAGCGGTGATAGGGCTATTCATTTTGATTGTTGGTCATGTTCGGCATGTTGCGGATAAGCCGCAAGACTTCTGCGACCGGCTCGATAAGTTCGGAGGGTATGTATTGGTCAATTTCGGCAGTATCCATCAGCGAATGGGCCAAGGGGATATTCTGCAGAATCGGGATACCTTCTTCCCGCGCGGCCTTGATCATGCGCTCGGCAAGCAGGCCTTCGCCTTTGGCAACGACCACAGGCAGGGGCGTCGTTTCCTTTTCGTAAAGAATGGCGATGGCAAGGTGGGTCGGGTTGGTCACCACCACGGAGGCCTTGCGGGTTCGACTGACGGCATTTTGCTGCATCATTTCCTGATGCAGGTGCTTGCGCTGTTGCTTGACTTCAGGATTGCCTTCCATTTCCTTGTATTCCTGCTTGACCTCGTCCTTGCTCATCATCAGTCCCTTGGTGTACTGATAGCGCTGGTAGGCGAAGTCTGCCGCAGCGATGATCGCATAGGCAAGCGCAATCTTGACGATCAACGATTTCAGCAGAATCCCCACGGTAATACCGATCCCCGGCAGTTCAGCCTGGGGTATGGTCACTATCGTAGGTAAAGAGTCGCTCAGGATGCTATAGATCAGCGAGGCCAGAATACTGATTTTCAGGATCGACTTCAGTACTTCGATCACATTCTTGATGGCGAAAATATTTTTCAGGTTATTGATAAAATTGAGTTTCTTGGCCGACGGCATCAGTGCCTTGACCGAGAACAGCATCCCGGTCTGCAGCATTTCAACGAACATGCCGAGACCGATAATGATCAGCATGAAGGGCAGCATGATCCAGACCGCCTGGGTTGCCAGCTTGGTAATCAGCACATTGGCCGCATCCTCGAAAGGCATGTTGATCACATCAAGCGGCAACAGCATCAATTCCGCCAAAGACTTGACCAAGGCTTCCGAGTTGCTAAGCAGATAGCCGAACAGAGCCAGAATGATGACCGTTTGGGTAAAGTCCTTGCTGTGCGCGACCTGACCGTCTTCACGCGCCTGCCGAAGTTTTTTGCTGCTGGGCTGTTCGGTCTTTTCGCTCATGGCGCTCCCAACCCATAAGTGGCCCAGTGCTTGTTCAAAAAAGGCATGATATTGCGGAGCGCTTCAACATGATCCTGCGCATAGTCGAACAAGGTCACCAGATAGACCAGCAATACTACGAGGGCAAGCGCACTCTTGATCGGCATGGCCAGAAAGAACACATCGAGTTGCGGCACAAAACGGCTAATCAGCGCCAAACCGATTTCGGCTAGGAACATCGCTACGATGGCCGGCGCGCAAAGCAGAACCGCAACGCGCACCATGTTCGAAAGTTGATCAAGAAAAGCCTGCATCGATTCTGGACGCAGCGTCGGCGACCAACTGAGCACGTCCCAAAGGCGGAAGCTGTCGTAGACCACGTTGAGCAGCAGAAAGAAACCGCCGATGCTAAAGAAAAAAACAATGAAGGCCTGATTGAACAGAATACCCATGGGCGACGAATCGTTACCGGTCAGCGGATTCAAGGTGGCCGAAATACTGGCACCGCGCTGGTTGTCGATGAAGAAACCCACCGCCTCGAAGGACCAGAAGGGGATGGCAATCAAAAAACCTAGCGTGAAGCCGATAAAAGCTTCCTTTGTGATCAGTAGCAAGGCTTGCAAAGCGCCCAGCTCAGTGATCGACATGGTCGGAGCCAGTCTCGGCGCCACCAGAAGACCAATTCCGGCGGCAATCGAAAAGCGCAACATGCCCGGGATGATCTGGGAATTGAAAATGGGAATGGCGACGAACATGGCCAGGATTCTGGGCTGCGTGCTCAATAGAGCCACCAGAAAAGCCTTGGTTTGCGCATAGTCCACCGCTTCGTTCATTGTTGCTGTTCCTAGCGGACGATCTGTGGGAACAACTCGAAAATCGAGAGTGTGAAGTTGTAAAGTTCACCGCCCATCCAGCGCACTGTCAAGGACAACGTCACCATGACGGCTATCAGCTTGATGGCGAAGGACAAGGTCTGCTCCTGGATCTGCGTCAGCGCCTGAAAAAGCGAAAAGAGCGTTCCCACCGTTGCCGCCACGACAATCGGCGGCAAGGACAGCCAGAGAACCAGATACAGGGCCTTGAACATGTAGGAAATAACGTCAGGGGTATTCATGTTCTCAGCTCTAGGTGTAAGTCAATATGAGGCCATGGATCAGGCGTGACCAGCCATCCACCATGACAAAAAGGAAAAGTTTGAGCGGCAGGGAAATGGTCACTGGCGAAACCATCATCATGCCCATGGAAAGCAAAATATTTGAGATGATCAGGTCGATCACGACAAAGGGCAGGTAAAGCAGAAAGCCGATCTGGAATGCGGAAGTCAGTTCGCTGATCAGGAAAGAAGGAATTAGGACCAGAAAGTCGGTTTGCTTAACATCGGCCGCCATTTCAGGACCCCACATCTTTTGGGCAGTACGAACGAAGAAATCGCGTTGCTCAAGCTTGCTATACCGCGTCAGGAAGGTGCGCAGGGGCTCCGCCCCTTTGCGCACGCCACCGATCAGCCCTTCAACACTTTTCATCGATTGTGGCTGCTGTATCGTGTTCTCGTAAATGCTGTTACCGACCGGCGCCATGATATAGGCGGTCAGGATCAAGGCCATCCCATAAAGGGCAATGTTTGGCGGAATCTGCTGAACACCAAGCGCATTGCGAATCAGTGACATGACGATGGATATCTTCAGGAAGGACGTGGTGACTACCACCAGCGTCGGCAGCAGCGCCATGACCGCCAGAACGATCGCTAGGGCAATCGGATCAAAATTGTTCATTTCTGCTTTTCTACCAGCGTCTTGATGGTCACGCCAAGGTTACCCTCGATTTCGATTAATTCGCCGCAACCGATCAGCGCACCATTGGCGCGAATATTGACCCCGCTCGTCAGTGGTCGGCCGAGATCCAGTGCCTGTCCGGGCTGCAACGCTTTCAGTTCAGCCAGGGAAAGGCTGCGCTCGCCCAAATCGAAGGTCAGCAGGACTGGAATCTGCTCAAGCGTTTTCAGTACGGCATCCTGGGGGTTGGCTTGTTCGGTGTTTGGCATTTTCAATCCTGTCTCAGCAGTCAACACTTGGGTAACAATCAGTTTTGTATCTTCCCAGCGGACACGCACACCAAAAGAACTCTGGCCCAGCCAAAGCTCGCTGCCCTGGCTGATCCATGCCTGTTCGATCAGGATCGTATCATGGACATTCAGGTGCGTCAGGGCGTCCGCCGGCAAACTGCTGCGACCAATTTCGGCCCGCAGCAAAATGGGCAATGCATCCTCATCCAGCGTGTTGTTGATCGCCGGCAGGCGCGAAACAAGCCCGGCAATCAACATCAGACCCAGAGAATCGGATGACAGCGTGCCATACAGAATCTGCGTGCCTTTTGCCAGCGTCAGCGCGAAGTGGTGTTCGAGTCCTTCCCGATGTGCATTCGAGGCTTTTTCGCAGCGATCAAGCTGTGCCGGACCGCGTCCCAGCGCCTCAATGGCGGCCAAAACGTCGCCAAGCGCTGACTCCAGGGTGGCCGTCGCAAAAGCCGGCGGCAGGGTGGGCAGGTCAATATCTGGAAAATGTGCTTTAACCCAAATGCCTGGCGCGTCGACCGGCAGGGTGATTGCCAGCCGGGCGCCTGCCCATTGCGCATCAATGCGCCAGTCCGTGTGATCGGTGGACGGCACCCCTATGAGCGGTTCGACTGAAATCAACCAATCGCCTTCACCCAGAGCAACAGTCCGGTTCAAGGCGCGGGTGGCCAGCAAGGTTGTAGCCTGTGCCTCGTTACGGGTAAAGCGATGCAGGCGGAGAGGTTGTGATTGAGTGTTCATCATTTCAGAAGGAAGCCAGCACTTCCTGGAGGCAGGGATCTTCGTCGTCATCGGTTTGTACACGCATCAACACATCACGTTGCAAACGTTGCGCCAGCGTGTTGGCCAATTCGGGCAGGGCGCGACTGAGTTTCAGGCGCGAGCTTTCAATACTGCAGATGAAGTCCACCTGAAGGCGCCCTTCATTTTCCTGAATGGTCACCGTGACGCCGGGCAGCAGATCATCCTTGAGATCCATGCGCACTTGGCGATTGCCATTACTGCCGTCGGCCACCATCAGGCGATCAACCTCTTCGCTCAAGCTGCTTGCCAGTTCTGCCTGCCCCGCTGATTTTTCCGAATAGCTCGCAAGGTTTGGGGAAACCGCCGTTTGATAAAGCGAGAAAGGGGGCGGCATCGGGTTGGCAACGGTTTGTTGCGGCGCAACCTTTTCATTGGCCATGGCCATGGCAAAACGTTCCTGGGTCTCGGCATCCGGCGCATCGCGACCATCGGTATTTTGACCGCCAATATCGTTGCGCAAATTTTGAGCGTTCGGGTTTGGGATGGAAAGGTTCAAGCTGACTTGACGATCAACACTCATACCGCCACCTCCTCGAAATCATCTCCCCACTCGACACGATCATGGCGCAGTTCGGCAACCTCTTCCATCTCGGCATCCTCGGCGCGTTCGGCTTGCTTCATATATTCGTCGTTATAAACCTCCACCAGTTCGACGAACTTTTGTTTCATGATCACGGCCTGCTGGTGACACTGTTTGGCTTCGTCCAAACGCTGCTCTTCAGCCGTACGCGCCTGTTCAGATTTCACCAGATTTTCTTCATAGCCATGCTCGCGATGGCGCAGGTCAACAACTTCCATCTGGACACTCTCAATGTCACGCAGACGCACCAGACGGCTGCATAAGTCCTGATAGAGATTATGTTCGCGGCGAAGCGCTTCTTCGATAAAAGCAGAAAGAATTTTTTGTGCCTCGTCACGGGCTGCCATTGCTGCCTCCAGCACCGTACGTTGTTTGAACATGGCGAGTTCGGCCCGATTTTCGCGGAAGTTCTTGATCGAGAGGATTTCGTCGAAGATGCTCATCGCTGCCGGTATCTCAAGTATTGACCAAGGCATCAAGCCCGGCCAGTGTTTGCTCCATCGTCGATTTTTCGTCGGTACGCTGACGCAGGAAATTTTTGATGCTCTCTTGCTTGTCGATGGCCCTGTCGGTCAGGGCATCGGCACCACGTTTGTATTCGCCGATTTTTACCAGCAATTCGACCTCGGCGTATTTGGCCATCAATTCCCGCAGCTTGCCGGCATTGGCCTTGTGCTCTTTGCTAACAACCGCGTTCATGACCCGGGAAACTGACGCCATGACGTCAATCGCTGGATAATGGTTGCCCGACGCCAGCTTGCGCGAAAGGACGATATGGCCATCAAGAATCGAGCGCGTTTCGTCGGCAATCGGTTCGCTCATGTCATCGCCTTCAACCAGAACCGTGTAGAGCGCGGTAATCGAACCCTTGTCGTTCATGCCGACGCGTTCCATCAATTTGGGTAGAGTGGCAAAAACACTTGGAGGAAAGCCGCGTCGTGTCGGTGGCTCACCTGCCGCTAGGCCAATCTCGCGTTGGGCCCGCGCAAAGCGGGTCACGCTATCCATCAGGAACAGCACCTTCTTGCCCTGATCACGAAAGTACTCGGCGATGGCGGTTGCCACGTAAGCTGCCTTGGCGCGTTCCATCGAACTTTTGTCGGAAGTCGCACAAACGATCACGCTACGGCGACGGCCGTTCTCGCCCAACTCGTGCTCAAGAAATTCGCGCACCTCGCGGCCGCGTTCGCCAATCAGTGCCACCACTGTCACATCGACAGCCGCCCCCTTGACCAACATGGCCATCAGCGTCGACTTGCCGCCGCCGGCTGCTGCGAAAATGCCCATGCGCTGCCCTTCGCCGCAAGTCAGCAGTCCGTCCAGAGAGCGCACGCCCAATTCCAGGGGATCATGAATCAGGCGTCGCTTCAAAGGGTCAGGTGCTTCAGCAAACACCGGATAGAATTTGCTGGCTTCGAGCGGGCCGCGCTCCTTTTCATCGAGCGGCCGACCGAGCCCATCCAGCACGCGCCCCATCAGGCCGCTACCGACAGGCACCATGTGGGCGTGACCGGTAGGAATCACCTCGGTTGCCGCCGAAATGCCATACATGTCGCCAATTGGTGTCAGCAAAGCGGCATCCTTGACGAAGCCGACCACTTCGGCCTTCATTTCAAAGTCTTCGCCGGGATTTCTCAGGATACAGACTTCACCGACCTTGACCGTTGGCACAACCGCCTTGATGATGGTTCCGATCACCTGCGTGACGCGACCGCGAATGTGCAGGGTCGGCGTCGCTTCAAGCGCCAAGGACATCATCTCGGTAATATGGTCGAATTGCCGAATGCTCATGGTTTCAGATCCGGCTTCCCAGCACTTTCAGGAAGGAGGCACGCAAAGCCTCCAGCTGCCCGTCAACACTGGCTTCGACAGTACCAATCTCGCTTTCGACAATGCAGGCATCCACTTTCAGGCGGCTATCGGGAACGATGTCGAGATAGCCCACGCCAGGATACGCCGCCAGAATTTCATTTACCCGCGCCTTGACCGCTTCGACCTGCTGGGCATTGACGCGCAAAGTCATGTGTTTCTGATGGCGCACGACCGATAGCGCGTTTTTCACGGCGATCAATACACGCTCCTCATCGGCAAAATCATCGATGATCTTGCGCACCGCCTGCATCACCAGATCGACCATCTTGCCTTCGACCTTGCTGAAATAGTCGATGGTCTGGCTAATGTTTTCAATCATCTTTTCGGCCTGTTCGAGCCGCGCTTCTTCCATGCCTTCATTGAAACCGCGCTGTCTTTCGCTTTCGAAAGACTCTTCTGCATGCTTGACCACCTGCTGAGCCTGAGCCTGCGCCTCTTTGATAATTTGTTCTGCCGAGCGCAGGGCATACAGTTCCTCAGCGGAGATCACCTTGACCGCCGGGTCGATGCTGATAGCCAGACGCTGCCAGGGCGCTAATGGGCTGCGGGGAACAAGGAAAGCCATTTTGGATCGATTTCCTGAAGCAAGGAGAGAGAGATTTGCAGAGCCTCGCCTGAACTCAAAGGCAGGTCTGCCATCCGGTTTTTCGTTTCGAGCGGCAGGCGCAGCAAGCCACGCTGCCCAATTGCAGGCGCGACCTCTTGAAAAGCCAGCCCAAGCAATGCACTGCCCAACGCGGCCAGTTCTTCGATGATATCGTCGACAGGCCAGGCCACACCACTTTCAAGGCCGGAATGAAGCCTCGCGGCTCGCTGGCAAACAAATTGGTAGAGACTATCGCCAAGCTGGTCTTGCAAAGCCTGCACCTCGGCACGGCTGATGCAGCGCCGGATATGTTTGCCGGCCAGTACAGCACCGGCGCTGAGCATGAATTTGTCCAGACTGGCCTGCGGCAGCATGGCGAGCGGCAGGGCAGGATCATCGAGGTTCGAAACAACGCCAAGTTCCAGCGCCTGGATTAAATATTCCGACCAGTGACGATGTGTCGTCGGCAAGATTGCTGCGTGCTGCAAGACGGCATCCGGCACAAGTGCCACCGCTTGCGAAGGATGCAGACTTAAAGTGGGCAGAAGGCAAAATGAGAAAAAAGAATCCGCCAGCGGATGGCGCACGCCAGGAAAACCTGCCGATGCGGCCGCTGCGTTCAACTGCCAGCCCCTCCGCGACCTTTACGGGCAGGCCACCAGAATTTCCACATGACCAAAGCTGTAGCACCAAGGCTGAGGGCAAGCAAGACGCCCAAAAGAATAGCCACAGTCACCGGCACCGCATGCTGCGTGCCATTGGCAGCTGCCAGCTCGCCACTCTTGACTGCAAGCGCGTCCACCTTTGTCGGCGGCGTTTGCGATTGAATCAACACGATGGTTACTTTGTCGGGTGCCAGCCCCGGAATGCTGTTGATCACTAGTCTGCGAATCTGGGGCTGAACCGAATCAAGGTTATAACCTTCCTGGTGCTTGATGAATACTGCTGCTGACGAAGGCATTGACGGATCACCGGCAGAACCGCGTTCGGGCAAGACGACATGGACGCGGGCAGCCAGCACCCCGTCGATCTGAGCCAGTGTCCCGCGCAACTCCTGCGATAGCGCATAAATGTAGCGTGCACGCTCTTCCAGTGGCGAAGAAATCAAACCTTCCTTCTTGAACACATCGCCCATGCCGGCATAGCGCTCACGCGGAATCGCCTTGGTTCGCAATAAATCAACGGCTCGTCCCACGTCAGCAGCATCAATCGAAATCCCGACCATACCTTCCTTGCCGGGAATTTTCTTGGCAGCGATGCCGGCATTGATCAGCGCCGCCAACACTTCATTGGCGTCGGTTTCGGGCATACTGGCCATCAATTCGACCTTGTTGCCACAAGCGACAAGCAGGAGGGCCAAGAGGCCGACAAGACAATAACGAACCAGCGATTGCATGATTATTGAATCTTCACAAGTTGTTCGATGTTCTGGGTTGAGCGACTGATCACCTTGCCGACCAGGTCATACTGGATCGACATCTGGGTCAGGTTCATCTGCATTTTCAGCAGGTCGGCCGCCGTCATGGTATTACCACCTTCAAGCACGGCTGTCACATTTTTCCAGGACTGCTGAAAATCGGTCGACACACCCTGCAAACCATTAAGGATGCGATCGCCAAGATTCAGGTTTGCCACTTGCATCGGGTTGGCAACGACAGGCAACTGAACCTGCTGCGTCGTTACCAAGACCACTGGGTCAGACTG
Source organism: Pseudomonadota bacterium (assembly GCA_018262285.1). Taxonomy (GTDB): domain Bacteria; phylum Pseudomonadota; class Gammaproteobacteria; order Burkholderiales; family Rhodocyclaceae; genus UBA1934. The sequence continues at coordinate 48,965 of JAGTRX010000008.1, read as the reverse complement.
CATGATTTCGTTGAAGCGCTCGGTGGCTCGCGAATCCGGCACCACCGAACTGGCCGAAACGGCAGGGGTATCTGTTGTCAGAACACTCTGTACGATTTTGCTGGCGACGATTTCCATGCCTGTCTCTCCTTAGAATGGGACAACTACCGCGAACAGGCGGCTTCACTCTCACCGAGCATGGCTTGCGCCAACGATGATGAACTGGCTGCCGCACGCAAAGCACGCAGACTTTCTGATGTCCGGCCTGCCAATTGCAGCGCCAAACCACGAAATGCCTCGATTTCCGCCCGCTCATCCGGATCAACGCTGCCCACCGCATGCCCCAGAATTTTTGCGCTGTCTTCCGAACGACCTGTGTTCATGTAGGCCATCGCCTGACCAATATAGGCGAAAGCGCGGTGCGGCCGTAAACGCTGCAGCGCGCTGAAAATTCTTTCAGCACGCTGCACGTCGCCACGACCTGCAGCGACAAAGCCCACTTCGGTGAGCACGCGAATTTCGTCAGCACTGAGCAGATTCAACCCCCTTGAACACGAATGCTAACATAGCCTCAGCACGTTCACGAATCGCATCAAATCCGCCCTTTTCCTTGCAGAAGGCGATGACCGCTTCCAGCGTTTCGCGTGCTGCCACATAATCTTTCTTCAGAATTTCACATTCGGCGATGTTCAGCAGGTATTCAGGCTTGCCGGGTTCGATGTTGGCGGCAAAGGCAAAATTGCCGATGGCGAAATCGTAGCGCCCCAGCATCTGGTTGCAGACCGCCAGTCCGGCCAGATACTTGGCTTCGGTCGGCCGATACAGGGTCAGGATGGCGAAACGCCGCAAGCCTTCCTCATAATGTCCTTGTGCAACCAGATTGTAGGCAATCGAATAAATGGCTTCGGTATCCGTGAAGGTCAGGCGTTTTGATGAAGGTAGCGCCTCCAGATCAGCACGCAACTGTTTGAAGGTATCGGAGAGGTTCATCGTTTCTTCGGTATTGAGTGACATTTTTTTCTCCTCAGATATTGCGTGCCATACCACGGTTGGTTTCGGTCTGCGCCTGCTGGAGCGCCGAGATTTTTTCCTTCATGTCCCGGATAAGCTCCTCGGCACTTTGCATCATCTCATTGGCGTGCTGATAACCGGCTTCTTGTAGTTTAGCCAAGGCCTCCAGTTTGGTCTTTTCCACCTCGTCCATATCGGCGGAGTGATTGACTGCAGAAGCGACAACACCACCAATCGAATTACTGATGCCGGCCAACCCCTGACCGATTGCATTTGTCGCCATCGATTGACTATTCAGTTTGGTTGCCAATGCGTTTTGATCCACGACATTCTTTTTGGCAATATCACCCAAGGAATTAATATACTTGGCATCGCCTGGATTGGCTTTGGCAAGAGAATCTGCCTCATTCGCGAGGACTTGATTCTTCTGCGCGCTGTTGGTCGCCTGAAAGGCCTTGGCCGCTTGACCAATCTGAATGGCACCTGCACCAACCTGAATACAGCCGCCGATAATCCCCATAACGCCCTGAACAATCCCGGCAGCCAGACGCTTGTCGGCTGCATCTTTCATTTTGTCGGCTGCAGCATTCAACGATGACACTTCGGCAGTCAGTTCGGCTGCCCGTTGCAGGCGCTGTGAACTCTTGATCATCTGCTGGCACTGCTGAAATACTTTCATCAACGCCATGCTGTCCACCAGAACATCACCGCTGTCAAAAGTTTGCTGCAGACGGCCAAGCGCTTCCAGTTCCTGCTCAGTACTGACCTTGGTGCCATTGGCCAGCTTGATGGCAATACCGTCTTTCAACAAACTTTTTTCGACCTGCTCAAGCTGCTCGGCAGTAATTCCCGAAACCTTGGACGTAATGGCCGATTCATCAACGGTCTTGGTGCCTTGCTCCATGTTGACATCGATGTTGTATTGCTGACCACCGACGGAGATGGGTGTAATGCTCATCATGAACTCCTTTATTCTGTTGTCGCAGGCTCAGACTGCAGCTCGGCTATTGATATTTGCGGCAATGTCGGAATGGTTTTGCGCAGATCCGGCAAGAATGCTGCTGATACTTTCCAGAGACTCCTCGATTTCCTTGAGAATCTTCTTCATTTCTTCGGAATCTTCTTCCATCGACTTCATGAGAGCGACCGTCATGGCGTCGATCTTCTTCTTGTCGACCATCGCCATATCGGCTTCATGTCGGGATTGTGCCTGCGCGATGCCGGCGGCGCCCGAACCGATCCCCGTAGCGCCCGTTGCCACGGTAGTGACCCCCTGAGCGATCGCCGCCCCCGACCTGACCGCACTAGATATGGTATTGGTGGCAGTACCCGCAGCATTGGCCGCAGCACCTACACTGCTAGCGCCACACGACACGACTGCCGCCGCAATGCCGACCGTCACTGCCGTCACAATGGTAACCACCATGGTGACCTTGGCGACAGTATCCGCATCAACTCCACCGAGTTCCATGGCACCACCGACCATATTGGCAGCGAAGGCAGGATCAAGCAGCAGCGCTGCACCCCCACCGACGGCGATGCCGACAATTCCCGAAAGGAGCTTGCCCAGGCTCTCGGCCTTCTCTTTCGGCACACCGAAGGCTTCCAGCACCGCACCAAACGCTTTGCTCAGCAGCGATGAAAGTTCCAGTGCTGGCCCGCCGCATTCCTGACTAATCGCGCTGGCCAGGGAAATGACTGCAGACGCCATTGCGATGCCGGCAATGATGAGCGCCGGAGCCGCGGCACCGCCAGTCGCAACGGTGGCAACCGCCGCAATGCCGACGGCGATCGCCGCACCGATGACGGCCAGGCACTTGCCGATCCAGCTGAAAATCTTTTTGATCAAGCCCGAATGCTTCTCTTCGACGCATTTCTTGGCGTATTCCTCGATTTTCTTGATGGCTTCCTTGTGATTCTCAGCCATCTTCTCCTTCGACACCAGAAGACCTTCCTTGGCCGATTTGAGCTGCCCTTCCTTGGTCTTGTTGCCGAGCAGTCTGAGGGCGTCACCTAAATCTTCGGCAGAAAATGAAAGAACCACCCCGTCGATCTGCGGCGCGCCGTTCGCGTCGTTCACGCCAGGCGTCCCCCCCGTCTGCTGCGCTCCCTGAATGAACTGCAACACCATCTGTTGCACTTCCGTTCGATTCTGATCGCTCAAATTCGCCAATTGTTCCTGTTGCGTCAAAGGTGGGGTATTGATTCCACCCAAGGGGTAGCCCAAACCACCTTGGTTCGATGTAATTACGGTCATTTTGTGGCACTCCTTTCCGCCGTTTGCGGCGCTTTCAGCAAACCGAGCAAGGCTTCGGCGCGACTCTTGAGCGCGGCCTGCTCCGGCAACTCGCATTTGCCGACAACGATACTGAGTGCATCGGCGGCATCCTCCAGATGGCCAAGGGCAATCAGGCACTCGGCGGTATGAAAGGTTGGGGCAGGATCATCCAGATCCATGACCGTTGCCAGCGAATAGAAAGCGATGGCGTCTTCGTACCGCTTCTGCATTTGCAAACAGGAGGCATAGGCATTGTTGTAACGGCGCTCAAGCGGCTGGTGAATGACGAGAAAAGCAAAAGCCTTGAGCGCATCGAGATAACGCGCCTGGCTGTAGAAACCATGCCCGAGGGCATAAACCGCCTCATAATCCTTATCGTCATAACCCATAATCGTGCCAAGTGGCACGCCGTTGAGTACAGCATCGCCGACCTGCTCAAATAACGCCTCGACGTTGTTGCCAATGGTTTGTTCCCCGGATGCATTCATATCGCTGCTCCTTACATTTTTTGAATAATGCCTGCGTTGCTGTCCGAAAACTTCTTGATGAAGTTGGTCATCAACTCGAAGGCTTCGTTGCGTTTGTTGCTGAGGCTTTGCAAACGCAGCATGTCCATCTGCTGAGTGCTGCTCAGCGAGTCGATCTTGCCCTTGATCTCTTCCGCCCAGGTATCGAAGGTCTTCTGCTTGGCATCGTAGATGCCCGTTCCCGGCTCATTCACTTCATCACCACCGGTTGGCATCGTCAGTCCAGCCTTTATAACTTTGTCGTAAAGCGCTTTGCCGGCCGCTTGGTCTGCGCCGAGATTGGCCCATTTTTCGGTATCCGAGCCGCCTGGCCGCTGCGTCCTCAGCGCTGTCAGCAAACTGTTGAGTTCAGCAATTTGCGCATTGCGATCCGCGACTGATTTCAACTGGCCCTTGAGTTGTACTTCCAGATTATTGGCACGATCAGACTGCACCATCATCATTGCCGTTTCCAGATCCATGCCCTGTATTTGGGCTGCCGTAACGGGAGTGCCACTACCAACAGAATTAATTGACATGATAATTCCCTCCAATTCCAATGCTTCGTACTACGCAGCGCTCAAGTCACTGCCCAATGCGCGCTGAGCGCTTCCGGCAAGGGGGGGCATGCCCAAAGCACTCTCCCCCTGATTCCACACCCGATCCCAACTTCGAGCTTTTCGCCATCGCTTACATTTTTTGAATAATGCCTGCGTTGCTGTCCGAAAACTTCTTGATGAAGTTGGTCATCAGTTCGAAGGCTTCATTGCGCTTATTGCTCAGGCTTTGCATACGCAGCATGTCCATTTGCTGTGTGCTGCTCAGCGAATCGATCTTGCCCTTGATTTCTTCCGCCCAGGTATCGAAGGTCTTTTGTTTCACGTCATAGCCGGTGACAGTCCCATTTTTGTTTTTAACTTCTTTGGGTGCGTCTTTACCGGTGGGCATAGTCAGCCCTGCTTTGACGGCGTCCTCATTGATGGTGGTGCTGATCTTGCCCGTCGCTTCGGTATCGGAACCACTCGGCCGAGCAGTTCTCAGTGAGGTCAGCAATTTGTTGAGATTGGCGATTTCCGCATTGCGATCCGCAACCGATTTCAACTGCCCCTTGAGTTGCACTTCCAGATTGTTGGCACGATCAGACTGCACCATCATCATTGCCGTTTCCAGATCCATGCCCTGTATTTGGGCTGCCGTAACAGGAGTACCGCCACCGACTGAATTAATTGACATTTTATTTGCTCCAAAAAAATCACATTGCCGCGTTAGCGGTGTTTAGATCATCATCCGTTTTTTGGCGGGACGCGTTCCGCTCACCGGCGTGCTAAATGACAGACGAGCCTTTTCTTCATCAACTTCACGATCGATGGCGGCCTGGTCTTCGGCCAACAAGCGAGCGGCCTCTTCCTTGTGCTCCGGTTTGATGGAAGCGCTGAATGCGCCGCGATCAACTCCGAACTGGCGGAAAGTGGCTTCTCCGGCGTCAAGTTTCCCCTGAATCTCGCCAACCATTTTGTCGGCATCGGCCACTATGCGGGCAACACGTTCTTCATCGTACGGCATCTTCATTCTCCTGGTTTCTGGTTAATCAACTGGTTTTCACTTCAAACACTTGGACATTTCCCGTTTTCATCGCCCTACACCCGTTAAGTAACACCTGACGAGCACCGGTTCCATGATTGAACTGCTAAAACGAAAAAATTTCCAGCCGATTGCACGTCTTCCTGCTGAAATCTGGGCAAAGCTGGCGAGACACGCGCAATCAAGCCTTTTGCAAAAGCGGTGTTAGCGGCAAGCAGGCTTGATCGACCCACTCTTCAAGCATCTGCACCAGCGCCTACCAGACAGATGGTGCCGCGCGGAACTGAGCAGGGCATGCTGTTACTAAGCCAGTATTCAATCTCACCATAGATCACCTTCAATCGCCGACGGGTCACATTAACCCCGCTGCCGAGCTTCAAAACCGCTATGCTCTTGGATAAATGGAACGCGTAAAGAACATGACTCAAGAGTACAGAGAAACCAACATCGATTTCACTTAAGGGAGGCGCACTATGCCTGCAATCAATATCAACAAGGTCGCTGACATCCAGCAACACAATATTCAGGATGTCATGTCGCAAGGCAGTATCAAGCTGGGTGACCGGAAATACAGCGTTACGCTGGTGAATGACCAGATCAAGGTACATCGCCAGGATCTGGGGAATTTGTCGCTAGGCCAAAAAATTGCCAATGGAATCAAGGATTTTTTCAGCAGGCTATTTAACGATGGTTCGGTAAAAACCAGAACCACCCGCCTGGTAGCGTGCGCCCAATGCATGAGTGACAGCCCGGCGATCCAAGAGTTCGTACTCAATCACTTGAATGATCCGGATTACAGCAAAGCCAATTTTACGGGCATTGAGGCTCACCCCAATGACCCCTCCAAATTCATTGCCAAATTTGGCGACAAGCAAATTGAGTTCTCGAACCGCATATCAACAAACCTCGAGCTTCGCGGCGAAAGTCTCAAAAATGAATTGACCAAGGGTAACTACCAGAATCTTGGCGAACTCATAGGCAAAAATCATCTCACCGCCAAAGATTCGATGCTGGTCTATTGTTTCACCCCGCCTGTGCTGGAACTGATGGTCAAGATTGAGGCTTATCCTCAGAACATGAAGAATCAGATCATCGCGACCATCTGCAATGAGCCGATGGGCAATACGACTGTCGGCACGGCCTTGGCGCACTTACTGCATCCGCAACTGATGCAGGATTTCAAGGCCAACCTGCAGGAAACTCAAGAAGCGCTTAAAAACCATACCCCGCAAAATCATGCCGAAACCTGCGCTCAATGCATGAGCGACAAACCTGATATCCAGCAATTCTTGCTCAATCACCTGAACGACCCGGATTACAGTAAAGCCAATTTTACGGGCGTTGAGGCTCACCCCAATGACCCCTCCAAATTCATTGCCAAATTTGGCGACAAGCAGATTGAGTTTTCGAACCGTATTTCTTCAAATCTTGAACTTCGCGGCGAACGCCTGAAGGACGGACTGATGAATGCTAATTATCAGAATCTGGGCGAACTTATCGGTAAAGATTACCTGACCTCAACAGACTCGATGCTGCTCGTTGGTTACAAATTCCCGGTCGAGACACTGATGTCACAAATCCGGGATTATCCGCCGGTCATCAAGAATCAGATCATCGCTTCCATCAGCGATCAACAGATCGGCAACACCACCATAGGCGAGGCCTTTGCGCATGTATTCCATGCCCAAGTCCAATAAACCTGACAACTTGAGTCGGTCAGACACTTTATAACATTTACCCTGGAAACATTATGCAATCAAATGACCTGATCCAATTGCTTGGCAACAGACTTGGCATTGGCAACTTGAATCTCGATAAAAATGGCCTATGCCGCATCAAAATCAACCAAAAAATCATTATAGATTTTGAAGAAGAGAATAATTATCTCTATATGCACTCGGTCATTGAGGATTCGGTTGGTAAATTCAACGCAGCGCAGCTTGTTGCACTGATGCGGGCGCACTATTTGTTCAATAGCGTTGAAAATGCCAGCTTTGGTATTAACGACAACGACCAACTTTGTCTTTTTTCGCGTATCGCTGTGCCGGGTATTTCGGAAGATGTGTTTTTCGATATTTTTGAATCGTTCGTCGCCGCCTATATCGAATGGAAAAACAAGATCGATAGCAATGCATTGACCAGTGGCGCTCAGTTCACCTCTGGAATGCTGCTGAACGAATTCGAGAAAAGCATCAGTAATCAGATGGATAATTCCTCCGCCTTGCCGCAGGGGGCGCCTACCGATTCATACTTTGGTCGATTCAGCGGCAATCTCTGAACAGAAACCCGTTTGCAGAAATCCGGCACTAACAATATGAGTACTGGTTTTGCCGCAGTAATTGCTAGGAGAGTTTTATCATGATCGGTTTAAATACAGCCCAAGCGCTCAATATACTCACCGCCCAAAACAATGCCTATAAAATGGATGAGCTTGGTGGCCAAGCTGTCATTGTAGTTGACCGACATAATCTCATCACCCACGCCGAGGCAATGACCCCACCCCTCGGCGGGCAAAGAAAGCCAAGCGCGCCAGACAGAAGCGGCGTCAACATCCTGCAAAAATTATTCAAGCTCGTCGATAAAACATTCAGTGGCTGGTGTTCCAAAGGCAAGCTGAGCCGGGCTCAGGAAGATATTGAGTCCCATCTTGGAAAAATTAGCGGGAAGCTATACAACCTGAACAGGTTGCAGGGAAAAGAAGGCGGGGCTGTCGTGCGCGCCCGTGCCGAGCTTTTATCTGACATCTCCAGCGAGATCGACAAGTTCAATGGCGAAATCAACATGGTCGCCAATTCTTACGGCATCCCGCGCGCAGAGGCGGAAGAGATTTTCATAAACAGGCTCATAAACAGCTTGCACGACTCAAATCCTCAAGCGCTGAACCACATCAAGGCGGCTTTGCGTCCAATCGTGGATATGCCGGTTGACGCGCACAATGACGCCGATGCCAACCCGTTGATGCGTGATCATGCGGGATTCGCCACAAAATTCAAGGAATTGATTACGGCGAAAGTGCCTGACGAGGTTATCGCACAGCCCATCGTGCCGCGAAGCCCGCTGCAACGACTGGAGGATACCGTTTTGGGCATTTTCGGTAGCAAGGAGCAGCGACTGAAGCTGGAACTTCGCGGAAAACTTAATACGCTGGAAGCGCTTTGTACAACGCATGGGCCGGAACTACAGGATATTGCCAGTGGTATTCAGAACCTTCGTTCCAAGCTTTCCGACACGACCAGCCTGTCTATGGATCAGTTCGATGCGATCCAGCATGACGTTAATAGCATTATCGCGCAAACAATTCATCTGGGAAAAGACATTGCAACGAAAGCGCTTGCCGCCGAAACGGCAGCGCAAATTCATCAGCAAGTGCCAAACAAATACACACCACAATTGGTAAACGCTGAGGTCGCAAATAAAAAACTATATGAACTTTTGGACAGCAAGGGGAAGACGCTGGATGCAATAGAAAGCGGCAGATCCGAACTGGATAAGGATATTAAAGCCACGATTGAGAAATCCCTGACAGATAGCACCAAGAGTACAAGTGGCGTCAAGGGGGCTAAAGCCGTTGCTCAGCAGGCTGTAAATTCGGTCAACGACATGACGCGAAAATTTGTGGCCGTTCAAAACGAGCTAAATGGACTCAGGACAGAGATTGAAGCCATTAACCTTGCCAATATTCTGAAAGAAAAGCGGGATACGCCACCCGCCGGGGTTGATGGTGGCGAATGGAAAAAGGCTTGCCTTGTCATTGCCCGCCACCTGGCCGACGAATTCAAAGTCAAGGTCAAGGAAGAGGATCTTCCCAGTCTGCAACTCATCCAGGCGAATAAGGCACATTTTACGCAAGGACTTGGCAACGCCGCCGAGCAAAAAATTACCAACCTGTTTTCAAGAATCGATGCCTCCAGATCATTTGTGTTCAAAGTGCCAGCGTTCACCCAGTCTGACATTGAAGCGCTGAAAGAGCGAAATATTAGCCTGATGCAAGAAAAGATTGCTCCGGTCAACAATAAATTAATGGCTTATGTATCGTTTAGCGAAAAGCTTGATACCGGCAACCAGACGCTGAATGCGCGCTTGCGCGAATTAAAAGAATCAGCACCCTTTGAACAAATGGATTTAGGCACGATTCACGATACGAAAGAGAAAGTCGAAAACCTGATTGCAAGCATTAAGGATGCCTATGCTTATGAAATTGCCGATACTTTGAGCAGTATCGATAATTCGAAAAACAGGGAAATCAGCAAGAACAAGCTTTTCGAGTCTTTCCAGAAGGAAATATCGCTTCTGACCGAAATTAAATCTGACTTGACTGGTCTTCTCAATATGAACGAAATTGAAAGCCACGTCGAACAATTGAACAGTCTGAAATGCTACTGCCCTGAAGGTACAAATGCTGAGGAGTGGGCGAACGACTGCAATGCAATTATCGATCACCTTTTAAAGAACAATAATGCCCAGCCCGATTCTGAACTGAAGGGGACGCTCTATGCCTTGCTGGACAAGTTTAATACGTCCCTGATCGGCGCACATGATCAAGACCCAAGGGTAAAGCTTAATGCGGATATTTGCGGGGGGCTGAAGACGAACTGGGACTTTGACATCTCCTCCGACATGGATCCAAGCGTACTCGGCACTGCTGATGCGACTCTGGAATTGTGCACAGAAGTAAACAAGATGACTTCTGCACGGATTCAGACCGCAGATTTGGTGACCCTTTTCGGTGATTCTGCCATCGCCATCACACAGGCAGGTTTGCCAAACGCCGACGACATCCGTGCCTGCGTTGCGGAATTTGCGAACAAGATGACTGACTACACCGACACCTTGGCCAGAGGCGGAGCGGGCGTCGACTTAAAGCAGAGAGAGGCAAAGGAATCGCTCAGCAAGACGATTCATGCTTTTAACAACGTGATGTTTGCGCTTGCCGATAAAGAACGCAAGCTGGAAATTGCCGAACAAACTGGTAGCAAATATTTCTCCAAAGAAAACATCAAGGCCATGACCAATCTGAAATCGACCATGTTAAACGCTTATCAAACCCTGTTTAACATCGGCCAAAATGCCATGACCCTTGATAATCGCGTAAATGTTTCTCTTTACCTTGAGAACAAACCGGCGGACCTGGTTGTGAAAGCGATGCAGAATAATGATGCCTTGGAAATAACAAGTCAATTGAAGAGCCTCTACAACAGGAAAACCGAAACAGACAATCCGGAAGCAGTGAAGGAGAACAATAAGAAGGATATTGCCATCGCCACGAAACAGGCAGATTTTCGACTAACAACAAATTCAGAAAAACATTTTGTCAAGCTGTATAAACAGACCAGCAATCTGGCGGCAGAGCTTGTCAAAGCGGAAGAAAATGGCCTCGACAAAACAGTTTCTCAAGATATAAAGAAAATATTTGGCAATAATTCATTTAAGATATCCACTGGCCTTGATCTCAGTGGTTTGATTCCAGACCAAAAAGAATTCGATAAATTTGAGAATGATTTTGCGAGTTTGCACGGGGCATTAGGGACGATGATCGCCACGACCACAGCCTTCGCGCTGAACGTTCATGCAATAGAAAACAAAGTGAGCATTGAAGCCGAAGGGTTCCTGCGCAAACATGGCCCAAGAGAAATGAGGAACGATTCTACGAAAGTGCTTTCCTTGCACGCACTGAATTCGACCATGACAAAAATCTTCATCGCAACCAAAGCGAATCCCGGCGGCAAATGGTATGCGGTGAACAAGCAAGGTGAAGGCATTACGTTCACCCACAGCGAAAAGTCCAAATTGGTCACATCCCCCTTTCCGGCCGAAGTGAAAGAAACCGCTTTTCCTTACACGTTTTGAGGCAGGCTTGTAGATGCTTATTCGAAGCTGGCCTCAAAAGCACAACGCTTTTTTTACTGATCAACTTATTGCACAGAAGGAGTAAAGAGCATGACTCAAGATTACAGGGAAGATTGGCTGTCAGACCTTGGCAAGCGAACCGGGCTGACCACGCTCGAATTCGACCAATCCGGGGTTTGCCAATTGATGCTCGACACCGAGCTGGTTCTCACCCTCTACAAACCCGATACCAGCGCAAAACTGGTGATCTTCGGCCAGCTCCACACGCCTCCACTGCCCATCGAAATCACCAAGGAGATGCTGAAAAGAAATCGATCAAACGCCAAGCTCTCCGCCCCGGTAATCTCCCTTTCCCCCGAAGAAGATGCCATCGAGGTGCATTTGGTACTCGACCAGGCTGAACTTGAAAAAGGTGAGGACATGATTGAAAAAGTCATCGCCGAACTGGAGTACTGGAAAGCAGCCTCTCTCAACGATTTCAAGGAAGAAGTAGTCAGGGATCAGGTCAGCTACAACATTAACTTTGCTTAGGCGTCATCCGTTTTTCGCAACAGTCGCAACCGCATCTTTGACTTAAGGAAGGCGCACCATGCCTGCAATCAATATCAACAAGGTCGCTGACATCCAGCAGCACAATATTCAGGATGTCGTCTCGCGCGGCAGTATCAAACTCGGCGACCGAAGCTACAGTGTTACGCTGGTGGATGACCAGATCAAGGTACATCGCTAGGATCTGGGGCAGATGACCATAGGTCAGAAAATCGCCAATGGAATCAAGGATTTCTTCAGCAGGCTGTTTAATGACGGCGCAGTGTCAACCAGAAGCAGCCGCTTGGAGAGCCTGCTTCAGGGGATGCAACGTGCAACCATTGCGCAATGCGTACAGGGCTTCAAGGATGGTCTGCAGGCTTCTCGTCAGATGCTGCAGCAACAAAACCATACCCCACAAAATCATGCCAGGGTGTGCGCCCAATGCATGACCGACAACCCGGCGGTCGAGACTTTTGTGCTCAATCACCTGAATGATCCGGATTACAGTAAAGAAAAATTTTCCGGCATTGAGAATCACCCCAATGATCCATCCAAATTCATCGCCAAATTTGGTGACAAGCAACTTAAGTTGTCGAACCGTATTTCTTCGAACAATGAATTGCGTGGCAATCATCTTAAGGATTTACTGGCGAACTCTAACTACCAGAATCTGGGCGAACTCCTCGGCAAGGATTACCTCACAGCAAAAGACTCGTTCCTCATCGTTTGTTTCACAGCGCCGACACTGACGCTGGCCAGTACCATTCAAGATTTTCCGCCAGCCATGAAGGAACAGATCATCGCCTCAATAAGCAATTTACCGATGGGCAATACCACTGTCGGAGAGGCTTTTCCTAATGTACTGCATCCTCCTCAATAGCTAGTTCCTTCAGCCGGTCAAGCAAAATAGCCAGCGCCTCATCAAACTCGAACTGGCTGATGGCTTGTTCAAGAGGGAGGAAGCATTTGCTGCCAAGACAGGTTTTTAGCAAGCCTTCTTCTTCCTTGATGACCTTGACGGCCTTGCTGTCGTTCTTTTTCAGCAAGGCGTGGAGTTTGCGGCAGACTTCTTCGGCACGGGCAAGATCGACTGGCGCGATCGCGGCAAATTTTTCCGGCAGTTCCGTCTTCAGTTGCGAAACGAGATGTTCATGCGCTTCGGCATAGGGTTTGATTAGCGCTTCGACGGCAGCAATATCTTGACTCTCGCGGATGGCTTTTTCAATCTCGGCCGCCATGGCCTGCAGTAACGTGGCGCCGATGTTGCCGCTGATGCCTTTGGCCGTATGGGCAAGGCGTTCGGCGGTGGCGCGGTCGCCCGCCATCAGTTGTTGCCGGATTTGTGCCGGAGCATCGGCCTGATTGCTGATAAAGCGTCTGAGCATCTCGAGGTATGACGCTCTTTTGCCCATAACCCGCTTCAATCCCAATTTCGTGTCCAGCCCTGCAATCTCCGGCAATGGTTCTTCAATGGCGGTCGTTTCTTCCGCTGGAGCTGGCGCTGGCGCGGAGGGCGTTGAGGCGGGTACTGCGCGCGGCTTCACCCATTTCAGCAGTCTGGCGAAAAGCTCTTCCGGCTCGATGGGTTTGCCAACGTGGTCGTTCATGCCGGCCGCCTGGCATTTTTCGATGTCGGCGGTCATTACATTGGCGGTCATTGCGATGATCGGCAGTTCGCGGAATTTTTCGATTTTGCGGATTTCACGGGTCGCCTCAAGGCCATCCATGACCGGCATCTGCATGTCCATCAAGACAGCGTCAAAGCTCTGCTGACCGACGATTTCCAGCGCTTGTTGCCCGTTATCGGCGATCTGCACGAGCAACCCGGCGTCTTCCAGCAATTCCCTGGCAATTTGCTGGTTGAATTCGTTGTCTTCAACGAGAAGCAGGGAGGCGCCTCTGATGCTGGCCAGGTTCTCCATCACTACGGCCGTCTGTTTTTCCGCTTCCGGTTGCGCGTCTCCTTTGCCAAGGCGCGCCGTGAACCAGAAAGTACTGCCCTTGCCGTGCTCGCTTTCGACGCCGACTTCGCCGCCCATCAGTTCGGCCAGCCTTTTCGAGATGGCCAGGCCGAGGCCGGTGCCGCCGTATTTGCGCGAGGTGGAGCTATCGGCCTGCTGGAAGGACTGGAACAACTTGCCCATCTGCTCCTCGGTCAGGCCAATGCCCGTATCCTGGACCGAAAAACGCAGGAAGGCGTCATCGGCCGTTTCCGTGACGACTTTGACCGCGATAACGATTTCGCCTTGCTCGGTAAACTTGACCGCATTGTTGGCGTAATTGACCAGAATCTGTCCCAAGCGCAAGGGGTCGCCGATCAAGTTGGTCGGGGTCTCGGGCGGGATGTCGAAAATCAGTTCCAGGCCCTTGCTGGCGGCCTTTTCCGAAATCAGGTTGGCAACATTCTCCATGACCTTTTCCAGATCAAAACCGGTTTGCTCGATTTCGATTTTGCCGGCTTCAATCTTGGAAAAATCGAGGATGTCGTTGATGATGCCCAGCAAATGCTTGCCCGATTGCTCGGTTTTGCGCAAATAGTCGCGTTGCTTTGGATTAAGGTCGGTTTTAAGCGCCAGGCTGGAAAAGCCGATAATGGCGTTCATCGGCGTGCGAATTTCGTGGCTCATGTTGGCCAGAAAATCCGCCTTGGCCTGGGTCGCAGCTTCGGCCTCGCGGCGCGCCGCTTCCAGATCCCGCATGACTTTGAGCATGGCCTTTCTGGCTTCGACCAGTTCATCCACGCGCTGCTGCAAGTCAACGGCGGCGCTTTCGCGTTCGCGGATGGCCCGCTTGAAGACGTAGATGACCGTCAGAAAGCTGATCGCCAAAAAATTGACGAGCAGGGTCGAGATAATGCCAAATAGCCGGTAAGCGCTGATATTCGTCGTCGGCCAGAAAAGCACAACGGAAGTGCCGGCATATTCAGTCTTCTTTTGCCGCGCCACATAGGACTGACCCTGAAAATCGAAGAATGATTCACCGCTGATGCGTTGTTCCAGCAGAGCTTCAAATGGCCCGGAACCAAACTGCTTGGAGGCGATGAGTTGCGCCCGCTGTTCCTCGGCCAGCGGCCACAGGCTTTTCAGGCGCGCTTCGGCAAGCGATGAAAGGAAGATGACGCCGCTTTGATCGGCAAGAAACCACTTGAATTTGCCAAACTTGCCTTCCAGTTCATCCAGTTCCACCTTGACGACGACAACGCCAGCAATTTCCTTGCTTTCCGCCCTGACCGGCACACTGAAAAAGAAGCCGCGTCTGCCGGTTAACGCGCCGACGCCAAAATCAGCGCCATTTTTGCCCTGCATGGCCCGCTGAAAATAAGGGCGGAAAGTATAGGACTGGCCGACAAAACTATCCTTGCTGCCACGATTGGATGCGGCAATGGTCAGGCCTTCGCGATCAATCAGGTAACAAACGGCGGCGTTTAGCGATTTCTGGCAGTGGTCGAGGGCTTCATTGGCGCGGGAGATGTTCTCGGGGGTCTGGCTCAAGAATGCCGGCAATACCTGGGGGGCGCTCGATAAGGCGACCCCGGCGGCTTCGACCTTGTTCAGCTCGTTGGTCAGGTTGAGAGAGACGATGAGCGCTGTATTTTCGGCATCGTGCATCACCCCGCTTCTGGCAATGTCGATCAGGCTGCGCGTCAATAACACTCCTACTGTCGAAAGCAAGAGCACGGCAAAAACAAGCGTAGCGACAAACCTGGATCGGCTAAACCCTGTTTTCATGATGGACAGCTTTCAGGAATTCTCGATGCTTGAGAAATCGAGATCATCCTTGCCATCATCGGTTTGCACATCCTTGAACAGGTTGGCAATGGCAGCGAACTGACCCTCGATCGCAACAAAGGCATCGACCACGTCCGGGTCGAAATGACGGCCCCGACCATCACCGATAATCCTGACGGCTTCCTCGTGCGCCACCGGATCCTTGTACACGCGGCGGCTGATCAGGGCATCATAAACATCGGCCAGCGCCATCAGGCGCGCCGAAACCGGAATGGTCGTGCCGGAAAGCCCTCGCGGATAACCGCTGCCATCCCATTTCTCATGGTGGCAATAGGCCATATCGCGGGCTGCCGAGAAATAGTCGACATGGGCAGCTGCACCCAAGGTTCTCTCGGCATAGAGGACGGCGTCACGCCCAAGTGCGGCATGTTTCTTGATAATTTCAAATTCTTCCGGATCGAGACGGCCGGGCTTGAACAGAATGTGTTCGGGAATGCCGACCTTGCCAATATCGTGCAGAGCCGCCGCCTTTGAGAGCACCGCGATCGTCGGGTTATTGAATTGGCCGGCAAAGCTGGGATTTGTATTCAGCTTTTCGGCCAGCGCCTTGAAGTAATACTGAGAGCGGCGGATATGGTTTGCGGTTTCGGTGTCGCGCGTTTCCGCCAGTGCGGCCAGAGTCATAATCGCCGCATCCTGAATTGCTACGACTTCGCGGGTGCGCCTTTCCACTTCCTGTTCGAAAAATTCATTCTTGTCACGCAGAAAATCGGCGCTCGCCTTGAGATTGAGTTGCGTTTTAACCCGCGCCAGAAGAATGGGGGGGCTGATGGGCTTGGTGATGTAATCCACGGCGCCCATTTCCAGGCCTTTCTCCTCATCTTCCACTTCCGACTTGGCGGTCAGGAAAATAACCGGAATGTGCGTGGCTGCAGGGTCGGCCTTAAGCTGACGGCAGACTTCGTAGCCATCCATGACTGGCATCATGATGTCGAGCAGGATGAGATCCGGCGGGCTTTCTGCAACAATCTTGAGGGCCTTGGCGCCATTGATGGCAATTTTAACCTCGTACTCTTCCTCCAGCAGGCCGCTCATCAGGGAGAGATTGTCCGGAGTATCGTCGACCACCAGAATCGTCGGTTTGGCGGTGAAATCCAGTGCGTCCATCGATGGGCTCCTCAAGACTGAAAAATATTTTTCTGCTGTACAGTTCCATCATACCTTTAACAGGGTGTTCTGGTTTACCCCGAACCATGCCTTTGAGCCTGATCCGGGCGCTATTCGTCGCGCTGCCAAAGATGGACGCATGCGCCAAAATGCGGAAGCACTTGCCAGAATCATCTGTGCCGAGGATGGCATGAGCACGGCGCGCATACTTAAACCCTGACGAAGCCGACCCATACCCTAGTATGAGCCGGCTTCAGTGCAGCAATCTCCCTTCGCGTCATAACAGCCCAAGTGTTTATTCGTACTTCTTCATGTCTGCTTTCAACTGTTCCGGGAGAGTATCAAAGGCCAAAACCTCATTACTGAGTTTTTCAACGACTTGCCGTGCTTCCTTTGCACCGAGCCCTGATTGTTCAGCAACAGCCCCGGTCATAAAGCTGAAGACCAGCGGCAACTGGGCGGCCAATTCAATGTTGGGAGACTCCATCAACCCCTGGATCAGTTGATGGCCTCCCGGTCCGGCCAATTGGTCGAGCAACCCTTTGGCATCGGTGGGCGCCATGCCGGCAAACGCCAGACTCATGAATTGTTGCATCATGGTATAGGTCATATCGCCACCCGTCAGGCTGTCGGCCTCCCAAAACTTGGCCCCATTGTTTTGCATGGCACTGAGGCCATCTTCAAATCCTTGGTGCAAAACACCGCGCATACTTTCGATGGCCGCGCCAAAATTGCCCAAACCCAGATTATGGGCAACGTCGTTGGCGGTCTGCGCCGCCAAACCGGCAACCCGTTCATATTGGGCAACCTGGACCGTATCGAGGCGACGGCTGGCCGCCAACTCGCGCAATTTGGTCTGTTGTGCCGGATTCAGCGTGGTTGATGAATCAATCATCTTCAGGGCCTTGCAGTGCTCCTCCAGCGCCGTGCGAACATTGGCTTCAAGCCTAGGGGTGAGCGCCGAAACAATCGAGCCGGTATCAGAGGCACAGGCAAAATTTGTCGGCATCGAAGACGTTCGCACCCTGAGCATATCGCTCATGCTGTTTGAAATACACTTGAGTACGGCATCCGGAATGGCCGGCAGGTTATATTGCCGGGCCATTTCCACAGCCGTGCGAGAAAGCATTGACTCTGGATTGCGGCGATTCAGCATGAGATCCACCTTGTCCATAATGGCGTTCTCGCGGGCGACGTTGCGGATATCCGTAGCGACATCCTTACTGGTGGCAAGATTCAGGATGGTGGCCAATTTTTCGCTGTTGATGCCGGGCTGCGCCTTGATTTCCTCATACAGATCAAAAGCCCTGGTTGCAGCCTCGGCAATCTGGGCGTTGCTCAGGTGGCCCTGGCTGTGAGCAGGCTGTTCGCTGCACTGCTTCTGAACATATTTGGTAATGAAATCGGCTGCCGGTTTGCCCAGAGCTTCCTGCCAACCGTTAGTACCATTCAGTTGCATGTTGCGATCAAGGAAAATGCCGTTCATGTCGGTATCGCCCGGCATTTTGCTCGGTCCCTGCAGCGGACTCTCCAGAAAGCGGGTCACCGCCATGTTGTTCATGGCCTGATGATTCTTCTGCGAGCGCGCCGCTTGTTCCAATACGGCAGTGACTGTTCTGGCCGTCAGAGGCGTACCGCCGGTACGATCGATATCGCGCAGAGCGAGGTCAGCAATATCACTGCCGAACGCAGCCCGCAGATCCTGCGCAAAACCGTTCAGCAAACGGCGCGACGAGGCTTGTTGTTCGGCAAATCTGATCGGATAGGATTCCACCTCCGCCCGTGCTTGCCGTAGCGAACCCAGCGAACCCAGCAAGGGCAGGTTTGAGAGAGCCGCCTTGAACTTCGTCCAGTTGCCCGGAGGATTCACCGGCGTTTCGGCCTTCATCTTGCCTTCTTGATCCTGAACCAGCACGGAGCCGGCCTGATTGGCCTGCATGAGTTGCTGTGCCGTGTTGGAGTATGTGTTGATGCTCATATTCATGACATTTCCCTCTCGATGGTTTTGTTCTGCGAGCGATGCGCTTCAGGCTTGGCTACTGATAGTGCTCTAACCGTAGACCGGGGCAAACGCGCCGGTGTCGGCGGGCAGCGCTACGGGAGCAGCAGCTGCGGAACTGAAGGCCAGTATCCTGCCACGCCATTTTTCGGCCTGTTGCAGCAGGTTTTCAACGATGGTTTCAAGGCTGGCGCCATCCAGGCCCGCCACGTTTCGGGAGTACAGCAGGATGACGCCGCCGGTGCCTTCTTCCAGACAAAGGGTGGCCCCACGTGTTCGATGCCAGTAGAGGTTGGCGCCCATCAGTTCGCGTAGCAGGGGCTCGGCGCCCTCTTTCGGCAATTCGTCCAGGTAGATGGAAAAAACCAGGCGTTCAACGACTGCATCAAATTCGATGTTGAGCAACAGCTCACCGTCAAAAACCAGGACACAACTATTGGTCGCGGCGTCCAGAGTCAAATTCTGGACCGTCAGTGTTTTACCGAAATCGGCCAGCAGTTGGTTGGCCATTGCGCGTTTGTCCATCTTTCACTCCCAGGTTGAATGTCTTTTATTGATTGGTTGAACTGGTCTTCAGGCTATAAGTAACCCCCGGTGCCCTTTAGTTCCTGCTTATGAAAATGATGCTCTGAAATATGCAACTACAGCCGAAAATCGTGTTCCAGGCAGGAACCAGCCTGACGTGATTTGTTGTTTTGTCGTTACAATGCTCGTCAAATTGTGCAGCCTGGCCGTCCTTTCTGCGCTGTCTTTGGAACTGCGCCATGCCTGCTGTTACTAAACAACCGTGAGCACTTTAATGATCTTTGCCGGCCGCTTAAACCATTAGGATTCATGATGCGCATCGACGGTAGTCAATCGCCCCTTCCGCAATTTTCGTCTGGCTCCGCCCCACCAAAGGATATGGCAGCGCAAACGGGTACGCTGCGCGGCACCCAGGTTCAAGTCGAAGATTCTGCCACTTCCGTTCTGGCCGACGCCGCCGAAGAACTGGTCATGTTCGCGGCCGAAAAAGTCGAACATAAATCGCTCGACGAGCGCAAAGTTTCCGCTGAAAAACCCATCGATGTCATGCACATTGAAGAGATCATGGCCTATCTCGAAGCTGCCAAGGTCACAGATGATCCGCAGCATCTGGCAGCAATCGTCAAGCGCATGCTTTCCGGGCAGGAGAACCCACAGGAACTCGCACGCCGGGAAAGTCGCGATCCGACCGGACAATATGCGTTATTGCAGTACGCGCTGCACGAGGGAATGGGCAACGGCACTTCCGAGGAAATTCTCGACGGCCTGCGCGATGCCTTGGCCGATCTGGAAATGGAACATGGCCCGCAAATTCGTAGCGCGCTCAATACAATCGGAGTAGCAGCGGAATTCGGCACCGGAGCCGAAGAGATCGCTGCATTTCAGAGCACCTATCAGGATGTTGTTCTCGGTGAGGCAACCTTGGCGCAGACGCTGGAGTTGGTGCTGGACAAGCTCTCCGGGCGGGACGGCGACGACTTTACCAATGGCTTGCATAGCCTGATCAAAGCCATGGGTCAGGATCTCGCCGCAGCGCGCCCATCCATCGACTCCACCCGCCTGCAAACTTTGGTACAGGATTTGTATCAGCTCGAAGTGACCGCTACCGTGATCGCGGGTTGCAAGGATCTGGCAAGCACTCTGGCGGAAAAGCACGGCTGCGCCAATTTGCAGCCCATCGCGCTGATGAAGGAACTGGTGTTGGTTACCAATGAAAAATGGGTCAGTGCCAACCGCTTTTCAGGCTTGGCCGACAAGCTCGGCATTCGTGAAGTTGGCGCGCAAATCGCTTTTCATGCGGCAACGCGGGGTTTGTTGCGAGAAATGCCAGTCAAGGTATACCCTGACAGCGATGTTCGCCAATCGATATTAAATGCCGCCCAGGAGGCACTGGATCAGGCCATTGACTTGGAGGAAGAATGAGCTGGATCAATGAAACCTTGGCCGAGTTTGGTCGCCAGATGGGTCTCTCCAATTTTGGGCCGGGAATGCACGGCGTGGCGCAGTTGCGGCTGGAGTCTGGCGCTTTGCTGGCGGTTGAATCAGTGCAACGCGGGCGCGCCGACGAGGTGTTGGTGTGTTTTGCCCAGCCGCTCGGGTTCGATGCCGAGAATCTACGGCGGCGGGCGCTTGAAAAGGTGCACTTTTCTCACGGCGGCCCTTATCCGATTCAAATTGCGACGCGTGGTGATGGATCACAAACCATGCTGCTGATGCTGATTCGTTTGCAAGACCGCGCCTTCACCGTACAAACGCTCAGCCATGCCGTCGATTATCTGAATCGCTGGTTTGACGAGTTGCGAGAGGGAAGATAATTGCTGTTGGGCGTGCCTGACGGCATAATTTCAAATTGATTCGCGAATGAGGAAGCAAAGATGTCTGATGTTCGCATAGGAAGCGGCAACTACTTCAATACCGGCCTGGTTGGTATCAGCTATGTTGGCGTTACGGAAACGCAAGGCTTGCCCGAGCAGCAGGAGTTGGCACCGGCCGATCATGCCCAGCGCCCTCAACTCGATCAGTTGCTGGCAATGCCCAATATCGAGTCCTTTCTGGAAGAGTCTGTCCGTCCCGAACTTGAAGATAGCGATATGCTGACCCCCGGCAAATTCCATCAGGTCATGGAATCGGTCAGAACCTTCATTGGGCAATCGGTTGAAGCCATGCAGGGTAACGATCCAGAAGGTGCCAAAATTCTCAATCGCGCCAGCCGCCTGCTCAATGAGGAAGGCGACTTGCGCGCCCTGTTGCAGATGTACCGTACCGCACTTCAACAAGGCTAACTTACTTGATGACCGCCGAAGAACAGTCCTTTCTTGCCTTGCTTGGCTATGTATTTTTGCAGAATGCGCGGCCGGACAAGGCGGCAGTACTGTTTGCCGCCCTGGATCGGCTTGCGCCGGGTGACGCCAAGGTGCTGCGTGCCTTGGCGCTGGCACAAATCCGTAGCGAAAAAGGCAAGCGCGCACTCGATTCACTCGACCGACTGGCCATGGCGGGCGGCGTTGATGCCGCCTTTCACCTGCTGCGCGCACAGGCGCTGAAATTGCTGAAGCGGCATGATGAGGCCGCTGCAGCCATGCGTGCCTATCTGCAAATGCGCGGCGAAACACCCCAAACAATCGCCACCCCTAGCCAACCCGGGAAACCCTGATGTCCGCTTTTGAAAACCGACTGCAGCGCATCGTTATACTGGCAACGAGTCGCAACGATATTGTTTTGGCGATTTTCCTGGTTTCGATCATCTTCATGATGATTCTGCCGCTACCTACCTGGCTGGTCGACGTGCTCATTGGCACCAACATGACTCTCTCGGCAATGCTGCTGATGGTTGCCATGTACCTGCCTTCGCCCTTGTCTTTCTCCAGCTTTCCCTCAGTACTGCTGGTTACAACGCTGTTCCGCCTCGGCATTTCGATTGCCACAACGCGCCTGATTCTGTTGCAGGGTGACGCCGGCCACATCATCGACACCTTCGGCAACTTTGTCGTCGGCGGCAATCTCGTCGTCGGCCTGGTGGTTTTTCTGATCCTGACCATTGTTCAGTTTGTCGTCATCACCAAGGGTGCCGAGCGGGTTGCCGAAGTGGCCGCCCGTTTCTCCCTCGATGCCATGCCCGGCAAGCAGATGTCGATCGACGGCGATATGCGCGCCGGCACCATCGACATGGACGAAGCCAAGCGCCGCCGCAACGCCGTTGAAAAGGAAAGCCAACTCTACGGTGCCATGGACGGTGCCATGAAATTCGTCAAGGGCGATGCCATTGCCGGCCTGATCATCGTGGCTGTTAACCTGCTTGGCGGCATCATCATCGGCACCATGCAACGCGGCATGACTGCCGGCAAGGCGGTCAAGACCTATTCGATCCTGACCATTGGCGACGGTCTGATCGCCCAGATCCCAGCGCTGTTCATCGCCATCTGCGCCGGTATTATCGTCACCCGTGTGCAAACCGGTGAAGGCGGCCCGTCGAACGTCGGCAAGGACATGGGCGCGCAGGTGTTGGCTCAGCCAAAAGCATTGATCATCGCTGCTCTCATCGCGCTCGGCATGGGGCTGATTCCGGGCATGCCGACCGAAACTTTCGCGATGCTCGCATTGGTCATTGGCGCTGTTGGGGTCACCCTGTTCCGTGGTGTCCGCAAACAAGTTGACGAAAAAACAGGTGAAGTCACCGAAGTCTCGGCACTACAGGCCGCCGCCGGCCCAGCACGCAAGGCAACAACGCAGGCCGAGGAAGAATTTGCGCCCACCGTGCCGCTCATGATTGATGTGGCGGCTCACCTGAAAAACAGCTTTGATCCTGCCGTTCTGAACGAAGAACTGCTCAAGATCCGCCGCGCCCTCTACTTTGATCTTGGTGTGCCGTTTCCGGGCATTCAGCTGCGTTTCAATGAAAACCTGCCGGAAGAAAGCTACACCATCATGCTTTCCGAAGTGCCGGTTTCGCAGGGCAAACTGCGCCCCGGCTATTTGCTGGTGCGCGAAAATCCGCAAAACCTCGAAGCCTTGCAAATTGCCTTCGAGGAAGACAAGAAATTCCTGCCCAATATCCAGACCATCTGGGTATCTTCAGATCTTAAAGATTTGTTGGCAAAAGCGGGTATTCCCTTTATGGATGCCAGCCAGGTTCTGACCTACCACCTGGCTTTTGTACTCAAAAAATACTCGGCAGAGTTTATTGGCATCCAGGAAACCAAGTTCCTGCTCTCGGCCATGGAGGCGCGCTTCCCCGACCTGGTCAAGGAAGCAACGCGTGTCTTGCCCATCCAGAAAATTGCCGAAATTCTGCAACGTTTGGTCTCGGAAGACATTTCGGTACGCAATCTGCGTGCGGTGCTGGAGGCACTGATCGAGTGGGGGCAAAAAGAGAAAGATTCGGTTCTACTCACCGAATACGTACGCTCTGGCCTGAAGCGCCATATCTGCTACAAATATTCCAGCAACCAGAACATCCTGGCCGCCTATCTGCTGGCGCCCAATGTTGAAGACACCTTGCGCACAGCCATCCGCCAGACCAGTGCCGGCAGCTATCTGGCGCTCGACCCTGCCATCGGCAAAAAGCTGTTGGATAACATCAAGCGCAGCGTCGGCAATCTGGCCGCAGCAGCGCAAAAGCCGGTGCTGCTGACTTCAATGGATATTCGGCGCTACCTGCGCAAAATGATTGAACAGGATCTTTATGAACTGCCTGTGCTCAGCTATCAGGAATTGACGCAGGAAATCAATATTCAGCCCCTGGTGAGAATCGAGCTCTGATGCAATACGCCAAAGCGTCAGACTTGCGCCATGCCCGCTTCGAGCGAGTCGGCCACGGCAAAAAGATTGAGAAAGCCACTCATCTCGATGACCTCCCTGACGACGTCACGCATGCCAACCAGTACCATCTTGCCCTGTACCGGCCGCAGTTGTTTGCCGGCCAACAATACGACGCGCAAACCGGCAGAACTGATGAAATCCAGATCGCCAAAGTCGAAGACAAGACGTTTGGTGCCGTTTTTCAAATGTTCCGTCAGCACCCGCTCAATCTCCGGGGAACTGATGCTATCCAGGCGTCCGACCGGTCGCAGAACCAGAACATCGCCGATGGTTTCGTATTCAAGTCTCATGGATGTGTTTGTTATCAGATGGCCGACAAGTCTGGATATTGTACGGGCAGATTGGGGCAATGACGCAAAATTCCAATCTCGAGCTTCGCGTTTACACCGGCATCCATGCCGGCGCTCGTGTTGCCTTGGCGCCAGGTTCTTATGTGTTGGGCTCCGATCCGGCGTGTGACTTCATACTTGCCGACGACGGCATTGCTGGTCGGCACGCCGAACTGCGTTTCGAAGACGAGTGCAAACTTTACCCTTTGTCAGCAGACGCGGGGATTGCGCCCGAGGGTATGCACTTCGAAAAAAACTTCGGTGTCGAGATCGGGGCGGCGATCATCGCTGTGGAAGCGGCCGATGCACCCTGGCAAGAACCGGACTGGGTCGTACTGCCGGTATTGCCCTACGAGGAAACTGAAAACGACGACGAACTCGTTGAATCCCCTATTCTTCCGGAAATGACCAGCAAAGTGACACCCGCCGCAACAAATCGACGATACGGCCTTTATCTTTGGCCCGGCCTGATTTTTGTAGTGGTACTGACAGCCATCCTGATCTTCCTGCTGCATAACGAAGAGCCGACACCGGCACCGGCTTCCGCCACAAATCATCCTTCGACACAGGCTCAGGTTCTTGCGGTGATCGAAAAGTTGAACCTGACCAAACAAACACAAGTCGAGCGCAAAGCCGATGGCACTATCTCCGTTCGCGCCACATTGAGCGATGAAGATTACGAAAAACTCGCCATAGCACTGTCAAAAATCAATCCTCGCCCGCAACTTAAAGTCACCCCGGAGCAAGAACTGAACCGTTCCGTCCGCGAATTTCTTGCTACCTACGGCAAAACACTGAGCGCAGAATCTCTTGGCGCGGGTCACTTCAAAATCAAGGGGCTGGTCGCCAGCGAACCCGAACGCGCAGCTCTGTTACGCGCCCTCACCATTGAATTTCCGGCGGCCAGCGGTTTTGAAAACGCGATGGTGACAAAATCGGCCTTTGCCGAAACGATCCTGTCGGAGCTGCGCGAAAAAAATGCCCTGGAGATCCAGAGTCACTGGGAAGATGATGTTTTACTGGTCGCTGCAAAAATTCCCGTAGATCAAGCCTCTCAGTGGGAAGAATGGCAGTTACAGACCGAGAAACGCCATGGGAAATGGCTCAAAATCGCCCTTACGGCCGACGCCGAGCAGATCAACCTCCCTTTGCAGGTAGAGGCGATAATCAGCGGGAAAACTTCTTTTGTCGTGCTTGCCGATGGGCGTAAGATATTGCCAGGTGGCAGCGTAGATGGCTGGCAACTTGTTGAGATCAACCCCGAAAGTATCGTTTTTGACGGACCGCGTCGGGTTATTATCAGGCGACAGTGAGGCTGAAGTGCACATGACCGAACTTGAAGAACAACTGGCGCTGCCCACCGGCGAAACTTTACGCCAATCACTCCTGCAGCAATTGGACGGGGTTGGACTGCGCCTGCGTACTCAACTCCAGGCCGGCGTGCCGCGTAAGGACTATGCCGACTGGCAGGCTGCTGCAGATGCTGTCAGTGCAGCGCAGGAAGTTTTACAGAATGCACGAATTGGAGCGCCGCAGGGTTCTCTTTGATATGGGTAAAATTGCCCAATAGGGGTTTACTAGTTTGATAGACGGGAGATTGTCATGGGAATGTCATTTGATAGCGTAAATGCCAGTATTGCCACAGTCGTCAGCAATGCTGAAAACACTCTGAAAACCAGGATTGCCAGTCTGGATCCGGCCACGGTTTCCCCCACCGACCTTCTGTTACTGCAACAGGAAGTCTCCAAGTGGACCATGATGAACGAAATCCAGAGCACCGTCGTGAAGCAACTCAGCGACACCATGAAAGGCATCATCCAGAAATCCGGCTGATACTCTTTTAGGCCAACTCTGACTCAGTCCTTCCCAATGGATTTTCCGCTCGAGATAGATTGGGTCAACTGTTCGGCGAATTGAACCCCGACCAATGCGCCACTGGCAGTTTCAGCCATATCCAGCGCTTGTATGACCACCCGCGACGACAGGGGCTTCCCCGTTGTTGGTTGCAGCCCAAGTTCATCGGCGATCACCTTGGATAATCGCCCACCAAACGAACTTTCAAGCGCAGTGACGAACATCCCTGTCGCATTTGAACCTTCGCTTTCAACCCAGGCGACGCTGCGCGCCGAAGGCGTTTGTCCGCTGGCAATCAGCTTGAACTGCTCACCATCCACTTGTACACGCACTTCCTCGCCAAGCTCGGCGCTACGGCGAAAATCATCTATTCCCAGAGTGGGCAGCGATTGCGGTGAAGATGGGATATTGGCGATGGTCACAGTGGCAAAAATTTCGTCCGATTACTTACTTTGGTAACAAGTAAGCAATCTTAGTTCCAAGCATGTCATCAGTTTTTCGTGCACAGCAGCTATACGCGACCCAACATCCAGCTAGGCGCAAGTCCGCCGTCGATCAGGCCATGCTTGGTTTTCTCTGCACCGGGTGCGGAATCGCTTTCACCACGCTGCAAACGCTCTGACCAGAGTTCCGCCTGATCCAGCAGGCTTTCGATGCGCGCCAGAAGCACTTGCTCACCTAGTTCGGCATAAGCCAGCTGGTACTGCAAACAGGGCTTGCCATCGGGTGACACCCCAAGACTGCCGCCAGCACATCCCGATCCCAGAAAATTGGCGCGCAACATGCTCACCAGGGTACGCGCATTATTCAGGCCATCGCTGGAGGACAAAAGACAGGACAACACCAGACGCTGTACAGCCGGCGCATGAATCATCGTCACCAGCCAGCGACTGTCAAACGCCAATTGACAGCAGCCTGCTGAATCAAACTTCAAGGACGGGATGCCGATCTTGGCGCCCAACTCGCCAAGCGCCACATCACAAATATTATCCATTTCATTTCATCCGATTTCTGGTCATCCAGGATTGTCCGCCGAAATCGCCTTGCCGAAAACAATTTCGTTGGCATCGCCATCACGGCGGTAACTCAGATAATCGGCAACGCGTCGGATGAAGTGTACGCCGAGCCCTCCGAAATCGCGCTCATCCACGCTGGTTTCGACGTCAACCGGGCAGTCGGCGGCAGTCGGATCGAAAGCCGGCCCATAGTCGCGCAACAGAACCCGGACGCTAGTACCGTCGAACGAAGCCGAAATTTCGATGCGACCGTCTTCCCGACCGCCATAGGCATGCCCCGCAATATTGGCGATCAACTCATCGAGCATCAAGCCAACATATCGGAAGGTTCTGGCATCAATCCTCTGGTTCTTTTCCCAAACTTCGAGCGCATCGACCATGTCTGAAATTTCCATGGCGCTGCTCCGCAGGTGGCGCGAAAAAATAGTCGGATCGTCAGGCATGCAACACCTTCGGTCGGCCAAGCGCCAGCAAGGTAATGTCGTCGGATTGTGAATACTCGCCTACAAAATCATCGACGGCAGAAACAACTTGATCGATACAAGCTTCAACTTCCAAATTTGTATCCCCCAGCTTTTCCAACAAGGCCGCCTCGCCAAACATGGCGCCGCTGGCCGACACTGCCTCGGTCACGCCATCTGTGTAGAGCAGCAACAAGCACCCTGCCGGAAATTCACAACGGTTGGCTTTGTAATCAAGGTCTGACATCAGCCCGAAGAGCGGGCTGCGAACACCTTTAAGATAAACTGGCGCGACATCGGGCAGACGCAACACCGGCGGGTTGTGACCGGCATTGACGTAGTGCAGGCGCCCCTCTTGCAGATCGATGATGGCGAGAAAGACGGTGACGAACTGTTGCGCTTCATTGGCCTGATTGAGAAGGTCATTGGTGCGCGAGGCCACTCGGGCCAGATGTTCATCGATATCCGCAAAAGGATGCATGGCTTCGTTACGCAGGATCGTAAGCGTTCGCATCATGTACAAGGCGGCCGAAGTTCCCTTGTTGCACACATCGCCGATGGTCACAAAGAAACGACCATCCGACACTTGAAAGGCATCGTAAAAATCGCCA
The DNA here is from genome assembly GCA_018262285.1 of Pseudomonadota bacterium. Classification (GTDB taxonomy): domain Bacteria; phylum Pseudomonadota; class Gammaproteobacteria; order Burkholderiales; family Rhodocyclaceae; genus UBA1934. The sequence goes on along the minus strand of JAGTRX010000008.1, from coordinate 20,724 downwards.
CCGACCTGTTGTGCCGCCCGCATGAAACCGCGCCCTTCTATCCCTGGAATATTTGCAAACAGCGGCGCGGCAGGCAGCATGCCGGTTTGAATCTGTCGCGCCACATTGAGTTCGCGCTTCATCGATTCAAATTCCAGCATTTCGCGCATGCGGGCAATCATCTGGTCATTACTCCGACGCATACGTTCGGACAGCAGGACAATCAGGTTGCGGGCAATCGCCGGCACCCCTAATACAGACCCCAGGAAAACCGGCTCAGGAACGACCAGTAACCTTGTCGGCACAGCAGCGCCAATCCACGCCGAGGCCGGTTTGCCATCCGCCACCGACAATTCGCCAACACATTCGCCGGCTCCGAGTTCGATACAGTTGTTGGAATCGGGGCCATCGAGCCGCACTTCCAGGCGGCCATCCATAACGACCAACACGCAGTTGTAGTATTCACCCGCCTCAAAAATCATTTCCCCGACGGCAGCGTCGCGCACCTCACAGCAAGCAAAAATGGGAGCCAGATTGCTGCAAGACACATCGCCAAAGAGCGCCGCCAGTGAAACAAAATCAGCTGAACAGGGCGCAGACTGGCAACCGATGCGGACAATCATCCGATTTTTCTCGCCGACACGCTCATACAGGAATTGATCGGCAAGTTGCAGGAGGGATGGCGAATCCAACAGTGGATCAAAAGGCCGGCCCGCATCGACCAGTGTCAGTGCCACCGAATCCTGATCCAGCAGAACCCCCAGACTGATCTCGCCCGCTCCACCGCCAAAGGCGTGGATGCGGATGCTGGATATCAATTCTTGGACGCAGCGATTGAGACTGAGCCGTTTGTCCCCAATCAGGCCCTGCTGTTCTGAAAGCTCTTCCAGCCAGCGAGCAGCCTCTTCAACGGCTCCCGGCATCGCCTGCAAGGTCAGGCTGTGATACTTGAATCTGCTCTTCATCGACGCGACAGGCCCTTCTTCCAATGGCAGCGCTGGCAAGAATCAACCTTTTCTAGGCTTTCAGCAAGCCCTGTGGCACTGCACCGGTTTCAGAACCCTTGGTCTGCAGCGTTTCGGCAGCCTTGCAAATCCCACCATAGAGCTGTGCCACGGCTTTGTCGATGACGTCCGGCGAACTGACCAGCGCCTCGTCGAGTCGCAGTTGCAACTCGATGCTTTCGTCCTCGTCATTGATGGCAAACCAGGCGCCGTTGAACTGGCTACCGAGCAAATTGGCCGCAAGCAGGCGATGGTAAAGGGCGGCCAAATCGGCCTGTTGCAAATCAGCAATCGCCAGTGGCGCCCGTAAAAAAAGCGCCTGCGCTTCCGGCAAATACTCCAGCGCCACTGGCTGGGCACTGAGCAACATTTCGACGATGACGCCTTGTTCCTGTTCCGGTGTCGGCAAGCCTTGCTGGAAACAATAATCCTTGATGACTTCGAAAACTTTCATGTCTCTTCCCCTCAGGCCAGCATATTCGGGTGAAACAGCACTTCGCTGCTTGCCGGAGGCGGTGCTTCATTCCCTACTGGCGTCTGATCGAGCAGGGCCTGCACGGCTTGCGCCCTTACGATCAATTGCTGCACACCCGCCACCAGATCCTCGTATTGGGCGGGCTCCAGCGCGGCCACACCATGCGAAAGCACCAGTTCGCCATCGCTCTCGTCAATCGCCAGAATCATTCCCAACGGGTTGTTGCCAGCATGGTTCATCCGCAGCAACTCTTCAAAGAGTGCACCCTGCGCCAGCGCATCGGCGCCGACCCGGCCCAGTGCCATGTGCAACAAAAGGACATCACCGGCTGGCGAACGCTCGATGGTGACCGCGATATCGCCTTCGAATCTCACCTCGACAATGCCGCGCGCAGCGAATTCCAGATGCCCCAGCCCAAGTTCCTGACCAAGCCGTTCGATCCATTCATTTGCAAGGGAACTCATGCGATTTCTCCCAACTTGGCTTCAAAAGCGTCTTTCTGCGCCAGGGCACCCCGAACCGCTGTCTGGAATCCGCCGGCCAGATCGGTGAAATAGGCCTGAGGATTGTCGCCGAAGTGGTGCTGCAGCCCGCCGGTCGCCACTCCTGCATAGCCTGCCCCGATGGCATTGCCATGCGCCTGGGCGAATTCCAGCCCCTTGACCATACCCTGCATCATCCCCAGCACCAGATTTCGCTTGTCCTCCTGGCTGAGCTGGTCGATTTCGCCCTGCGTTTTGAAGAAACCCTGTTTGCCCGGCGTAAAGAGAATATCGCTGATAATGGCGCCCAGCACATTCGAGGAATTGTTGAACTTGGTTTGCTGGATGATGTTATCGGCGAATTCTTCCAGAGAGCCTGCATTGTTGGCGGCTTCCAGCATGGCCCTTATATTGCCGATCGTACTGGTGATTTCACCCGGCTTGGCGCCGTGTACGCCGTTTCTCTCCTGCACTCCGGGGTCGATGGCATGCAGCATGCCGTCCTCGCCCTGGATAAAGTTATCCATATTCACCAGTGCCGTGCCGCTTTCGTCCGAACCGTTCAGCGACAAATGGTCGCTCAACCCGGTCATCAGGCACATCACCGAGGCATAACCCAGATCGCGCCCTAATTGTCCTGATTTAATCAGCGTGATTCGTTCATCCAGAGGCAGGCTCGACAAATCCTTGCCCTTGGCGGGCTGCATGCGCGTAACCTGACCGTTGTCATCGATATTCTGTCTGGCTTTTCCGGCCCGATCGTTGACCGAGGTGGGGTCAGCATCGCCAATGATGTCCTTCAGCCCCTGAGTCTGGGCCGGACTCAGCGTAACCCGCTCGCTGGCTGGGAAACCCAGCATGGCGCCAGCGGCCCGGAGCGGCGCCGCCATGGCCTCGACGAATTGTGCCTTGGCGTGATTTTTGGCATCGTCGGGCTTGATGACAGCCACCAGAGCCCCTTCGGCATTTTTCACCTTGAGCGCGCCACCCATTCCGGTATCGGACATTCTTGCCGTAGTGCCGGGAGGAACCAGTGCATCCAGTCCATTGCCATGCCGGGCCTGCAGGAACTGATCGGCCGCCTGTGCCCGCGCCGCCACATTGGTTGGCGTCGAGGCCTCGGCCCGGGCACGATGAATATTGGCAATCGCCACGCCTTGCTGAATGTCTTTCAGGCGATCACAGGGCACGCCGCCTTTCAGGGAACAACCGTTTTCGCCAAGGATGCGCGCGGCAGTCACCCTGTCGCCGCCAACTTCACGCGCCACCGTGTCGAGCATGAAATTAAAGGCTGCCTGGTGTTTGGCCCCCGCCGTAAAGGGATTGTTGATTTTCCCTTCGCGGTGAATGTGCATTTCCGGCGTGCCGTCGGCATGCGGGGTCAGACGCAGGCGTTTACCGGCCGCATCGCCAAAATCCCGCGTCAGATCGGCGAGCTTGGTCTGATTACCGACAATTTGACCGTTTTGCCGCATGGCCGCGGGAACCGGCCGCGGAATTTGCGCCGGCAGGGCATCTGAATGAGTGGCAGATCGGGAACGCCCCCCTTCGGTAGAGGCGCCTGTTGCGGCTGGCAAGTGTGCAGCAGCACCTGATCGATCCGCTACCTCTGTTCTGTTGGTTTGCGTCAATAATGCCCGACCGATTTGCGAAATGAAATTCATGGTGCCCTCTTTGCTTGAAATTAGGATCGATGAGTAACCTGAACAAAGAAAAGGTTCCAAAGTCTTGCGGTAGAGTCAGGAGAAAATCCCGAAGGGGATAAAACCGGAAAAACTGCCCTTGACCCCTACCATTCCTCGGCCGTTGAACTTTCAACAGGCATACAGCGAAAACCATGGACACTCGCCAACACGCTGATGAAAGCAGAGGGGTAGGCGTGATCCCCGGGCGCAGCCTCGCGAATCGTCATCACCAATCGCCTGTCGGCACCGGAACCCTTTTCTTCCTCGCTACGGACTAGCAGCGACTTGGCAGCTTTGACTTCAGCCAGTGCGCATCCAAGCTTTTCGGCAAGCGGCGAGTTTGAATCAAGATTCTGCGCAATAGCGCCATCCGCTGCGATAGTGATCTCGCCAATTGCCGATATTCCGGAAATATCGGCATTCTCGAACACTCTGAATTGCGGCATTTCTTATCCTCCAGTTTGTGTCGGTCAGACGAAGATCTGGGCGATCTTCGATTGCGCCGTATTGCCCACATAATAGGCATGCTCTTCGCACGGCTGATGACGATAGCCAGCCTCGGCCACATCGGCCGATACACCCAAGCGGTTAACCAGCAGGTTCTCGAAAACGCCCGCACTATTGTTGGCCTTCATGATTCTCGCCTGATCGTAAAGCGCGTGCCCCTGACCGATCACACCGCTATTCAGATCTTCAACCAGCTTATGCTGGTATTTGTGCGTCGATTCGTGCACCACGGTGTCGAACACTTTGGCGAAATTATTGAAATCGGCAACCGTCGAGTTGATTTGCAGCTTGTTGCCATCGCTGGACAAGCCTCCTGCCTCATCCGGCCCCATGGCCCCGACGTGGAGAAAATCTTTCGGCACGGCATAGCCAAATTCATTGGCATGCAGATCAATCAGTGTCTGGATGGCCTTGGTGCGTTCGGCAGTCGACATCTTGTCCCAATTGACACGGGCATCGCGCAAGGTTTTGTCCTTACCGGCTGTTTCAAGGAAGTGATCAAGCTTGACCCCCTCGCTGGAAGGCATGATTTCAGCCAATGTGAAGGCCTTGTTGAACTGGATGACCGACAGGTAAGCCTCACGGGTGCCACCAACATCACCGGCTCCGGCACGATCCAGCACCCGGTCGGAAAGCGCCTGCAACAGCGAGGCCTTGTACCCGTTGGGAATAGTCTGCGCCTTGCTGGCCGGCACGAAATTGGCCGTCCCGAGGGTTTTGGCAATATTGAGCCAAGTCTCCTTCTGCGTGCCATTGCTTGCCGAATACTCGGGAAGCCCTGCCATGGCATCCTTGAGGGTTTCAAAAAAAGCATGGCGCGTATCCGTACTGTCAAGTTGGGCTTTGGCCTCGCCCGGCGTCAGCCCTCCCTCGACCAGGCTGCGCCCCGTGACGACCCCATTGATCACATCGGCCTCGGAACGGCCACTCTGCACCAACGTGTTCACCAAACGGGCAGCACTAAGCGCTTCAGCATCACCCAGGCCGCGTCCTTTCAAGGTTTCGGCATGTCTTGCAATTTCAAAGGCATCCACGCTCGTCGTTCCGCCCCTCACCAAACCGGCGGCAACCGTCCCCAGTGCGTTCAGCCGCTTGACGTCGGCGCCGCTGATCTGTGTCGGCGCATAACCGAAGACATTAACCAATATCCTGTCAGCGTCGGCTTTCGTGGTGTTGTACTCCTTGGCCAGGCCATCGCGTACCAGCGCAACCGCGTCGCGGCGATGACTGGCACGGCTCGTTTCCGAGCTGAAAAACGCCTTGCCGGTTTTGACATAGAGGTCAGTCCCTTTCGAGCGCAGCTCTTGGGCCCCGTGCGTCGCATCATCAAGATTGAGGCGATTAACCAGTTCACTCAGCTTCAGGTTGCTCGCATTGTCAATTTTCGGCATAGATAACCTCCCTCATTAGCCTCGAATCATCCCGGGTGAATTGAAAGGCGCTTCGGAAACATTGCTGCCATCAGCAATAGAGGTGAGAACATCCCTCCACCCTTCAACCACAGCACGGAAATTCTGCAACACACTGCAAAGTCGCGTAATGTCCAATCCGGATGCAGTCATCTCGACCATCATGACGACATTGCCTGCTGATCCGTCGAGTGCTCCCCGTACGCCGCCATGCTCAGTCCAGAGGTAGTTGTATCGCAACAGCGCTTCGAATGCCTTCTCTCTTGATTGCGATGGCACTGCACCGACGTCTCCGGTCAACATCAGGCGGTTACCATCGTCATCGTATTCGACATCGACGCTTGTGGACTCGTCAAACACCAGATGCCATGTTTGATCCTCGGCAAACTCGGTCACTCGATCAAGATCAAGAACCGGACCGACTTGCGCCATCAGTTCATGAATTGCCCGCTGTGATGACATGCAAAACTCCTCTGGTGATCTTTGGCATAAGGCATTTTGATCGCAAAACACCTTGGCATCAACCATCCGCATTAGAAAAAATTCTGGCTGCAGGACATCCATTCCTCATCAAACCGAACCTGGATTGGAAGGACAGCGTGCAATTAAACATGTTAAATGTTAGGCCAAATTTTGAGCATTCCAAGCTTGACTTCAGCATGGCTGAGCGGAAAATGCGACGGACAACGCGCTTGGATTTTGTGCGCCCATAAGTTGAAAGGTGAATATATGTGCCTCCCAGGTGTCAATAACGCAATTGTCAGCAGCCAGATCAATGCCCTGTCTTCGCCGGAAACCCAGAAGCCTGTTTCGGAAGGGCGACAGGTTTCTCTGGGCATCGCTCCCACCTTGCCGCAGGATCATCAACACGAAGCACCGCAGGTACTCCAGTCCAAGCCGAGGACAGTCAGCGAAGGCCCGAGAGTTGACAAGAACAAGCTCAATGCCATGGTGTCCGATGCTTCCACAACACGGCAAACGTCTGCCGGTCGCAATCTGACACCGCAAGAGGCCAACAAGCTGCTCAACCAGGTCGCCATTGCGCGGCAATCCATCGTGGCCTTGTTTGTCAATGAAGGCAAACTCGAAGGCATGACGCATGAGCAGGCAGAAACCCGAACCAATGAATTGCCGCTCCACCAGTTGAGCACCGAGAAACGCAAATTAGCGACCGATCTGATGCAAATGGCAGGAGAAAATCTCCGGGTTCTGAACAAAACCGCGGAGGCGGTAGTGCCTTCCGAGAGACTTTTTGCCGACAACGTCCGCTCGGCGGGGATTGGCGATGCCAAACAAAAACTAGAAAGCAAACTTGGCAACCTGATTCCGGATGCCTTCAAAGACGGATTTTTCAGGCGCAATCTGAAGGGCGACGAGGCCAGCCGGCAGATGCACCAATTGGCATGGGAATTCAAAAGTCTGATTAAAAACAATCCGGATGTGAAGTTCGGATTGGGCGGGGGTCTGGTTTTTACTGATCAGAAACAGCGTGACGCTTATCTCGACAAGTACGTCGGGCAATTGCGCCTCAATAGCGGCGACAAAGCCAAGATGAAGGAAATGCTGACCAGCGCCCTGAACGAAACCTTGCCCAAGTCGGAGGATGTTTCGCTCTCCGAAATATTGGGCGAAGGAAGTTTTGGTGTCGCCTGGGATGGTTCCTGGCAGGACAAACCGGTCGTCGTCAAGGTGCTGAAGGAAACGGATGATCGCGCCACATTGGATCTCATCCAGGAAATGACCACGCAAGGCCAGATCCAGGACGACCCCAACATCCCCAAGGTCAAGGGCATCCTTTTCCATGAAGGCCAAGGTGTAGTGGTTATGGAAAAAGTGGCAGGCAGCAATCTTGATAGCTTCTTTAAGAAGAACAACGATGCGCTCAGCAATCCTGTCGATCGCGCCAAAGTGGCACTGCATCTCTTTGGGGGAACCGCGCGTGCTCTGGGTACGATGCACGAAAAAGGCATGATTCACCGCGACATCAAACCTGCCAACGCCATGATCGACACCAACACGCTGGAGGCTCGTCTGATCGATTTTGGCACCTCCGGCAGAAGCGATCTTGACGAAGACATTGGTGGAAGTCCGGCTTTCTTTTCTCCCGAACACTTATCGAAACACATGCCTCCTGCTGGAGACATTTTCAGTCTGGGGTCGAGCTTGTATCAGCAGATGGGCGGCAAATTGTGGCAAGGCGTAGGCTCAGTCTGGCAAATTGCAGAGGATTTGCAAACTGGAAAAAAGCCGGGCAATTTTAACGACACCTCGATTTGGACCCCCCAGACGCAATCGGTACGCAACCTCATCGAGGCATGCTGGGGACAGGACCCAAACGAACGTCCCACTGCCAAGCAAATGGCACAAGCGCTGAACGGCGAAGCAGTAACCTCGGCACAACCGGGCGAACCGGGGCTGAAAGCCGGGCGCATCTCGGTTCTCGACGTCCTGAAACCTGGCAGCGCCCTCATGAGCGGCGCCCAGGACGTTCTGGCCAATCTTGTGGAACAGCAGTAAGACTAATTCAATTACGCGAATACTTGACGAGGAACACTCCAAATGGAACTCAAGCAACTATTACAAGACTTTAGGGCAAAAAGCGGCCTGGCTCCGCTGAACCAGGATGAGGAACTGTATCGTCTGGTTTTTGACGAACGCTGGAATGTCGACATTGAGGACAGACCGAAGGATGGCCCCGGTTTCCTGCTCTACGCCGTGGCCGGAACCTTGCCGGCCAATTCTGATCCCGCCGTTCTGCGCCGTTTTCTCTCGGCCAATCTCTTTGCGCGCAGCGCCAATGATGCTTTCGTCGCCCTCAATGGCGATGAAATTGTTATTCTTTGCCGCCAGAACTGTACTGCCATGGATTTGGCTGCATTTGAAATCGCACTGCGTGACTTTGTCGATCAGATTGAATACTGGAACGAATTTCTGAGCCAAGGGGAAACCGCACCAACGACCGGAAATTCCGCACCGATTGCTGAACATTTTATTCGCGCTTAAATCATTAGGAGAAATGAATGGGTTTGCTGGACTGGTTTAGTGGCAAGAAAAAAGCCGAGTATCGCGAGCAGGTCAAGGAAGCAGTTGGTGACGGCAAGCTGACTGAGGAAAAACTGGCCAGGCTTGAAGCGCTACGCAAGCAAGCCAATATCGATCACATCGGCACGGACAAAACTGAAATTCGCCGCAGCACCTTCAATACGGCAGTCAAAGCAGTCAAATCCGGCGGCAAGATGACCGATACGGAAGAGGCCGAACTGGCCAACATCCAGAAATTCCTCAATCTGAGCGACGATCAGGTCGACAAAACCCGCATACACGTGCGGCACATGAAAACCGCCACGGAAATTGCCGAAGGACAATTGCCAGTCGTTCCGCCGGAAAATGCAGCGTTAAAGGGGCTACGCCTGTTACCGGACGAAGTCGCCCACCACGTTGCAGCAGCCGAACTCTTCGATTCCACTGATGCCGATACGAAAGAAGGGTTCGAAGCCGTCAAAGGCGAAACCTATCGCATTGGTTCTGCTGATAGCGTTTTGGTGCCTGTCGATAACGCGACCCCTAAGGACAAAGGCTATTTGGTGCTAACTAGCAAGCGCATCATATTCAGAGGATCAATGACCTTTGCCCACGAATATGGCAAGCTGGGGGAACTCCACCTCTATCGCGACGGGCTGCGCTTGCCGATTGGGAACAGTAATATGCTGATCCGTTTTCGTTCTGATGGCGTATCCGACGTAGTCGCGACGCTGATCCGGCGCTTGCGCAGGTAGGCAGCTCGCCCAACAGTGCCCATTTGGTCAAAATATCCATCTACACATCCAGCAGGGTTCCAGTACCGAGAAGACACACACCAAGCCTTCTTCGATTTCGTCCCGCTTGGCGATGGCTCGCGCCATGGCTCCCTTCGATTGTCCGCTGGCATGCATGTGGGCGCATTCAAGATATTGTATGTCCGACCAGCCTGCGCGGCGGTCACCTTGGCGTGTTGTATGATGGCCTCGGTTTCTTTGGATGGTACGGTTTGCTTCTGCCTTGATCAATCCCTGATCAGGCGAATTGACAGCCGGTTTCCATTACTGTCGGCGCGGTAATCGATACTCTCGGCCAGATTGGTGATGATGGTCAGTCCAAGTTCGTCGGGCAGCGCCGCGCTGTCCAGCGGGTTGGGGGCATCGCCCAGGGCATCGAGGGTGAGTTCAAGCCGCCCGGTTTTCTCGGCATAACCGAGGATGATCTCCAGCGGCGCCCCTGCCAAGCGCGGCCGGTAGATGACGAGTAGTTCCTCAACCAGCAGCAATAGATGTTGCCGCGTCTTTTTCGGCAGGATCTGCTTTTCGCAGAACTGCTCGATTTCGGCATTGATGGCGTAGAGATCGAAATCTTGGCTGTTGATGCGAAGGTTGAGACTGCGGATACGGTGAATGAAGGCGCAGGTTTTTTCCCGCTGCGGCTGCTCGAAAATCTGCGTCGGCGTGCCCTGCTCGTATATAACACCATCGTCCATGTATAAGACTCGGCTCGATACGTCGCGAGCGAAATCCATTTCGTGGGTGACAATCAGCATGGTCAGACCTTCTTTTGCCAGTCGCCGCATGACGGCCAGCACTTCGCTGACCATGGTAGGGTCAAGCGCCGAGGTCGGTTCGTCGAAGAGAATAATTTCCGGATCCATCGCCAGGCAGCGAGCAATCGCCACGCGCTGTTTCTGGCCGCCCGAGAGTTCGTCCGGAAAACTGTCGGCCTTTTCAGCCAGCCCAACCAGCTTGAGCAACTCGTGCGCCTTGCTTTGGGCCTCAGCTCTGCCGGCACCAAGCAGTTTGATTGGTCCCAGCGTCAGGTTGTCCAACACAGAGAGGTGAGCAAAGAGATTGAAGGACTGGAACACCATGCCCATTTTGCGCCGCAGCTTCGGCACGTCTGTACTCGGATTGAGGATATTGACGCCGTCAATCTCGATCTTGCCGCCACTTGGCTGATCGAGCAGGTTGAGACAACGCAGAAAGGTGCTTTTACCAGTGCCGGACGGGCCAATGATGGAGATCACCTCACCCTTGACGATCTCGGTCGTAACATCCCGGAGCACCGTCAGATCACCAAATTTCTTGGAGAGATGGTCAACCTTGATCATGACCGTCCCGTCTTGCGTCCGTATTTTGGATCGGTTACCCGTTCGAGATACTCAAGGGATTGCAGCAAAACCCAGGAGATCAGGAAGTAGAGAATGGCGATCATAACCAGCGGAAAAAAGGCGTCGAAGGTGCGGCTGCGGATGATGTCGCTGGCCTTGGTCAGATCCTGCACGGCGATGTAGCCGACGATTGAGGTCATCTTGACCAAGGAAATGAACTCACCCTTGAAGACCGGCAAGATACGGTTGATAGTCTGCGGCAAGATAATGTGAATGAAGGCGGATATGCGGGGAAAGCCCAGAGCAATGCCGGCTTCCATCTGACCCTTGTCGATGCCCTGGATGCCGCTGCGGAAGATCTCGGCGCTATAGGCGCCGAAATTCATGCCGAAGGCAATGATGGCGACAAGCACCGGATCGATGTTGATCGAGGCGAAGACGACATAAAATATCAGCATTAGCAGCACCAGTACTGGCGTGCCGCGCAGGATGGCGATATAGAGGCTGGCCGGCAGGTTGACAAGCCGGCGCTGCGACATGCGCATGAAGCACAATGCCCCGCCTAGCACAGTGCCGAATAGGGTCGAGAACACAGAAATAATCACCGTGGTTTTGAGACCATCCCAGATCAGCAGGTAACGGTTTTCCAGAATGATGTTGCTGTGGAAGCTGTCGGCGATGCCACGGAACCAACTGAACAGCGCACCAGGCTCGACTGCTGCAAGCGGCAGAGGCGCGCGTTCCTGCGCAACGCTGATTGCCGCAATGAGCAACAGACCGGCGGCCGCTAGTTGACAGAGTTTTTTCTTCATCGGCCGATAGAACCTACGGACACGATCAACGCTTGGCGTCCTTCACCAAGGCTGCAATCCCGCCGCTGTAGTAGGGCTCGGAGAAGAGCACTTTCTGAGCGCGCTCTGGTGTGATCGTGATACAGGCGGCGATCATGTCGACCTTGCCAGAGAGCAGCGCCGGAATCAGGGCACCGAAGTCCATATTGACCACTTCCAGCTTCTTGCCTTGCTGCTGGGCGACACGCTTCGCCAACTCGATATCAAGGCCAACGACTTGCTGCGAACCGTCAACGAAGGAGAAAGGTTCGGTGACCGATGCAGTACCCAGGCGCAGCACACCCGCGTCACCATTGAGCACAATTGCTGGCATGGCGAGCGGGTTGCCTTTTTTCGGGAACCAGCGCGCCTGCATTTCGGCGTAGCCGCCGTTTTGCTTCAGTTCCTTGACCACGGCATCGATTGCATCCTTAAGCCGGCGGTTTTCTGGTTGCACGGCGAAACCATAGCTATCGACAGTAATCATCTCCGGCAGCACGACCAGCCCGTCGTTTTTCGCGGCGATGTTTTTCAGAATCGGTTCGTCATAGGCCACGGCATCGGCCTTTCCCGCCTTTACGGCCAGGGCGGCATCCAGAACCGTATTGAAATACTGAAATTTCGCTTGTGGAAACTTTGACAGCACCAACTTGTCGGCGACGGTGCCGGTTGGCACCGCAAAGGATTTTTCGGCCAGTTGAGACAGACTGCTGATATCGGTCTTCTGGGCACAACCCCCTGCCAAAAGTAGAGTGGACAGCATGAAACTGCCGACAAAAATCATGGTCAACTGCTTGGTCATCAAAATTTCTCCTGAAAGGATGATTTTCTATTGCCTGCCGTTTTCGTCTTCACTTCGTCTGGTATTGGATATTAACCCCCAAGACGAATGGATTCGGGCAAGCTATGAGGTGGCAAGTATATATAGTCTTGCCTGGATGGGATATGAGAGTTCCTAATAGGCTTCAAGCTGCCAAACTTTCGATTCTCCGCCGAAGACAGCTATCTGATGCTTTGCTGACTGAGATGGCTCGCCTCTCGAAAGGCTGTAATGGCCGATTCAGCACTCAGTCAGTCCGCTCCCTACACGACCACTTCGCTCAAAAACTTGCCGCAGCGCTTACGAGAGGATAAATGTCTCTTTTGGGTCGAGGCTGTGTGAAAACGTCTGGTGATAGTTTAAAGAAGCGAATGAATCCGACACAATTTCCTGTTGGGTTATTTTTTGTCTCTGAATCGGAAATTAGCGCCTCACAGGGGGATTGTGGGGCTTGGTTATGGCGAGGAGAACAGCCTGGTTGGGCTTCAGATGTAGAAGTTCAGACTTGATCTGACAGATTCCCGTTTTGATGGTGCTCGATTGTCAGATCAATTCAGGTTGCTGACTTTTTCGTTCCACGCCTCTTTTCCTGCAATCAGGGTTTGCAGAGGAGTTCGTCCGCAACACATCTTAGCCACATCAATTCGACATTGCGCCCGGCCTCTCGCTCAAGGCGGTGACTCGACTGAATACGATTCAAATAACCGTAGATGTAAATCTTGAGCAGGAGCGCCGGATGGTAACCAGGTCGGCCAGTCGCAGCGGCCGCCAGGTCGAATCCCATTTCGGCCAAGTCCAGTGCTTCCACGAAGGCATCAATGACCCGGACGGGATTTTCGGTACCAACACAGTCTTCCAGACATTCCGACATCAACGTCAGTTGGCTTCGTGCCTCGCCCTCAATGAATCGTTTCATCCCTCTGCCTCCCTAAAGGAATCAACGATCAAGCCCCCCGTTTGGAGTACACAGTTGGGACGTTTTCACACAATCTCGGTCGAACTGAGACTGTCATGGCTAATGCGCGGCTCTTAAATTGCTGCCGGGATGCTGTCTTGCATCATGCAATACATATTTCAGCTACGTATTAGTGATAGCCAGAATATCCCACCGCAAAAAGCACGAATATATTCCTTTGGCATTTTGTCTATTGTGGCAATTGGTGTTTTCAGCGCTGTTGAAGATGTCTTGTTCAAGGCCAGGAACGCACTCTTGCATAAGCCGCCAGCAGGCGCTGGTGCAGTTCGCAGCCTTCTAGTTGCAGGCCGGGGGAGGAAATCCCAAAAAAGCGCAACTCCTCAGTCAGCAGCCCTTTTGCATGCACTAGAGTTTCTTTGCCGTAGAGCGAATTGAGGACGCCGGCAAAACGCTCGGGATCGCCCAATTGGCGCAGGTTGCGCAGGCAATCGTAAATGCGGCGGCGTTCGATGGCGATTTGCTCGAAGTGCTGCACCCAGTCGCAAGCTTCGTCGATTGCTTCGTCTTCACTGCAGGCCAGCGCCAGCAGCAACTTCAGTTCACCGACGCGCAGGTCAGCCCAGATACTGCCTTCATCGGCGGCCAGCCCGATAACTTCGGACACCCGTTTTTCATTAGCGATGTCCAGAGCACCAAGCTTGTCGAGCAGTTCAAAACATGCCTCGTCATCGAGTTCCTCCAAATTCAGGATGGCTGGGCGCAGCGCATTGCCGACACTATTGTTTTCCCATTCCAGTTCATCGACTGGGTAAATTTCGGACACCCCCGGCACAACGATGCGGCAGGCGTAGACACCGGCATGCGTGAACTCTGCCAGGTAAATGTCACCTCCTTCTGCTTGGATACGGTCGACCAGCCAGGTTTCGTCCTCGGTGGTCGTCGTGTTGCCGGAATCCCAATCGACAAAGGCGAAATCGGGTGACTCGGCAAAGAAATTCCAGTGCAACAGGCCATCGGAATCGACGAAGTGGCTTTCCAGATTATGCGGGCTGGCAACTTCATCGAGATCGAAGGAGGGAGACGGAAAACCTTTGAGCGCATCCAGGGCGCGGCCTTGCAGCAATTCGGTCAGCGCCCGTTCGAGGGCGACTTCCAGGCGCGGATGGGCGCCGAAGCTGGCGAAACAGCCTTGATCGTGTGGATTGAGCAGGGTGACATTGATGACCGGAAAGTGCCCGCCGAGCGAAGCATCCTTGACCAACACGCCAAAGCCAGCGGCGCGCAATTCGGCAATGCCGGCCACGCTGTTGGGGCTACGTGCAATCACTACTTCCGGTAAATCGGGCAGACAAAGCCCTTCGCCGATGACGCGGAATTTGACGTGGCGTTCGAGAATTTCGGCCAGCGCCTGCGCCCGCGCTTCGTGTGGCGTATTGCCGGCCGCCATGCCATTGCTGACATACAGGTTGGCCAGAATATTGACCGGGAACCAGATTTCCCGGCCATCGCGCTGGCGGGTAAACGGCAGCGCACAGATGCCGCGCTCAATGGCGCCGGAGTTTAAATCGACCAGCGATGTTGCGCCGACACTCCCTTCCGGGTTGTAAAAGGCTTGCAGTTCCGGGGTCAGCAGGTCGACAGGCCAGACATCGTCATCCGGCAGCGCAAACCAACGTTCGCGCGGATCATGCACATAGGCGCGACCGGCAATCTCGGCACCGAAATAATAGTGATTCCAGAAATAATTGCAGGATAGGCGCTCGAAAAATTCGCCCAGCGCACTGGCCAGCGCCGCCAGTTTCGAAGCGCCCTTGCCGTTGGTAAAGAGCAGCGGGCAATCACGGTCACGCAGGTGTACCGACCAAACGCTTTTGAGTGGATGCAGCCAGGAACGCTCCTCGATCTGAAATCCCAAAGCCGCCAGTTTTCCTTGCATGACGCCAACCGAATGTTCCAGTGAGGCATCCTTGCCGGCAATGAAGTGCTCCATGTTTTTTTCTCCTCAGGCAGGATCGAGTTTGGCGTATTCCAGTACCAGCCACTTCATGCCGGCAGCGCCAAAATTGATTTGTACACGGGCATCGGCGCCGCGCCCTTCGGCTGAAACGATCACCCCTAAGCCAAACTTGGCGTGGTGCACCGATTGGCCGATGCGCAGTCCGCCCTCGGGTTCCGGCGCGGCGGCGTAATAAACCCGGCCGCTTCCGGTGGACACCGGCGCTGGCCGATTGAGCCGGAGCAGCAATTCCTGCGGGAATTCGTCGAGAAAGCTGGAGGGTACGGCGTAGCGCGTCTGGCCGTGCAACATGCGGGTTTGCGCCCAGGCCAGATAAAGCCGCTGGCGCGCTCGGGTGACCGCCACGTACATCAGGCGGCGCTCTTCTTCCAGCCCGGTGTGGCCTTCCAATACGGCGTTTTCGTGCGGAAACAGCCCCTGTTCGAGGCCGGTGATGAAGACCACATCAAACTCCAGGCCCTTGGCGGAATGGACGGTCATCAACTGCACCGCCTCGTCGCCCTCACCGGCCTGATGTTCGCCGGATTCGAGCGAGGCATGGGTCAGAAAAGCCACCAAGGCGCCGCTCTCGCCAGCCTCTTCGGCCATCACCACACCTTCGTCGTCGATGAAAGTAGCGGCGGCGTTGATCAGTTCGTCGAGGTTTTCCAGACGCTCCTGGCCTTCCTTTTCCGTCCGGTAATGCTGCAGGATGCCGCTCTTTTCCAGCACATGTTCGACCATTTCCGGCAGGCGCAGCCCACCAGTTTCCTGGCGCAGGGTTTCAATCAGGCGGATGAAAGCGCCGACAGCCGTGCCTGCCTTGCCGGTCAGCGAAGCCGCTGCGTTGTAGAGACTGGAATTGAGCTGATGCGCCGTCGCCTGCAGGTTTTCCAGGCTGCGGGCACCAATGCCACGGGTCGGGAAATTGACGACGCGCAGGAAGGCGGTGTCGTCCTCCGGGTTGCCGATGAGTCGCAGATAGGCCAGCGCATGCTTGACCTCCTGCCGTTCGAAGAAGCGTAAGCCGCCATAAACGCGGTAGGGCACGCCGCGACCAAACAATTCATGTTCCAGCACGCGCGATTGGGCGTTGGAGCGGTAGAGCAAGGCGATCTGGTTGCGCGCCACGCCGTCGCGCGCCAGTTCGCGCACCTCCTCGACGACAAAACGCGCCTCGTCAAGGTCGGAATAGGCTTCGAACACCCGGATCGGCTCACCTTCGCCGGCATCGGTCCATAAATTCTTGCCCAGCCGCCCACGATTGTTTTTGATAATGGCATTGGCCGCCGCCAGGATATTGCCGTGCGAACGGTAATTCTGTTCCAGCCGGATGACGTTAGGGCCGGCAAATTCGCCCTCGAAGTCGCGCATATTGCCAACATCGGCGCCACGAAAGGCGTAGATACTCTGATCGTCGTCACCGACGGCAAAGAATTTGGCACCGCCACCCGCCAGCAGTTTGAGCCAGGCATATTGCAGGCGGTTGGTATCCTGAAACTCATCGACCAGAATATGGCGGAAGCGCTCCTGATAGTGCTGACGCAAGGGTTCATTCCTGAGTAGCAGTTCGTGGCAACGCAGCAGCAGTTCGGCAAAATCGACCACGCCTTCGCGCTGGCACTGTCTTTCATACTCGGCGTACAACTCGACCCGGCGTTGCGCCCAGGTATCAAAGGCTTGCGCCTGTGCCGCCCGCACACCTTCCTCCTTGTGCGAGTTGATGAAGTTCATCAACTCACGCGGTGGAAATTTTTCATCGTCAACATTGAGATTTTTCAATAGGCGCTTGATCGCCCCCAACTGATCGGCACTATCGAGAATCTGGAAAGTCGCTGGCAGGTTGGCTTCGCGATGATGCGCCCGCAGCAGGCGATTGCACAGACCATGAAAGGTGCCGATCCACATACCGCGCGTATTGACCGGGATGAGCGCCGCCAGCCGCGCCGTCATTTCCTTCGCTGCCTTGTTGGTAAAAGTCACCGCCAGCACGCCGTGCGGACTGACCTGGCTGGTGGAAATGAGCCAGGCGATACGGGTCGTCAGCACCCGCGTTTTGCCACTGCCGGCGCCGGCCAGAATGAGCGCGTGCACCGGTGGCAGCGTCACCGCCTGCAGCTGGGGCGGGTTGAGATGAGCCAGAAGGTCGGACATAATTTTTTACTGTAGAAAACCCATATAACCGATTGAAATAGATCGTTTGTTGCCTTAAAGCAACGATACCGCAAGCAGACACCAAAAGCACGGACTTTACACTTGAAGGCTATTTCAAGTGGCGCATAATCAGCCCCGGATCGTAGCACCTTCGTGGTGCGACGCGATCGGAAGGAGAAGCACCCATGAAAGCACCCATGATTCTGCCCTGGGTCGCCAGAAGAGCCGGCATCAGCGAAGAGCTTGCGCTCAAACTGTGGCGCCGTGCCGCCAGCGAAGCCGAAATACGCCTCGGCACCACCCAGGGGTCTGATTATCATAGTTTGGTCAGTGAATGTTTTCTGTCGCTGGCCGATGACGAATCCCCCAGCCATTGCCGTCAGCCTGCGCTCAGTGTTGCCTGGGCCTGGCGCCAGCAACACCGGATTTCCCGGCTCTCTATGCAGGCAGCGCAAAATGTCTGGTTTGAGTGGAACGACGCCTGGCAGGACTGCTACTGTCTGCGTGAAGCCGCTTGAATTTGCCTGAGCAAGGCTACGGTGCTGGAAACGCGCCTTTCCAGCACGTGTAGGTTGTAGCCTGATAAACTTGCAGTCATGCAGGAAGAACTGAGCGACGAACGGCTGATGCTTGCCTACCGCGATGGCGAAACGGCGGCATTCGAGTGCCTTTACGGACGTTACCGCACTCGGCTCTATCGCCATCTCGCGCACCAATGCGGCGATCCGCGCCTGGCCGAGGACATCTATCAGGATGTCTGGCAAAACATTATCAGCGCCCGCGCCGAGTACGAGCCACTGGCCAAATTCTCGACCTGGATTTTCCGTATCGCCCACCATCGCCTCATCGACCATTATCGTCGCCAGTCGCGCAATGTTGCTTCGCTGTATGACGACGAAGCTGACCCCGATCTAGCACCGGCTCCGACCCAGCAAAATCCGGCACAAATCGCTGAAAATCAGGAAATCGGCATCCGTCTGGCCGCTGCCTTGCAGGCCTTGCCGGAACCGCAGCGCGAAGCTTTTCTGATGGCCGAAGAAGGCGGCCTGACACTGGAAGAAATCGCCAATGCGACTGCATGCGGCCGCGAAACCGTTAAAAGCCGGTTACGCTACGCCACCAGCAAACTGCGCGATTCCTTGAGGGACTTGCTATGAACACCATCTCTCCCGCGCCAGAAGAAGAATTGCGCGATCCCGCGCTTTCCGGACTTTACCGGCAACATCGCCAGGCAGAGCCTGCTGCCGCGCTCGATGCGGCCATCCTGGCACACGCACGTCAAGCTGTTGAAAAACCTGCTCGCAAAAGTTCCTGGTGGAAGCGTTTTTCAGCCCCCTTCGCTCTAGCGGCGACAGTTGTACTTGCCGTATTGGTCTCGCTCAATGTCGACAAAGAGCAACCCGCATTTGTACCTCCGCCAATTCCCGCTGAACAACCACCAGCGCCGGTAGAAACGCGGCAGCTGATTCCGGCCGCCCCGCCCCTTGCTGACAAGCCACAAGCCGGGAAAGCGGACAAAAGCAAGGCGGTCAGCACCATCAAAACAGAGAGCACAAAGCCGGCCGCCAGGATCGAGAAGAAAGACAGGCTTGAAGCATTGCCAGCACCATTCCCGGCGGCGCCCGCCGTCATGCCGGAAAAAGCTGCCGGCCCACCAGTGCAAACCAAAGCGGACAGCCAACTTGGCAGCGGTGCAGCGGCGCCCGCTTCGCCAATGCGCGACAGGAATGCTGCATCGCCTGATAGTCGCGCATCAATCCCGGAAGAAAGCCGGGCAAGGACGCCGGCAGACGCTCAAGCCCAGCAAAAGGCCATCACAAAAGAATCGCCCGCAACGTGGATCGAAAAAATCCGCCGGCTGCGTCGTGAGGGCAAAATGGCTGAAGCCGAGCAATCGCTGGCTGAATTCCGGCGCGCCTATCCCGATTACAAACTGCCGGAAGATTTTCGTTAGCGCCTTTGCAGGGCTTTGTTCTCGCCGTTCTGTGCCGAAGTCAACGGCCTTTTTAGCTTGATTGCGACAGGCAGGCACAGTAGAGCATGTTCCACTGCTGCGGCCATTGCGTCAGCGGTTCACGCGTGAAGCCGCTACGGGCGTATTGTTCCCAACGGCCGACAACGTAGCAGCGCAACAGGTTGGCCAGGGCACCGAAATCGGCATCGGGCTTCAGGTTTTCCTGCGTGGCGGCGATCTTGAGCGATTGCTTCAAAGCTGCCTCTACCTTGTCGAGCAGGGCATTGATGCGGGTCTGCAGGCGTTCGTTTTCGTTGACCAGCGCATCGCCGATCAGCACGCGCGTCATACCCCGATTTTTCTGGGAAAAACGCAGAAGCAAGGCGAGTATCAGTTCAACCTGCTTGAGCCCCTGCATTTCTTCCGAGGTGATCTGGTTGATGACGCTGAAAAGACTCTGCTCGATGAATTCGATCAAGCCCTCGAACATCTGCGCCTTGCTGGCAAAATGGCGGTAAAGCGCGGCTTCGGAGCAATCGAGCTTGGCAGCCAGCGCAGCGGTGGTGATCTTTTCGCCCTTGGGGGTTTCCAGCATTTCAGCCAGAATTTGCAGAATGTGCAGGCGGCGCTCGCCAGGGATGATGGCCATTCAGTCTCTCCTAAGTGTCACAGATGATGGGCTTATTTCTTGTATTCGCGGATGCTGCCGCCACAATCCACGTAGCAACGCCGGTAGTCCGCTTCGCAAGCGTAGTAACTCTCGCTCGCCCAGCAATGTTTCTTTTGGCTGTCGCAGGATTTCTCCTGATCCTTGTTTTTGGCGTTGCGCATGCAAACCCGGTAGTTGCTGGCATTGCTGCGCTCGCAGATTTCCTTTTCGCTCTGGGCGCGCTGAATTTCGTTACCCTTGCAGATTTCCTTGATGCCACCGCACTGGGTAACACACAGTCGCCCCTGGTCACTAACGGGGGGATGGTAGTCGTAATGTATGGTTTCACAACCGGCAAGCAGCATCAAGGCAACAAAACCGGTCAGGCGGGCGAGATTGAGCATGGCATGTCGTCGAAGAGTCGTGGTCGTGTCATTCTACCGCGAACGCGGGCAGACAAAAGATTTTGCGATGATTTTGCAGTTACTGTGCCGATGATGGGAACTTTTCAAATTCACGATGTCGAATCCGCATCGTGGAGTGAAAGACGCGCAAGCGGAGACGCAAGGCGGACAATGGTGGGATAATGCCAAACAGGGAGGCGTCCTGCATTGCGGTTTTCTGCTGGAGAGAACGCTAAAGGGAGTGGCACTTAACAACGTGAGGAAAAAATGGCCGGAAAACTGATTTTGCCCAGTGAGGTCAAGGTCTGCGCGACTTGTAGTTACTG
>JAGTRX010000156.1 GCA_018262285.1 Pseudomonadota bacterium | reverse complement strand
GGAAACGTCCGGGTCCCCATCGTCTAGAGGCCTAGGACATCGCCCTTTCACGGCGGTAACCGGGGTTCGATTCCCCGTGGGGACGCCAGCAGGCTTTATCCTGCCGGCAGGAAGTATAAGGAGTGGTAGTTCAGTTGGTTAGAATACCGGCCTGTCACGCCGGGGGTCGCGGGTTCGAGTCCCGTCCACTCCGCCAACGATTCAGAATAAACCGGCAATCGCCGGTTTTTTTTGCCAATTCAAGTTGCGCTGTATCTGTCCTCGGAAGATAGCCCTAGGCAGGTATAATCCCTCCTCGCGGTGGCTCCCACTGCCAGTCGATTTGAAGCGAAGGAAATTCAGCCCATGCATTGCAGCAAGTTCCATTCACCAATTCTGGCGCTTCTGCTCTGTTTTGCCTTTATTGCATCGGCTCCTGCCCAGGAATTTTATCCGGGGTTCGGCTCGCAACCGACCAGCACGACTCTCCAGCCAGCCGAAAATATGGAAGGCGCGCCGCTCAACGTTAAAGAGCTGGCTACCCATCCACTGCTTTCCAGCACCATCGACCTCACCGCACCAACCGAGGATCTCTGGCAACGTCTGCGCAATGGCTTTTCCATGCCGGGGCTGAACAACGAACTGGTTCTCAAGCACCAGCAGTGGTATCTGAGCCATCCCGAATACCTGCGCCGCGTTGTCGAACGTAGCCGCCCCTACATCCACCACATTGTCGAGGAACTTGAAAAACGCGGCATGCCGAACGAGCTGGCACTACTGCCGGTTGTCGAAAGTGCTTTTAATCCAACGGCCAACTCGCCTGCCCGCGCCTCCGGTCTCTGGCAATTCATCCCCTCCACCGGCAAGCGTTTCGAGCTCAAACAAAACTGGTGGCACGATGAGCGTCGCGATATTGTCGCCTCCACCGAAGCCGCTCTTGAATACCTGCAAACCATTTATGAGATGCATGGCGACTGGCATCTGGCGCTAGCCTCCTACAACTGGGGCGAAGGTGCCGTGCAGCGCGCCATCCAGAAGAACGCCGCCAAGGGTCTGCCCACCGACTATTCCAGCCTGACCATGCCGGAAGAAACGCGTCAGTACGTCCCCAAGCTGATCGCCCTCAAAAACATTTTCTCCAGTGCTGACACCCTTGCCGAACTACGCATTCCGGTCGTTCCGAACCGCGCTTACTTTGCCACCATCTCACCGAAAAAACCGATCGATGTACGTCTCGCTGCCCAGTTTGCCGGCATGTCAGTCGATGAATTCGTCAAGCTCAATCCCGCTCATAATCGCCCGGTGATCAGCCCACAATCAACCCTGATCATCCCCGCCGACAGATTGCAGAGTTTCCAGAGCAAGATGGATAGCCACAATGCCCCTCTCTCCAGTTGGCAGCTCTACACCACAAAATCAGCCGAAAGGCTCGACAAACTGGCGCCGCGATTTGGTATTTCCCTCGCTGACCTCAAGCGGGTGAACAGTATCAAAGGTGGCATCCGCCTTGCCGCTGGCACCTCTGTGCTGGTGCCGGCAAATGGCGGCGAAGGTCTTCGTGTCATGCCAGAGCAAATCCGGGCGCCAGAGGCTCTGCCCGAACGCGAGGCGCGCGGCAAACACGGCCGGAATGGCAAAAAAGCCGGCAAGGGTCGCAATGGCAAACCCTCTGTCGCCAAAGCTGGCAAATCCGTCAGGCACTCTGCTGTCGCCAAGGGCGGCAAAAAAGCAGCTCCAGCAAAGAATGTCCGTCCTGCCGCCAAATCCAACGGCAAGAAAACCACCGCCAAACCTGCGGCCAAAAAACCCGCCAAGCGCCGCTGATGGGGCGCTGATTCTGGCACGATAAATTCGTGGCTCGCAGGCTAGGCTTCGCGTTCAGATGCCCCCATGATTATCCTGTCGTCAAACCGATAAGCCGCCATGATTCCTGCCCACTTCAAGTCCTCCGTCGAATTTGATTCTCGCCACCCGGAAGCCCTGGCAATTTACTGTTCGGACGGCCGTTTTGCCGATTCCATTGAGCAGTTATTGCAGCAACATGGTTTCCATTTTCACGACACCATCAATTTGCCGGGAGGCCCGGGGATTTTCGATAGCCTGACCGGTACCTATGTTTCTGCCGAGGTGATGCGCGGATGCTCGAATTTTCTGATTCAGGGCCATAAGATCAAGTCGGTATTCCTGCTGGCACACGCCGGCTGCGGGCATTATGTGCAAAAATATCCGGGCGAGTCGGCCGAAAAAATTCGCGAGATTCAGTTAAAGGACATGGAATACGCCAGGAAGATTATTTTGCAGACCAATACCGTTGAGGTTCGCAAATACTATGTCACGCCTGTGGATAAACACCTGGTGTTTGAACTGATTCCATAAGTTTTGGCCTTCCGCGCTGGTACTACAGCAGATAGGGGCAGCCTTCGTTCAGAGGCTTTGCTTCCTCAATGATAGAGATGACAGGCCACCGTATGGCTGGCGCTCACCGTTACCGTTTGTGGATACTCCCGCCGACAAAGCTCCATGACCTGCGGACAGCGCTGGTGGAAATGGCAGCCGGGCGGCGGATTGGTCGGCGAGGGAATTTCGCCCTGCAGACGAATGACCGCGCCCTGCCCTTCCAGCCTCGGCACCGGGACCGCCGAAAGCAGCGCCTGCGTGTAAGGATGTTGCGGCCGGCGCAGCACATCGTCAACGCTGCCACACTCGACCAGCCGGCCGAGATACATCACCGCCACCGCATGCGCCAGATACTCAACCACTGCAAAATTATGGGTAATGAAGAGGTAGGCCACACCAAATTCGGATTGCAGCGATTTCAACAAATTGAGAATCTGCGCCTGCACCGAAACGTCGAGCGCTGACGTTGGCTCGTCGCAAACGATGAGGCCGGGTCGCACCGCCAGCGCGCGGGCAATGGCGATGCGCTGACGTTGCCCACCGGAGAATTCGTGCGGATAGCGGCCACTGGCATTAGCATCCAGCCCCACCTGCAGCAGTAGCGCCGCCACTGCCGCCTCGCGTTCGGCTGTCGGCATTTTGCCACCAAGCGCCTGCATGCCTTCGGCGACGATATCGCCGACCCGGAAACGCGGATTGAGCGAGGCAAAGGGGTCCTGAAAAATCATCTGAGCCAGGCGACGCTGCTGGCGTAATTGCCTAGCTGGCAGCCCCACCAGTTCGGTGTCGCCCAGCCTGATGCTGCCGCTACTCACTGGCAGCAATTGCAGAATGGCCTTGCCAGCCGTTGTCTTGCCGCAGCCGGATTCACCGACCAACGCCAGCGTGCGGCCAGCCGCTAGCGCGAAGGAAATGCCATCGACCGCTTTCACATAGCCAACCGTGCGCTGAAAAATACCACGCCGAACCGGGAAATGCACCTTCAGGTCATTGACGGCAAGGAGTGACGCATCCTGCGACGCAGTTGGCGAAGTCTCGCCAGCCTTTTGCTGACAGCCCCGTTCTGCCACCTCACCCTGCCAATGGCAGCGCACCTGATGGCCGTTACCGATTTCGCGCCAGGGCGGCGACTGCTCTCGACAAACCGGCATGACGTGCGGGCAGCGCTCGGCAAAACGGCAACCGGCTGGCATGGCATCCAGCCCCGGCACCTGACCAGGAATGGTGCACAGTTCTTCGTCCCGCCTGGTGGCATCGGGTAACGCCGAAAACAGGGCCTGTGTGTAAGGATGGGCAGGAGCCTTGAAAAACGCTTCGCGCGGCGCAACTTCGACCAGTTCGCCGGCATACATGACACCGATGCGGTGCGCCATGCGCGCCACCACGCCCAGATCATGCGTGATGAGCAATATGCCCATGCCGCGCTCGGCCTGCAGGCGAACCAGTAAATCGAGAATCTGCGCCTGCACGGTGACATCAAGCGCCGTTGTCGGCTCATCGGCAATCAACAGTTCGGGCTGTCCAGCCAATGCCATGGCCATCATCACCCGCTGCTTCATGCCACCGGAAAACTGGTAGGGATACTGCTCCAGGCGCTGCTCACCGTCGGAAATGCCGACCAGCGCCAGCAATTCCAGCATACGCTGGCGCGCTTCGGTTTTGGAAAGATCGCCGTGCTGCGCCAGCACTTCGCCAATCTGCACCCCCACCGTCAGCACCGGATTGAGGCTGGTCGCCGGTTCCTGGAAAATCATCGCCATGCGCCCGCCGCGCACGCGCCGCATATCGCATTCCGGCAGCGCCAGCAATTCCTCGCCGGCAAAACGCACGCTGCCGCCGAGAATGCGGCCATTGGGTGGCAGGAGCCGCATGATGCCGAGTGCCGTTGCCGATTTGCCGCAACCGGATTCGCCCAGCAAGGCAAAGGTTTCGCCAGCGGCGACTTCAAAGCTGACGCCAGCGACCGCCGTCAATTCGAATTGGCCCAGCGTATAGGCAATACGCAAGTCGTTAACACTTAATGTCATGCCGTCCTCGGATCAAAAGCATCACGCACCACATCGGCAAAAAGATTGGCCGCCAGCACCAGCACGAACATGCTGAAAATGGCCGCCGCCAAGCCCCACCACACCACAGGTTCGCGACCCAGTTCAAGGCGGGCATTATTGATCATGGTGCCAAAACTGATCATATTGGGGTCGACGCCAACGCCAACGTAGGACAGAACGGCTTCAGACAGAACCAGGCTGGAAAAGCCCATGACCACCGAAATGATGACGATGTGCATCAGGTTGGGCAGAATGTGGCGGATCAGAATTCCCGTGTGCCCAACGCCGAAGGCCTGCGCCGCCTGGACGTATTCCAGTTCACGCAGTTTCATCGTTTCGCCGCGCAGCAGGCGGCACAGACCCGTCCAACTGGTCAGGCCGAGAATAAAGCAAAGCGCCAGAAGACGCAGGTCGGCGCGCTCGACGGCGGAAGCAAACCAGCCCGGATGGGTGTCAATCACCACCTGCATCATCAGCACAGCCGCAGCAATCAGCAGCACGCCGGGAATGGAACTGAGAACGGTATAGACGTACTGGATGGCGTCGTCGATCCATCCCCGGAAATAACCGGCCAACAAGCCGAATAAGAGCGCCAGCGGCAGGGTCACCAGGGTCGGCACCAGACCGATAACGAGGGCAGTGCGCACACTTTTCAGGATTTGGTAGAGGACGCCCTGCCCGACCTTATCGGTGCCGAAAACATGATAGTCGCCGGCCAGCAGGACGAGTGGCATCAACAGCAATAGAATAAGCGCCAGCATGGCCAGAACGGCGTCCCAGGCGATACCGTCACGACGCTTCTGCCAGATTTGCTGCCAGGCTGCCGCCATGCCCTGCCGGTGACCAAGCCATCCAAACAAAACCCCGGCTAACAAAGCCCAGAGCAAGACGGCAAGCGCCGCGCCTTTCAGCACGGTGACGATCACATCTGCGGCCACAGCGTCTTCCGCCGCCGCCAGATGGACACCGCCATATTTTAAGCGAGGATATTCGCGAATCCGACTGCCATCGGCCAGTTCGACGTTATCCTTGGCATACAAACGGGTGGCGAAAGGACGTGAATAAGTCTTTTCGAGGCGCGTACGCAGAGGGGTCAGCGCCACATCGAGCAGCGAATGGACTTCGACACCATAGACCACCTTGCCATCAGCACTTGCCGGCAACTGCGGCCGAAAATGCAGGGAATCGAGCAGAGCGATAAGCACAAAGACTGCCAGCAACGTTGCCGCCGCCATGGCCTTGCGGCTAGCCCCAACCTTGGCCCAGGCGGCACGCAGCGGCTGGTTGCGGCGCACCAGCCAGGCAAAGGCAATCGCTGCCACCAGCAGCAACCAGAACAGCGCATCGGACCAGAGGAGGACGATTTGGAATTTCACAGACGGATGCGCGGATCGACGAGGGTATAGGACAGGTCAGTCAGAATCAGGCCGACAATGTAGAGCACCGAACCGATAAAGACCATGGAACGCACGACGGC
>JAGTRX010000058.1 GCA_018262285.1 Pseudomonadota bacterium | reverse complement strand
AAGATCATCCCGGCGATGGTGCTGTTTCTGGCGCCAATCAGCTTGAGTACCGCGATTTCGCGCACCTTGTTCATGGTCAGACTGTAGATGATGAAGGCAACAATAGCCGCGCTCACTACGGACAGGATCACCAGAAACATGCCGATCTGTTTGGCCGAAGTGGCGATCAGCTTGGCCACCAGAATGTCATCCATTTGCACCTTGGTGTAGGCCTGCAGATGCTTCCAGCGCCGGATGTTTGCGGCCACGGTTTCGGCATCGGCATCCGGGGTGAGGCGCACCAGCACGGCATTCACCTGATGGCTCTGGGCTTGGCTGGCCTGCACCGCCTCCAGCAGGCCGGGCACGTTGGGTCGGTTAAAAGCCGGGTTGGCGGCGGTGCGCGCCCGTTCATTAAGCAGGGCATCGTTGTCCTTGAGGAACTGCGTCTCCTGGGCATCTTTAAGCGGCACAAAAATCATCGGGTCGCCACTAGCCGAAACCATGCGCCGGGTTAGCCCCACAACCTCGTATTCATGGCGACGAATTTGTACTCTATCGCCAATGTGGAAACCGGTTTTCTCGTCGGCGACGGCCTCGTAATGGCTGCGCATCACCGGCCGCCCGGCAATCAGGTAGCCGGGTTGGCCGGGTTTTCCTGACTCGAAGCCAACCAGCATGACGCGCACTTCCTTGCCGCCGTGGCTCACCTGCATGGTCAGGTAAGCGACATTACCAGTGTCGGCCACGCCCGGCAGGCCGGCAATGGAACGATAGACGTCATCGCGCAGGTTGGAAGGTTCGGCGTAGGGGCCCAAGGTGCCCTGTTGCACCACCCATAGATCGGCACCGCTATTGTCGATGAGTACCCGACCGTCTTCCACCAGGCCGCGATAGATACCGGCCATCGACAGGGTGACGCCGATCAGCAGACCCAGACCGATGCCAGTAAACAGAAACTTGCCCCAACCGTGCAGGATGTCGCGGCTGGCGAGATTAATCACGGTGTGCTCCGCACCAGGGCATCCACTACCTTGACCCGCATATTCTGGCTCAGAGGCTGGCTGCTATGCACGATCACCGCTTCTCCCACCTTCAGGCCGGCGGCCACCTGCACCAAGCCTTCCAGTGTGACGGCGCCGATGGTGATCGGGCGAAATGTGATACTTCCGTCCTGAAGCAGCCAGACGCCCGCCTCCTTGCCCACCCGCTTAACAGCGGCTGCGGGAATGGCCAGAGTTTTCTCGACGAGTGGCCGCCTAATGTTGACTTCAGCCAATTCGCCGATCGTCAGCCCAGAGGGAATTGTCACGAAACCAATGTTGGCAATGCGCTCCTCGGCCACCGCATCTCCCACCAGATCGACCCGTTCGACCTTCCCATGCAGAATTTGACCTGACAGAGAACGCAACACGACCTCGGCTGGCAGTCCGACGGCCAGACCGCCTGAGCGTCCCTGGTCAAAGCGCGCGCGTACCCAGAGGCTGGCCGGATCGACCACTTGCAGAAGTGTTTCGCCCGCGACCAGAGTTGATCCCGGCTCAGCCAGACGCGAAACAACTACGCCATCGATCGGACTATGCAAACGCAATTGGGCGCGCACTTTGCCAGTACCGGTACGGTCAGCCACAGCGCGTCGCAACTCGTCCCGTGCTGCTGCCAGAGCGGATTCTGCGCCAGCACGCGCCGCCTGCGCGGCGTTTGCCTCGTGACGCTTGGCGTCGGCGGCTTCCTGGCTAATAAAGTTTTTGTTGCGCAATTCAGCATAGCGGTCTGCGCTAACCTTGGCGATCTGGGCTCGACTCACCGCCTCAGCAACGCTGGCCTCGGCAGATTTGACATTGTGTGCCGCCCGATCGGCAGCAGCCTGGCTTGCCTGCATCCGCTCTTCCTGGTCGATCGGATCCATTTCCGCCAGCAACTGACCAACAGTGACCTTATCACCCTGATCGACCAGCACCTTGGTCACACGCCCTGTGGCGGAGGGACCGATGTTGTAACTGCGCCGCGCTTCGACGTTCCCGATGCCGAATACGGACAGCGCCAAAGTAGTCTCCTTGGCCTGGGCTACAGTGACTTTAATCGGCGCTAAAGGGCCTTGAGAAGCGATTACCCAGGCCAAACCACCCAGTGCGGCGGCAATGACAGCGCTGATAGCCAAGGTGCGACGAGACGGGAACTTCATGACTGAACTCCTTGAAAACCGTGCAGCAAAAGCGGAAAGAGGCGATGCGCTGCCGCCAACATTCCGGCTTCACCACGAAACAGGGTACTTTGCACCACTAACCCCTGCACTGTGCCAATGATCAGTACTGCTGCAGCTTCCTCGTCCAGGGTCGATGGCAGTTCCCCGGCCTCTTTGCCCTTGGTCAGCAAAGCGCTCAATCGCTGACGGTAGCCTCCCACCATGCGCCGCACGCGCTCGTGAAATGCAGAATCGGCCGGACGCTGGAGTTCATGAAAAAGAATGCGCGGCACTCCGGGGTAACGGGCGACGAAACCGACATGGGCCAGAAAAACATGCTCAAGCACGGACAACGGGGCACCGCCTACCCGGAAGGCATCGTCGATAACAGTGCCGAGCTCCTCCTGCACCCAGTCGAAAACCGCCGTCCACATGGCTTCCTTGTCTGGAAAATGCTTGAACAAGGCGCCATGGGTTAACCCGATCCGATCGGCGATGGCTTGGGACGTAATACCCTCTGGGCTGGATTCCCGGGCCAGTTCGAGTACAGCCGCGACGACTTCAAGACGGCGCGCAGGCGCCGGAAGGCGTTTGCGTTTATCTGCCACTTTATCTGCGTTCTGACCATCCATTGACGCGCCTTGATAGGTAAGTAACTTGTTACTATCTTATAGTCGGTGCGCAACAATTACAAGTTTTACCATTTTTCTGGTGTATGCACGATGCACAGGCAATAGCCATGCCTCACTTTCATCAAACCGTCACCCCAGCGTCACGCCACGTTCACATACGGCCACTATCGTGCCGGCATGCCTCGGGTACGCAGCCTTTTTCTCTCGGACATCCATCTCGGCACACGAGCGTGCCAGGCCAACCCGCTTCTCGATTTTCTGCGTGAGCACCCGGCCGAGAATCTTTTCCTGATCGGCGACATCGTCGATTTCTGGGCAATGAAGCGCAGCATCCACTGGACGCCGGCGCAGAACACCGTCGTCCAGAAAGTCTTGCGCCGCGCCCGCCACGGCGAACGCATCATCTTCATTCCTGGCAACCATGATGAAGCCCTGCGTGAATATTTCGGCACCGTCTTCGGCGATATTGAGGTGCACGAGGAATGGGTGCATCAAGCTGCTGACGGAAAGCGCTATCTGCTCATCCACGGCGACGAATTTGATCAGGTAACCATGCATCACCGCTGGGTCGCCCTGCTCGGCGACGCCGCATACAACATACTGGTGCGCATCAATATCCTGATCTCCTGGGTGCGCCGCAACCTTGGCCGCACCGGTTACTGGTCGCTCGCCGGCTTTGCCAAGCGCAGGGTAAAAAAAGCGCTTGAGTTCATCAATGGTTTCGAGGATGCCGTTATCCGCTCCGTCCGCCAACGCGGACTCGACGGCGTCATTTGCGGCCATATCCACTTTGCCAAGAAATACCAGATTGACGGCCTGACCTACGCCAATTGCGGCGACTGGGTCGACAGTTGCACAGCCATCGTCGAGCACTTGGACGGCCAACTGGAAGTCGTCGAATGGGGCGCTGCCCGCCCGGTCGAACTGACTGCATCGCTGCTTGCGGAAGGAGAAACAGAATGCGTGTCCTGATGGTTTCGGATGTCTATTTTCCCCGCATCAACGGGGTGTCGACTTCCATCCAGACCTTTCGCCACACTTTGCCCGAACATGGCGTCGATGTGCGCCTGGTCGCCCCGGATTACGGCCAGACCGATGGTCAAGACTGGATAAACCGCGTTCCCGGCCGGGTGATTCCGCTTGACCCGGAAGACCGCCTGCTGCACTGGCACGCCACACACAAAGCGGTACTGAAGACTGCCGAGGATTGCGACATCATTCACACCCACACCCCTTTCGTCGCCCACTATGCCGGCCTCAGCGCCGCCCGCCGGCTCGGTCTGCCCATCATCACCACTTATCACACCCTGTTCGAGGAATACCTGCAGCACTACGCACCCTTCATCCCGGCCGGCATGCTGCGCTGGCAGACACGCGCCTGGTCACGCCGCCAGTGCAATGCACTCGACGCCATCGTCGTGCCGTCGCAGGCGATGCAACGCCGGCTTGAAGACTATGGCGTCAGCACGCCAATGCACATTCTGCCCACCGGTATTCCGCTACAGCAATTTGCTGCGGGTAATGGCGCCGCATTTCGTGCCCGGCATGATATTGCCGCTGATCGTCCGGTTGCCCTTTATGTCGGCCGTGTCGCGCACGAAAAGAATATCCCCATGCTACTGCAGGCCATGCAAACCGTGCGCCAGCAAATACCGCACGCACTGCTGCTAATCACCGGTAACGGCCCGGCCGTCGAGGATTTACAGAAACAGGCTCAGCAACTGGGCGTCACCGAAAACACACGCTTCCTCGGCTATCTCGACCGTCAGCAAGAACTGCCAGACTGCTACGCCGCTGCCAACATTTTCGTCTTTGCCTCGCGTACCGAAACCCAGGGACTGGTGCTGCTGGAAGCCATGGCATCCGGCCTGCCGGTCATGGCGCTGGCCGCCATGGGCACAGTCGACATCATGGAACCGCGCCGTGGCGCCATCGTTCCGCCGGATGATGCGCAAGGCTTCGGCTCGGCGCTGACGGAGTATTTCCAGCACCCCGAAACCTGGCCGGCTTTTTCGGAACAAGCCCGCAACTATGCGCAGGAGTGGTCCGATACAGCCATGGCCGGCCGCCTGTCTCATCTCTATCGCAGCCTGATTGAAACTCAACCGGAAAGAAAAGAATGGAAAGTCCGTACAAGGGCAAAACTGGCCTGACCCGCCTAAGAAACGCCCTCTTCTATTCCTTTGACGGACTCAAGGCGGCGTATACCTGTGAGGACGCCTTCCGCCAGGAAGTCTGGTTGGCCGCCCTGCTGATTCCCACCGCCGTACTGCTGCCAGTCACCGGCCTCGGCCGCGCTCTGATGATCGGCAGCGTGTTGCTCGTTCTCATTGTCGAACTACTGAATTCGGCAGTTGAAGCCGCCATCGACCGCATAAGCCTGGAAAACCATCACTTCTCGAAGCGTGCCAAAGACATTGGCAGCGCTGCTGTACTCATCTCCCTGATCAATATCTTCGTGATATGGGGCAGCGTCGTACTCAGCTAGCCGCTATTGCCTTTCCAGCGCCGCAATACGCTCCTGGAGCGGCGGGTGGCTCATGAACAGGCGCTTCAAGCCACCACCCACACCGCCGGCGATACCAAAGGCGGCCATCTGATCCGGCAGGGTTGCCGGTTCGTGCTCGGCCTGCAAGCGTTTGAGCGCCGCGATCATCTTGTGGCGACCCACCAGCGCGGCGCTGCCCGCATCAGCGCGAAATTCACGCTGACGCGAAAACCACATGACGATAATCGAGGCCAGAACACCGAGTACCAGTTGCGCCACCATGATGCTCAGGTAATAGGCAATGCCATTGCCTCGCTCGTTCCGCAGCAGGATGCGATCGACCACCAGGCCAACCAGACGCGACAGGAAAATCACGAAGGTGTTGACGACGCCCTGAATCAGCGCCAGCGTCACCATGTCGCCATTGGCCACATGCGAGACCTCATGCGCCAGCACGGCTTCGGCCTCAGCATCGGCCATATGCTGCAGCAAACCAGTGGAAACCGCCACCAAAGCATTATTGCGATTCATGCCGGTGGCAAAGGCATTGATTTCCGGCGCGTTATAAATGGCGACTTCGGGCATGCCGATACCGGCTGCCGAGGCCTGCCGACGCACTGTTTCGACCAGCCATTGCTCAGTGGCATCGGCCGGCTGCGTAATCACATGCGCCCCGACCATACGCTTGGCGCTCCATTTCGACATGGCCAGTGAAATGAAAGAACCGCCCATGCCAAAAATGGCAGCAAAAATCAGCAGGGACATCAAATTGATGCCGCCATCGGCCAGCGCCGGTTCCAGCCCAAGCAACCGGACGACGATGCCGAGCACAAACAGGATGGCCAGATTGGTCACTACAAACAGAAAGATGCGTTTCATGCGCGTCTCCTTGGTCAAAGAAAGTTCAGGGTACCATCCGCCAACGGCGTGAAAAACCCCTTTTTACTTCGCCAAGATGGCGCCACTCTTGCTGTTTTCAAGACACGCCGATCAATGCGCCCGCTTCTCCGCTGCCGGAATACTCTGGGCGATTCCTTCCTGATAAAGCAATTTGGCAATCTGGTCTGGTGCTACCGGCCGGCCAAAGAGAAATCCCTGGCAATCGTCGCAACCATGTTGCCTCAGGAATTCAAGCTGCTGCTGATCCTCCACCCCTTCGGCAATCACCCTCATGCCAAGATTGTGGGCAAGATGGATGATGGAGGTCACGACCGACCCCGCACTATTGCCTTGGCTCAACCCGCCAATAAAAGACTTGTCAATTTTCAGCATGTCGACTGGCAGGTGCGCCAGATGAGCAAGGCTGGAGTAGCCGGTGCCAAAGTCATCGATCGCCACTTTCACCTGACTTTGTTGCAAATCCCTTAGCCGCGAAACCGCTTTTTTACCGTGCGACATCAGACAGCCCTCGGTAATCTCGATGCCGAAATCCCGATACCCGGCCATAGCACCAGAGTGACTCATCGCATCCGCAATCGAATCGACCAGATCAGGATGGGCAAAGTGCATGGACGAAACATTGATCGACATTTCAATATCCGGCAAACCGGTGGCCCGCCACTGTTGTGCCTGCGCACAAGCCGCTTCGATCACCCAGTTACCGAGCGGCACCATGAGGCCGTTTTCTTCCGCCACCGCCAGAAAGCGTTCCGGCGCAATTTCGCCCAGGCTGGGGTGCCGCCAGCGCAACAAGGCCTCAACGCCGGTAATCTGCCCACTCAGCAGGCTGACTTTGGGCTGATATTCAAGATAGAACTGCTTTTCCTCCAGCGCCCGCCGCAATTCGCGGTCAAGGCGTAAGCGTTCGCGCTGATGATAACTGAGCTGTTCGGTAAAGAAACGGTAGGTATTGCGCCCCGCCTTCTTGGCGCGGTACATGGCCGTGTCGGCGTTCCTGAGCAATTCGCTGGAATCTTTGCCATTTTCGGGAAAGACGCTGATGCCAATGCTGGCTGAAACCACGGCACTGTGTTGCGCCAGCCGGAAAGGCTCACCGAGCGCACGCAGAATACGTTCCGCCATGGTCGATACGCGCATACCATCGGGAACATTTTCCAGAATCACGGTAAATTCATCACCGCCGAGACGCGCCAGGATATCGACCTCACGCAGACAGGAGCGCAGCCGAAATACGGTTTGCTGCAACAATTCGTCGCCCAACTGATGGCCGAGTTTGTCATTGACGGCCTTGAAATGATCCAGATCGACGAACAACATGTAGACCTTGCCCTGTTCGCGCCTGGCGCGCGCCAGTGCACACTCGAGGTGCTCGGCAAAGGCAGAGCGGTTAAGAAGACCGGTTAAAGGGTCGTGCGTCGCCAGATGCTTCAGATTGGCTTCCTCACGCTTGCGCTCGGAAAGATCCTGCAACATGGTTAATATCGAAAGTAAGCGACCACTGTCGTCAAAAACGGCGGAACTGTGCCATTCACAATAAATCACCGTGCCGTCGCGGCGATAATGGCGGGCAACGCAACTGTTGCGTGGCTCCAGACCATCGCGCAGGCGCGCCGTCGCCGCCTCGACGATGTCGCGATCCGCCTCGAAAACAAAGCCGAATTCTTCAGGCGGCTTGCCGATCACCTCCTCCGGCTGCCAATAAAACAGTTTTTCCGCCTGCGACGACCAGCGCCGCGCCCGCATCTCGCCATCCCATTCGATGACGGCCAGTGGCGTATTCTCGACATGCGTATTCAGCAGGCGATAAGCCGTTTGCAAATCGCCCTCGGCGTGCTTCAAACGGTCGATGTCGTAAAAAATCGCCCAGACACCGGTAACCCGGCCGCCATCGTCCCGAATGGCAACATAGTTGATGTACATCCAGCGCTTGACCCCGTCGGGCATCGTCAGCAGACGTTCATAGCTGACCGTCTCGCCACGCAAGGCGCGCTCGACGTAGGGTTGAATCAAAGCATAATCCTCGGGTGCCAGAATTTCCTGCAGGGTTCTGCCTTCGATTTCATCAAAGCTGCGGCCAAGAACATGCAGGCAGTTCTGGTTGGCGTAGGTATAACGTTGCTCGAGATCGAGACTGCAGATTGGTGCGGGAATGCTGTTGGTCAGCAGGGCAAGGTGTTTCTGGCCACCCTCAAGCAGAAGACGCGCCTGTTGCTCATCATGCACATCGCGCGCCACCAGGTAGAGCCCATTACTCTTGCCGCTACGGTCGGAACAGGGGCGCAGTAGAAATTCTGTCCAGCGGCGACCTGCGCCAGTAGGCACAGCATGGCGGAAACCGACGGTTTTGCCCGACAGGCAATCCTCGAAATAAATACGCATCTGCGAAAAAACCTGCCCGCCAATTTGCAGATGCAGTTTTTTCCCAACCAACTCACGCTCGGCCACACCGAGCCAGTCGGCGAATTCATCGCTGACACTGATAATTTCCAGATCGGCAGACAAATGCGCCACCGCCGACCGTGATCGACTGGAAACCACATGCACATGACGGGCTGCCTTGCCATCCTCGTTACTATTTTTTCGCAATCCATTCTCCCGGTTAGTCACACGGCCAGATTTCGACGCGTTTTTATAATTTTGCGGCACAGGCGACCACAAACCACTCACATATCGGGGGGACAAACGGGGGGAAAACAATATTTACTCAACAACTCTAAAAATTCGTCACACCGGCAAAAACCGGCGCCCAGTCCGTTGCGTTTTTCTGGATTCCAGCCTCCGCCAGAATGACGAGTATAAATTTACGCAGCCGGAGTCTGTAGGCACTGTGCCAGACGCTCGACTTTTTCCGGCACCGCAACACCAAGCACCGGCAGCGAATACTGGCAAAAGCGCTGATAAACGGCCAAGCCCTGAGCATTATGGCCAGCGTCGAGATAAATTTGCATCAGCGCATGCACCATCAGCTCGCTATGTGGACTGATTTCCAAGACGTGTTCCAGCAAGCGCGCTGCGGCCAGCGCATCGCCTGCCCGGAGCAAAACACCGGCAGCGGCACTAAAGATACGGCCAATGCGACTTCTCCAGTAATCACGACGGGCAATGATCCAGGCCTGATTTTCGCCAAACAGAAACTCGCCGCGGCACAGTTCAAGAACCGCACTGGCCGTGACCGCAACATCCTCACCTTCGCGTCCAAGTTGTTTTTCCAGGAATTCAAGTCTGTCGTCAAACGCCGCCGTATCCACCCAGCAAACCTTCCTGTCCAAACCCACTGCCGCATGTTCGACATTGAAGATATTGCAGCCCAGGGTGGTACGCAGGCGCGACAAGGTCGTTTCCAAAGCATGATGCGCCGTATCGCCGTCCGAATCCGGCCACAAGGTTTCGGCAATCAGGCTCATGGCCAGCGGCGCCGGGGCGTGCGCCGCGATCAGCTTGACCAGATCCAGCTGGCGATGTTTCGTCTTGCCCTGAGAACGCAGCGGTTTGCCATCGATCAGTAACTCGAAGCCACCGAAACAGCGCACAGTCACTGGCCAAGGCCAGCTATCCGGCGAATCGGCCGGCGGCGGCAGGCGGAAAACCCGAATCAGCGATCGCGCCACTTCTGGTTCGATATTGTGGCGCAGCGCCAACGCGCACAGGGGTTGCAGGATTTGCGGCACGGCCGAGGTCAAATAGCCTTCGCTAACCTCTCCTAGAAGTTTCAAGCCTGACTGCAAATAAGGCAGCGCAGACTCCTGATCGCCAAGCCGCACAAATCGCCAGGCATCCAGAAAGTCGGCATGAATAAGGGAGAAGGGGTAGCGGTTTGCTTGTGCCAATTGGCGCAACTCGGCCACTTGTAGCGCCACATCGGGCAATTCAAGCAGCGAAGCGGCAATACACTCACTGGTTCGGCCCAGAATCTCCTGTATGACGCTTTCCGAATGTTGATCCGCCTGACGCATCATGCGGGCAAAGTGCAGAGCACTGCTATTTCCTTTCCAGGCCGCCAGCCACGATTGGGTGAGCTTGAGTTGCAAGTTCAGAAAGAAATAGTTTGATCGCGCTGCCGACATCGCTTCGGAAACTGCGGCGCTGGCGTTGTCGTAATCGCCTTGCAACAAATAGCTCACAGCAAGGAACAGGGAATTGAATCCAGCGATGCCGCCAATGCCCGTTTCTGCGGCACACTGGCGACCAGCCGCAACTGCCAATGCCAGTGCGGCATGGTCGGCATGCGCTGCAGCTGCCGTGGTGCGAAGGCAATTTGCCAATAGCCTGGCATACGGCGGCAATCCCTGGAGATTCGGCTGCCCATCAAGCAAGGCTTGTAGGGCATCCAGTCGCCGGTAACGTCCGGACATGAAACTGTGGATGCACAACCAGATGATGATACGAACCTTAAGCGTCGGATCCAGCGACAGGCTCAACGCCGTTTCGACGCGCCCCTGCCACAATTCAAAATCCGGGTGACCCGGCTCGGTCACGGACAACCCTGAGAAGACCGCCAAAGCAAGGTGTGCCTTGAGGTTATCATCGGTAAGAAGCGCGTAGTCTTTATCCACATCAACGTATCTCTTGAGAAATTCGCCAAGCGGCACATCGCTTGAACTGCTCAGTGAGTACGAAGTAATGATCCAACTCAGCGCCAAAAAACGATATTGCTGATTACCGGAAGCCGCAAAGGCCGTATAAGCCCGCAACAAGGCCTCCTGTGAGCGCGCAGAATCATTGACAAACAGCGACAACCCCAGCCAGTAGTAATGCCACGGGCTACGCAAATGCTCAGGCAAGGCGCCAATCCAGCGCGCCAGGGTCTGGTGCCGGGCTTCTGAAAACAATTCGGCCGACTGATTCTCAATCAGTGCGGCGGCGCGCTCGACCAAACCATGCTTGAGCGCCAGTTCGACGGCAGCATCGGCATCGTCATGCGAAAGCAGCAGGAGGACGCAACGATCAATGCATTGCAGGCGGCGCGTCTCATCAGTGTGGTCACGCGACCATTCGCGCAAAAATAGCCGGAAAAGTCGATGCAGGGAGTATTCATGGCCGGAATACTCGTAGATCAGACCGCCCGCCGCCAGGCGGGCGATGATCTCGCCAGCCTTGTCGATACCCGACAGCTCGACTGCCCACTCTTCCCGGAAATAGGGCAACCAGCAGACGGACATCAACATTTCCTGCTCGGCCGGGCTGTAGGCGGCAAAAACCTCGTTGGACAAAAAACCCATGACCAACAGTGGCATATTTTCCTCAAGGTGCAGCGCTGCTTCCGGCCGACGCTGCAACCAGGAGGCCATCAGTACGATGCCGACCGCCCAGCCATGCGAATAATTGAAGACCGCATCGCGTATTTCGGCAACATTGCCCACCCCCAGCGTCGTCAACAGGCGCTCGGTTTCTTCAAGGCTGAAGGACAAGGCCGAACTATCGATTTCGGTCATGCAACCATAAGCCAGCGCCTTAGCACAACCAGCCGGTGCAGCGACACGGCTGCAGATGAGAACCCGCACTTCCGGCGGCAACTCCTCGTGCAATATGCGCAGAAAGTCGCAAAAAAAGCAGGCTTCCTGGCATTTGTAGGCATCATCGAGAACCAGACAGGCCTCCGGCACAATCGCAGCCGCCAGGGAACGCACGAATAGCCGCATGAAACCAGCCGGTTGCGGCAAATGCTCGGGCAAAAGCTGCGGCACCCGCCAGTCTTTGGCGATATTGCCATTGATGATGGCTTGTTCGAGATAGTGGAAAAAACTGGCCAGATCATTATCGGCCTCATCAAGCCGCAACCAGGCGGCCGGACATTTTCTTTGCTGGACATACTCGATGCACAGACTGGTCTTGCCGCTGCCCGGCGGCGCCACCAACCAGATCAACGAGGCCTTGCTTTCCGCCATGGCCGCGACAGCCGCACACCGCCCCACAAGATGGGCATTTGGCCGGCTTGTCTTGGCAAGACTGGCAGAGGAATACTTCATGACTGCATCCCCTCGGAACGGCAATTTATATTCTTATGTAACCATGCTACTCCTCTCCTTGGCTGAATTCACAAGACTTTTTAATTCCCGCCGGGCGCTTTTTGTTTTTCGATTGAAGTTGCTTACACCAGCACTAGACTGAGAGTATTATCTTTTCATCGTGCGGTTGCCGCAACAAGGGTTTGCATCAGCCACCACCGCATTTTTTACCGGCTCGCGGCCGCATATCCTCAAGCCAGCCGGGCTCGGAGGCTCATCCGTGAACATCCTTCTCGTTTATCCGCGCAACCCCTGCACTTTCTGGAGCTTCGAGCACGTCCTCAAATTCGTCGCCAAGAAGTCTGCCTTTCCGCCGCTCGGCTTGCTTACCGTCGCCGCCATGCTGCCATCCGAATGGCAACTCAAACTCGTCGATATCAACGTGCAGCCCCTCAAGGATGGCGATCTGCAATGGGCAGACTACGTTTTTCTGAGCGGCATGATCGTGCACAAGGATTCGGCGCACGAAATCGCCGCCCGCTGCGCAGCCTTTGGTAAAACCGTCATCGCCGGCGGCCCGCTGTTTACCACCGGCCATGCCGAGTTTCCTGAAATTCACCACTTTGTTCTGGGTGAAGTAGAAGATTTAATCGCACAACTGGTCGCCGACCTTGAGCACGGCGAAGTGCAACCCTTCTACCAGTCGCCGCAATGGCCGGATGTGCGAAAAACGCCGGTACCGCGCTGGGATCTGGTTCGACTGCGGGATTATGTAACCATGCCGATCCAGTTTTCACGCGGCTGCCCCTTCGATTGCGAGTTTTGCGACATCGTGGTGATGAACGGCCGTGTGCCACGCACCAAGGAACCGGCTCAGATCGTGCGTGAACTGGAGGTGCTGTGCGAACATGGCTGGAAGGACATGGTCTTCCTCGTCGACGACAATTTCATCGGCAACAAGAAGCGCACCAAGGAATTGCTGCGGGCGTTGATCGAATGGCGGCAGGGCGCTGGCCCGAAGATCGGCTTCCTCACAGAAGCTTCGGTCAATCTCGCCGACGACGAAGAGATGTGCACAATGATGGTGGAAGCCGGCTTCAAGAAGGTGTTTGTCGGCCTCGAAACGCCATCGGTGGAAAGCCTGGAGGAATGTAACAAGCGGCAGAATTGCAAAAGCAGCCTTGGCGGCGCGGTGCAGATTCTGCAAAAGGCGGGAATGGAAGTCATGGGCGGCTTCATCATCGGCTTCGACAACGACCCGAAAGACATCTTCCGCCGCCAGTTCGAGTTCATCCAGAAGTCCGGCGTGGTGACTGCCATGGTCGGCCTGCTCATCGCGCTGCCGCAAACTGCCCTCTACCGCCGCCTGACAGCGGAAGGCAGGATGCTTTCCGCAACTACCGGCAATAACACCGACACCGCCATCAATTTCGTCACACGGCTGGATTCGGAATTCCTGCAGCGTGGCTACCGCGAACTGATGCGCCGTCTTTACGAGCCGCGCAACTACTACCAGCGTATCCGCACTTTTTTGCGTAGCTATCAGCCGCAAGGTCCGTCATCACGCCTTTCCGGCGCCGACATCAAGGCCTTTCTGCGTTCGTTATGGGTGCTCGGCGCCTGGGATCGCGGCCGGGTGCGCTTCTGGTGGCTGCTCACCACAACGCTGCTGGCCAGCCCGGCCAAATTCCGGACAGCGATGGAATTATCGATCATGGGACGCCATTTCCGTCTGGTGGCAAAAAACCTGTAGCCCTGACCCAAATCCATCGCTCATAATGGCGGAATGGAAACCCCCCGTTTTTATACCCGCCTGGCGCTCTCGCCGGGAGCTCGTCTGGAACTGCCGGAGCCGGTAGCGCGCCATGCAGTACGCGTGCTGCGGCTTACCGTCGGCGCCGAAATCACCCTATTTGACGGACGCGGCGGCGAATACCCGGCCACCATTGAGCACATTGAGCGTGAACGGGTCACCGTGCACCTCGGTAACTGGCTGCTGCGCGAATGCGAATCACCGCTCCAGGTCACCCTGATACAGGCCGTGCAGGCGGGCGACAAAATGGATTTCACCCTGCAGAAAGC
Organism: Pseudomonadota bacterium; assembly: GCA_018262285.1. Taxonomy (GTDB): domain Bacteria; phylum Pseudomonadota; class Gammaproteobacteria; order Burkholderiales; family Rhodocyclaceae; genus UBA1934. The sequence continues at coordinate 1,566 of JAGTRX010000058.1, read as the reverse complement.
CGTCGAACTCGGGGTTAGCGCTTTCTATCCGGTAACCAGCCGACGCAGTGTCGTCCGTCTTTCCGGCGACCGCGCTGCCAAACGCGTCGCCCACTGGCAGGGCGTTGCCGCCGCTGCCTGCGAACAGTGCGGCCGCAACCACATTCCAACGGTCGGTACGCTGGAATCGGTCGAACAATGGCTGGCGCGTCCAGCGCCGGGCACACTGCGCCTGATGCTGGCACCGGACGCAAAAACCGTCTTGCCGCCTAATCCGCCAAGCCTGTCCATTCAATTGCTGGTCGGTGCAGAAGGTGGCCTCGATCCTGCCGAAATCATCGCCGCCCAAAGCGCCGGATTTATTGCCGTGCGCCTGGGCCCACGCATCCTGCGCACCGAAACCGCCGGCCCGGCCGCTTTAGCCGCCATGCAGGCGCTTTGGGGCGATTTTCTGGAGGGCTGAACATGTTCGAATCGGCTGAACTCGGTCACAAGATCGACAAGAAAACCTACCGCCAGGAAGCCCCCAAGTTGCGTGCCGATTTGCTCGACGTCCAGTTCGACCTCCTGCAAAAAAAGGAATTCCCCATCGTCATCCTCATTAGCGGTGTGGATGGCAGCGGCAAGGGCGAGACCATCAACCTCCTCTATTCCTGGATGGATCCCCGCCACATTTCGACCCTGGCTTTCTTGGAACCTACCGACGAGGAACGTGAGCGCCCCTACATGTGGCGCTACTGGCGGGCACTGCCGCCCAAAGGCAAGATTGGCATTTTTGCCGGTTCCTGGTATTCGCAGCCCATCGCTGATCGCATCAACGGCAAGATGCACCGTTCCGAACTGGAGATGCACCGTTCCGAACTGGATCAGTTGCTTGACGATATCAACCGCTTCGAGGCCATGCTGGTCAATGAAGGGGCGCTGGTACTCAAATTCTGGTTCCATCTGTCCAAGGATGCCCAGAAGAAACGCCTGAAAGCGCTGGAGAAAGACCCGCGCACTGCCTGGCGCGTTACCAAGGCCAGCTATGAGCGCCTGAAAACCTACGACCAGTTGCAACAGGTTGCCGGCCACGTTTTGCGCGTCAGCAACACGGCACATGCGCCCTGGATCATCGTTGAAGGCACCGATGACGCCTACCGCTCTCTGACGGTTGGCCGCATCGTTCTTGACAGCTTGCGCCATCGCCTCGCCCAGCAAAAAAAACCGCAGGTGCCGGTGGCGCCACCGATCACGCGAGCCATCGACCAGCGCAATCTGCTCAGCGCCCTCGATCTGACGCAGCAACTTGCCAAGAAGGATTTCGAGCGCGAACTGGCGCACCAACAGGGCCGCCTCGCCGAACTGGTGCGTCAGCCACATTTCAAGGAACACGCACTGGTGCTGGTCTTTGAAGGATCGGACGCCGCTGGCAAGGGCGGCAGCATCCGCCGCGTCACCGCTGCGCTCGATGCGCGGCAGTTCCAGACTGTGCCGATTGCCGCACCAACCGAGGAAGAGCGGGCGCAGCCCTATCTCTGGCGCTTCTGGCGGCACCTGCCGCGCAAGGGGCGCACGGTCATTTTTGATCGCTCCTGGTACGGCCGG
>JAGTRX010000155.1 GCA_018262285.1 Pseudomonadota bacterium | reverse complement strand
CCCATGGGTGGATGATCCCTGGAGCATCGAAAACGCTCTCGACTTGTGCACCGGCTCCGGCTGTCTTGCCATCCTGGCCGCGCTCAACTTTCCCAATGCCCGGGTCGATGCCGTCGATCTTTCGCCGGATGCCCTCGCTGTCGCCCGCCGCAATGTCGACGATTACGAACTGGACGGACGCCTGCAATTGCTGCAATCCGACCTGTTTAGTGGCCTTGAGGGTCGACGCTACGATCTGATTATCAGCAATCCGCCCTACGTCAATGCCGAATCAATGGCAGCCCTCCCCCCGGAATACAAACGCGAACCTCAAATAGCGCTGGCAGGTGGCGACGACGGGTTGAGCCTGGTGCGCAACATCATTGACCAGACCAAAAAACACCTCAAACCCGGCGGCTTGCTCATTGTTGAAATTGGCCACAACCGTGATGTTCTTGAGGCCACTTACCCTGACCTGCCCTTTACTTGGCTGGAAACAAGCATCGGAAACCAGTTCGTCTTCCTGTTGCGGGAAGACGAACTGTAACAAGAACAGCAGGGGGAAATCGGTGACCTGCAGTGTCGCCCGATAGAACCGCATTTCAGTGTGGCTTGCTTCCAGCCGCTTCAGGTGCGTCCGAGCAGGACGCTCACAACGGCGGCTCGTGGTTGCGAGCCTATACGTAAGCTCAAATGTAGCAGGCACTGCAGGTATTTCTTTGGTGTGACATCATCAAACACCACACCCTGATCTCTTTATAGACCTTCCTGGAGAAAAGTCGCCAGAGTCTCCCCAAAAAGGGAGGAATTGCATTTCTTCTACCCGGCTTTCGTCACCGGCAACGCCGACCAGTCACGCGTATAAGCCGGCGATAAATGACCACTTTTCATTTTCCAGCCCGTTTCACCGATTTCGGCAGCCAGCCTGAGTGCCCCCTGCCCCCAGCGCCGGTTGATGGCATCGCAGGTTTGCATCAGCCTTTCGCTGCGCAACTCATCGATTTCACTCGAAAAAAGGCTGCTCTGTCGCAGTGCGCACGGCACGATTTCATAAAACATCACTCCGGCTTTCTGGTAAGCAAAACCCGACTGGTAGGTCGTCTCCAGTGCACGCAAGGCTTGCGCCACCAATTGTCGGGTATCGGCAGTCGCTTGCGGCAAAGGCCAGTGCAGCGCCCGCTGATATTGCGGCGCCTTGGGTTTGTGTGGATTGGTACGGATGAACAGCATCAGCGCCCCAGCCAGTGAATACTGCCGCCGCAATTTCTCGGCAGCGCGGCCAGTGTAGATCGCCACTGCCTGCCGTAATTCGGCCAGATCTTCTATTTCCCGCCCAAATGACCGGCTGTACATGATCTGCTGTTTATCCGGCACCATTTCCCGCAATTCCAGGCTGGCTATCCCACGCAATTCAAGCACGGTGCGCTCAAGCACGACAGAAAAATGGCAACGCAAATGTTTGGCATCGGCATCGCGCAACTGTCGGCAACTGCGTATTCCCATTGCCTCCAACCTTGGCGCCAGCTTGCGCCCGACCCCCCAGACTTCGCCAACCGGAATGCGTTCGAGCAGGCTATTCATTTTTTCAGCTGAAAACAGACCGAAATCGCAAACACCTTTATCCCCGGCCAATTGCTTTTTGGCGCAATAATTTGCCAACTTGGCCAAAGTCTTGCTCGCGCCAATGCCGACACAGACCGTCAAACCCAGCCAGTCCTGAATACGCTGTCGAATCATCACCCCATGCGCCAGCCGTTCGCAACTTGCCAACAAACTCAGGTCGAGAAAAGCCTCGTCGATGGAATACACCTCGATCTGAGGCGCCAACTCCGACAATATCTCGACCACCCGATTGCTCATGTCAGCATACAGGCCGTAATTGGAAGACAAGGCGACAATGCCCTGTCGCCGCGCCAAATCGCGGATGCGAAACCAAGGCACCCCCATTGCCACACCCAGCGCTTTGGCCTCGGCACTGCGGGCGACAACACAGCCATCGTTATTGGAAAGCACAACCAGCGGTCGACCCGCTAAAGCCGGCGCAAAAACCTTCTCGCAGGAAGCGAAAAAATTATTCACATCGACAAGCGCAAAAATAGACATGGCTCAAACCGCCATTTTTCGGAACTTTCCAACCGCCACTCCCCAGAACTGCCAGTCATCTCCCTGCCCTGCCTGCAATGGAGAATAGCCAGACGAAGCCGCCTCCAGCACCACGCCGGATGGACGCTCACAAAAACGTCGCAACAGGCATTCGCCATCGACAAAAACCACAACGACATGGCCATGGCGCGGTGTAATGCTGCGATCCACCACCAGAAAATCACCCGGCAAAATATCAGCGCCGCGCATGGCATCGCCCTCGACCCGGAAAAAGAAGGTGGCCACCGGATTGCGCACCAGATATTCGTTGATATCGAGCCCGCCACCCCGTCGCGTAGCGGCAAGAATGTCGGAAACAAAGGGAATTTGTGCTGACGAAGCAACAAGAGACGACAAAGATTCAGGGGTAAGCATAGCAAAACGCAGAATGGATTACTGTTCATTTATACAGCAATTATTCCATGCCGCCAACAGCGCCAGAATTTCGGAACAGAAATAGCTGCTTACACTTTCCCGCAGCACGGACATTCGGTTGTTACAACTTCCGACTATCCTGAAAATAAGTCAACGAAGGAGGCTTATGATGAAAATCAAGACAGGATTTGCCATCGCGCTGCTCTCTTTTTCGCTGCTGTCTGCCGGCGCAGCCCGCGCCTTTGACCCGGTAGCTGGCGTCATTGTCGGTGCGACCATCGGGGCGGCAATCGCCAGCGACGTGCATCATCGCGCTTATTACCCCCCTCCCGGATACGGCTATGCGCCGGAGTATTACTACCCCCCGGTTCCCGCTCCGGTGTATTACCCGGCTCCGTTTTATTATCCGGCACCGGTTTATGTAAGGCCGCATTATTACCGGCACGGCGGCTATCGTTACCATCACCGCGGCGGGTACAACTACCACCAAGGTGGCCGCCATCACAGGCGCTAGAGTTGGTCTTACATGACAGAGGGAGTTACATTCATGGCGTCGCCCATTGGGAGGCGCCATGAATCGTGTGAAAAGGATTTGGCCGGATACTCGCCTAGCTGGTGGGTTTTTGCCTGCTTATTGCGCGACCGTTTCGCCTAGACGATCTTCAAGCCAGCAGCGAGCCGAGGCCTCATCGTCAAAAAAGGCATAGGTTTCGCCTGCCTTTTCGTAAATACGGGAAAATACCCTGCGCACAATTTCAGGCCCACTGATATCCTTCAGGACAAGAGCAGTGGCGGCACGTCCCTTCTGGCGATGCTGGCGAACCATCTGCACCGTCGCATCGAAGGTATCCGGCGTGTGCATTCCATCGTTAAAAATAGTCGCCAACAAAGCCCAGCGTGTACCGGAAAGCAAATCGGCGCATTCATTGGCTTTGCGCCCGAAAAGATACGCCAGTTCCTCGTTCCATGGCCCGGTAATACTTGCCACCAATATCTGATTCTCGGTTGCGACGGAGAAATCACCCTGCGGCATGAACTTGATACGACTCATTTTCTCTATGGCTTAAGTAATACAAAGGAGAGAACTATAGCGGTTTTTGACGAGATGCATGCCAAAAAGTGCGCAAACCGGAGCAAGACGTAGACAACAAAGGCACCAGAAACAAAACCCGGCCCGAAAAAGAAAACGGCTCTCATCGCTGAGAGCCGCATAAAACCTGGGGTGACGTACCGGGATCGAACCGGTGACCTTTGGGATCACAACCCAATGCTCTACCAATTGAGCTAACGCCACCACTGTCTGGCCGGGGACGAAAAGCTCCCGGAAAGAGGCGTGGATTCTATCCAAAATCGCCGATGCCTGTCTACTTTCATTCTTCTGCTCCCTGCGACTACCGCAACAATCACGCCGAATGGAAACCAATTTTTGGTGCGCGTTCGTCTTGTCGTATTGCCGTGATAGAATGGAAGGCTTTAGCTTATCCGTTCATCATTCTCACTTTTTCGCCAAGGATTTTTCATGGAAGCCTCAACCACCAATCCCCTGGAACGCCGTCTTGACCTTTCGGTTGCCATTGCCGACATCGAGAAGGAAGTGGATAAACAACTCCGCCGCTTGGGCAAGAACGCCAAGATGCCCGGCTTTCGCCCTGGCAAGATTCCCATGAACATCCTCAAGCAGCAGTACGGCGAACAGGCACATCACGACGCCTTCAACGAGGTACTCAACCGGGTTTTTATGGATGCCGTCAAAGCTGGCGATTATCAAATAGTTGGCCGGCCGCAGATTGAGCCGAAACAGACGGAAAGCACGACGCATGTTGAAGTTACTGCCATCTTCGAGGTCTACCCGGAAATCGTTCTTAACGATCTTGCCGGCGCCGAAATTGAGCGCCCGACTCTGGAAATTGCTGACGCGCAAATCGACAAGACCATTGAAATCCTGCGCCAGCAACGCGTCCGCCACGAGGCTGCTAATCGCGCCGCTGCCAAGGATGACCGTGTAGTTATCGACTTTAGCGGCAAGAAGAACGGCGAACCCTTTGAGGGCGGCGCTGCCAGCGATTACCCCCTCGTGCTGGGTCAGGGGACTTTGCTGGCCGACTTTGAAAAAGCACTGGAAGGCATGAAAGCCGGCGAAAGCAAAACAATCGACGTCAAATTCCCGGACGACTATTTCGCCAAGGACATGGCAGGGCAGACAGCAAACTTCGAAATTACGCTCAAGCAGGTCATGGCTCCCGTACTGCCGGTTGTGGATGCCGAATTCGCCAAAAACCTGGGCATCAAGGACGGTGACCTCACCAAGATGCGTGAAGAAATCGCCGCCAATCTCAAGCGGGAAGTCAAGCGCCGCATTGAAACCCAGGTCAAAACCCAGGTCATGGACGCATTGCTCAAAGCCAACCCGGTCAACGTACCCAAGGCACTGATCGAAATGGAAATTCAGCGCATGCGGCAAAACCTCGTCAAGGAACTTGAGCGCAGCGGAATGAAGACCAATGATTTCCCGATGCAGGACGATCTTTTTGTTGAACAGGCGACACGGCGCATTTCGCTGGGCATCATCGTGGCTGAAGTGATCAAGGCTGAAAAACTGGAGGCACAACCACAACAGGTTCGCGCTGCCATTGAGGATATGGCTGAAAGCTACGAGCGTCCGGACGAACTGATTCGCTGGTACTTTGCTCAACCCAAGCGGCTCGCCGAAGTCGAAGATGTGGTCAGTGAAAACAACGTGGTCGCTTGGGTACTCTCCAAGGCCAAGGTCACTGACAAAGAGGCCGATTTTGACGAATTGATGGGTCGCAAGACGAACTGATCGGTCAGGAGACCAAACAATGAGCATTGAACACGCAAGCCAATGGGATCCCCAGGCGCTCGGTCTGGTTCCGATGGTGGTGGAACAAAGCGGCCGTGGTGAGCGCGCCTACGATATTTATTCGCGCCTGCTCAAGGAGCGCGTCATTTTCCTGGTCGGCCCAGTCAATGACGCCACTGCCAATCTGGTGGTGGCGCAATTGCTTTTCCTTGAAGCTGACAATCCCGACAAGGATATTTATTTGTACATCAACTCGCCCGGCGGCGCGGTAACGTCCGGTTTGTCGATTTACGACACCATGCAGTTCATCAAACCGGATGTATCGACGTTGTGCATCGGTCAGGCCGCTTCGATGGGGGCTTTTTTGCTCACTGCCGGCGCCAAGGGCAAGCGCTTTGCTCTGCCCAACTCCCGTATCATGATCCATCAGCCGCTCGGCGGTTTCCAGGGTCAGGCCTCGGATATCGCCATTCACGCCAAGGAAATCCTCTCCATCCGTGATCGCTTGAATCGCCTGATGGCCGAGCATACCGGCCAACCAATCGAGCGCATTGAAAAAGACACCGATCGCGACAATTTCCTTTCTGCCCAAGAAGCGGCAGAATATGGTCTGATCGACAAGGTGCTGACCCGCCGCGAC
>JAGTRX010000154.1 GCA_018262285.1 Pseudomonadota bacterium | reverse complement strand
CATTATTTTGACGGTAAAAAGCAAACCAGAAAGATTCTGGCGCAGTTTGGCGAACGCTGGCGTCCGTGGCGGACGGTGGCGACCTGGTATTTGTGGCGCAGTCTTGATCCGGTGCCAGTGCTTTATTGATAAGGTAGAATAGCTGACCTGAAATCGGGAATAACTATGAAAATCAGTTTCCTTGACTTTGAACAACCTGTTGCCGAACTCGAAGCCAAAATCGAAGAGTTGCGTTTCGTGCAGGACGATTCCGCCGTGGATATTTCCGACGAGATCGAGCGGCTGGAAAAAAAGAGTGCACAGCTGACACGCGATGTTTACGCCAAGTTGTCGTCGCGGCAGATTGTGCAAGTGGCGCGCCATCCGCAGCGCCCCTACACGCTGGATTACATTCCGCGTATTTTCACTGATTTTGACGAACTGCACGGCGACCGTGCTTTTGCCGACGACAAGGCGATTGTTGGCGGCATGGCGCGCTTTAACGGGCAACCGGTCATGCTGATCGGCCACCAGAAGGGGCGCGATACCAAGGATCGCAATTACCGCAATTTCGGCATGCCGCGTCCGGAGGGCTATCGCAAGGCCTTGCGCCTGATGAAGCTGGCGGAAAAGTTTGGTCTGCCGGTGTTCACCTTTGTTGATTCGCCCGGTGCCTACCCCGGTATCGATGCCGAGGAGCGTGGGCAGTCCGAAGCCATTGGCCGCAACCTCTTCGAAATGGCCAAGCTCAGGGTGCCCATCATCATGACCATCATCGGTGAAGGTGGTTCTGGCGGGGCACTGGCCATTGCTGTCGGCGATGTCCTGCAGATGCTGCAATATTCCTTCTATTCGGTCATTTCGCCGGAAGGTTGCGCATCCATCCTCTGGAAGAGCGCCGAGAAGGCCAATGAAGCGGCCGAGGCTCTGGCGATCACGGCGCCCCGTCTGAAATCGCTCGGGCTGGTCGACAAGATCGTCAATGAGCCTCTGGGTGGCGCGCATCGTGACCATGCCGCAATGGCGCAAACACTCAAGAAAGCCTTGCAGGATTCACTCAAGCAGGTGGGCAGTATGCCCATCGACGAATTGCTGGATGTCCGTTACGAACGGCTGATGAGCTATGGCCGCTTCAAAGAACTGCCCGTCGATTGAACTGCTGACCCGCCTCGACGCATTTTTCGCGGCGCGTGGAAAAATCGAGGGATCGCTCTGTGTCGGGCTCTCCGGCGGGCGCGATTCGGTTGTGCTGCTGCACGCGCTGACCCGTCTGGCGCTTCCCGGTTCGCTGGCTGCGCTGCATGTCCATCACGGGCTTTCGCCACACGCCGATGCATGGGCGGCGCATTGCCGACAGTTATGCGCGGCGCTGGGTGTCGAATTATCGGTGGCGCGGGTCGAGGTCAAGTGCAATAGCGGATTGGGGCTTGAAGCCGCCGCAAGGCAGGAGCGCTACCGGGTCTTTGCCGAATCCGATGCCGATGTGCTCCTGCTTGCCCATCATCAGGGCGATCAGGCTGAAACCGTGTTGTTCAATCTCTTGCGCGGATGTGGGGTGACCGGTGCCGCTGCCATGCCGGCCGAGCGTTCACTGGGGAAGCTTCGCCTCTGGCGGCCGCTGCTCGACGTTGCTCCCACCGAACTCGATGCCTACGCTCGTTATTACGCCCTTTCCTGGGTTGAGGACGAAAGCAATGCCGATACAAGCTTGACGCGCAATTTTCTGCGCCATGCGGTGTTGCCGCAGATTGGACAACGCTTTGCTGGTGCGCAGCATTCGCTTGCGCAGGCTGCCGGCCATTTTGCCGAGGCAGAAGCCTTGTTGGGCGAACTGGCGCTTATTGACTGGCAAAACAGTGCGCAAGGGAAAGGCTTGCTCATGGCCGTAGTACGGCGGCTTTCCCCCCAACGTCTGAAAAATCTCTTGCGCTGGCGGCTGCGCCTTTTAGGCTGGCAAGTGCCGGTCGCGACTCGGCTGGATGAGTTTGCCCGCCAACTGCACTCTGCCGGATTGGATCGGCACCCGTCCCTGACTTTGCCGGATGGCGAAATGCGGGTGAAAAATGGGCTTCTTCACTGGGTTGAAGGTGATGAAAATGAAATACTGTAGTCTGCGGAGCGCGCCGGGGTTTACGAACCACGGGCTGATGGGTGCGACATTTTTCGCTGGTATGTGGGCGGCACTGTACTTTCCTCATTTCCTTCCTGCCTTCAAATTGGGTGGTGCGTACGCCGCGATTGCGATTGCGGCGAGTATCGTCGCGATCATCGGGATTCCCGTTTTTCTTTATTTACAAGGGGATGAACTGCAGGGGGTTGTGGGATTCCTGCTGGCTTTGGCAAGTGGTTGGGCAGCGGCACGGATTGCACTGGTTTTCGAACTGCCGCCTGCCATGGTCGAGTCGGCGCGGCTGTGTGGTGCGGCTCTTGTCCCAGCTGCGATTTGCCTTGTCCTGCTTCTCCTGTTGCGGGATTGACAGTCGGCCAAATGGTGGTTCGTGGTAACATGCGCAACTTTTCCGGCGTCACATGAACCCTGCCAATTTCGACTTCCACTGCCATTCTTCTGTTTCCGACGGCCTCTTGCCGCCGGCGGAACTGGTGCGTCGGGCGGCATCGAATGGCGTTACCTGGCTGGCACTGACTGATCACGACGATCTGAGTGGTCTGGGTGAGGCGGCAGCAGCAGCACAGGAGGCCGGAATCGACTTTTCGGGCGGGGTGGAAATTTCCATTGAATGGCAGGGTATCCCTATCCATGTCGTCGGGTTGGGAATCAAGGGTGACTGCCCGCAATTACAGGCCGGCCTGCAAACTATTCGCAATGGCCGTGTCGAACGGGCGCGCCGCATGGAGGCTTCGTTGGCGGCGGCAGGCATTGAGGGTTGTTTCGACGGCGCCATGCGTTATGCCGAGAACCCGAGCCTGATTTCGCGCGCCCATTTTGCTCGTTACATGGTTGAAATTGGCATTGCTCAGGATACCTGCACCATTTTTCACCACTACCTGACCCCCGGCAAGCCGGGTTATGTCGATCATCGCTGGGCGACACTGGAAGAATCGGTGGGCTGGATTCTGGCGGCGGGTGGCGTGGCGGTAGTGGCGCATCCGGGGCGTTATCGTTTTGCCAATGGTGGTCAGCGTGCTTTTCTGTCCGAATTCAAGGAGTTGGGCGGGCAGGGTATTGAGGTGGTCTGCGGCTGTCATGGCAACGACAATGTCCAGCATTTCGCCCGCCTGGTTCGCCATTTCGGCTTGTATGCCTCGCGCGGGTCGGATTTTCACGGGCCGGAAGAAAGCTACATCGACCTGGGCAAACTCGCTGCCTTGCCCGAAGATTTGAAGCCGGTCTGGCGTTTGATGGCTTGACGGGCGTGGCGCTCCATTTGGTGATTCATCCCGAAACACCGCAGCCCCGGCTTTTGGCTCAGGCGGCGGAAATTGTGCGTTCGGGCGGCGTCGTGGTGATCCCGACCGATTCCTGCTACGCACTCGGTTGCCGCCTGGGGGACAAAACGGCGCTTGATCGCATACGCGAAATCCGCCGGGTCGATGATCGCCACCACATGACCTTGATGTGTCGTGATCTTTCCGAAATCGGCCAGTACGCCCGCGTCGACAATGCCCAGTATCGCTTCCTGAAAGCGGCAACGCCGGGAAGTTATACCTTCATTCTCGAAGGCACCAAGGAATTGCCACGCCGGGTGTTGCACCCGAAACGCAAAACCATCGGCCTGCGCGTGCCGGATCATCGGGTGGTGCGCGCCTTGCTGACCGAACTGGGAGAACCCTTGCTGACCACAACGCTGCATCTGCCCGGAGATGAGTTGCCGCTGACTGAAGGTTGGGAAATCAATGACCGGCTCGAAACCTTCGTCGACCTCATCCTGGATGGCGGCTACTGTGGGACGGAACCGACGACTGTGGTCGATCTGACCACTAGTCCGCCGCAACTGGTTCGCCTGGGGCTGGGTGACCCCGAACCATTGGGCTTGTTGGAGGCGTAATGATCGAAACGGTGCAGACCATTATTACGGCCGCGTTGCCGGTTGTGCTGGCCATTACCCTGCATGAGGCGGCGCATGGTTATGTCGCCAGGCATTTCGGCGATCCGACGGCCTGGCAGATGGGGCGCGTTACTCTCAATCCCCTGAAACACATTGATCCTCTGGGGACGATTGTCATTCCCTTGTTGATCTTGTTGTTATCCGGGGGGAAGTTTGTTTTTGGCTATGCCAAGCCGGTGCCGGTCGATTTCGGGCGCCTGAAAAATCCCAAGCGCGACATGCTTTGGGTGGCGGCTGCCGGGCCGGCAGTCAATTTTTTGATGGCGCTGGTCTGGGCGATGTTGTGGAAGCTGGCCGTGATGATGCCGGAAGGGGGCTATGCTTTTGCCCTCTTCAAGATGAGCCAGTATGGTGTCGTGGCCAATGTGGTGTTGATGGTGCTCAATCTGTTGCCTTTGCCGCCACTCGACGGCGGGCGCATTGCCGTCAGCTTGTTGCCGATGCGGCAGGCGCTGGCCTTTTCACAGTTGGAACGCTGGGGTTTCCCCATCCTTTTGGTTTTGATGTTTACGGGTGTTCTGGGCAAAATTCTGAATCCGCTGGTGGATGTGGTGATCGGAATTATTGGCCTGTTTGTCGGGATTTGATAGGTAGAAAAATATGTACGTCGAACGCGTTCTTTCTGGCATGCGCCCAACCGGGGCGCTGCATCTGGGTCATTATCACGGGGTGTTGCAGAACTGGGTCAAGCTGCAGCATGAGTATCCCTGCCTTTTCTTCGTGGCCGACTGGCACGCCCTGACGACGGATTACGATAATCCGCAAAACATCGAGAAAAACACCTGGGACATGATCATTGACTGGCTGGCGGCCGGGGTCGATCCCAATCAGGCGACCTTGTTCATTCAGTCCAAAGTTCCCGAACATGCCGAACTGCATTTGCTGCTGTCGATGATGACACCGCTCGGCTGGCTGGAACGGGTGCCAACCTACAAGGATCAGCAGGAAAAACTCGATAACAAGGATTTGTCGACCTACGGCTTTCTTGGCTACCCGCTGCTGATGAGCGCCGATATCCTGATTTATCGGGCTGACAAGGTGCCGGTCGGCGAAGACCAGATTCCGCACGTCGAATTCACCCGCGAACTGGCGCGCCGTTTCAATCACATGTACGGCCGTGAACCGGGCTTCGAGGACAAAGCGAAGGAAGCCGTCAAAAAACTGGGCAGCAAGAAGAGCCGTTTGTACGAAGAATTGCGTAAGCGTTTCCAGCAGGAGGGCGACCGCGAAGCTATCGAGCAGGCGCATGCCCTGCTCGACGAAGTCCAGCATCTGGCGGTGGCGGATCGCGAACGTTTGTTCGGCTATCTCGAAGGCGGCGGCAAGATGATCTTGGCCGAACCGGGCTATCTGCTGACCGAGGCTTCCAAAATGCCCGGTCTCGATGGCCAGAAAATGTCCAAGTCCTACAACAACACCATCACCCTGCGCGAGACGGCCGAATCGGTGAGCAAGAAGGTACGCGCCATGCCGACTGACCCGGCGCGAGTGCGGCGCAACGATCCGGGCGAACCGGAAAAATGCCCGGTCTGGCAACTACACCAGGTCTATTCGGATGAAGGCTGCAAGGAATGGGTGCAGCAGGGCTGCCGTTCCGCCGGCATTGGCTGTCTGGACTGCAAGCAACCGGTCATCGATGGCATTCTGCGCGAACAAGCGCCCATGCGCGAAAGGGCGCAGCGCTACATGGAAGATCCGGCGCTGGTCAAAAACATCGTTGCCGATGGCTGCGAAAAAGCGCGCGAACTGGCGCGGGAAACCATGCGCGACGTGCGTGAGGCGATGGGGCTGGAATACCACTGAGCCCAGCTCTGCTTCTTTCCGAGGTTCAAATGAGCGAGACAGAGCAACTCGAACTCGATATGCCGTCACATGTGGCGCGCATCTATGGCGAGCCGATGACTCGATATGCCGTCACATGTGGCGCGCATCTATGGCGAGCCGATGGCGCAGTTGCCGCTTGATCTCTACATTCCGCCTGAAGCGCTGGAGATCATGCTCGACGCCTTCGAGGGCCCGCTCGACCTGCTGCTCTATATGATCCGCAAGGCCGACATCAACATCCTCGACATTCCGATGGCACCGCTGACCGCGCAGTATCTGGTCTATATCGAAGCCATGCGCGCCCACAATCTCGAACTGGCAGCCGATTATCTGGTCATGGCGGCGCTGCTCATCGAGATCAAGTCGCGCATGCTGTTGCCGCGCCACAAGTCGGTTGAGGAAGAAGGGGCGGAAGAC
>JAGTRX010000057.1 GCA_018262285.1 Pseudomonadota bacterium | reverse complement strand
GTCGCGGTAACGGGCATTGACGGCGCTGGGGTCGACGTCGTCGGGCAGCGTGACGACGCGGCGGAAGCGCCCGGCAAAGCGTTCGTCAATATGGACGGCAGCCTTTTCCTCCTTGGCTGGCAGATCGTCCTTGCGTTCGCCGGCAACGGTCAATACGCTTTTCTCAATTTGTACGTCAATCGCGGCCGGGTCGATACCGGGGGCGAAGACGTAGATCTCTACCGACTTGGGTGTATGGCCGATATTCATGGCCGGAAAGCCGCCGCGCGGCAAACCGCGAATGCTGGGGGAAAAATCGACGGACTGCTGCAATTCGCGTTGCAGCCGATCCAGTTCCGAAAACAGATCGCGGGGAAACAGGGCTCTATACATAGTTTGATCCTCCACTTGAGTTGACGGGAGCGCCTTGGTTGACGCCCTTAACACCGATATAGAGTTTATTTTGAGAATTTCAATAGCTTGATTTTTGGCAAAATTAGCGCAACCTAAAGAAAGTGAAGCAAATGTTGAGGGGCGGCTATGGAATTCAAGGATTACTACAAGACTCTCGGGGTGGCGCGTGATGCCACGGCGGAAGAAATCAAGAAAGCCTTCCGCAAACTGGCGCGTAAATTTCATCCGGATGTGTCGAAAGAGCCGAATGCTTCCGAGCGTATGCAGGAGATCAACGAAGCCAATACCGTGCTCTCCGACCCGGAAAAGCGTGCTGCTTACGACCAGTTGGGTAAGGGCTATCAGCCCGGACAGGAGTTTCGCCCGCCGCCGGATTGGGACGCCGGTTTCGAATTTTCCGGCCGCGGTTTTTCGCCGCGGGATGCCGCCCAGTTCAGCGATTTCTTCTCGCAAATCTTCGGTGGCATGGGTGGCGGCATGCACGGGCGCGGTGCCGGTTTCCAAGCGCGTGGCGAGGATCATCATGCCAAGGTGGTGCTCGAACTGGAAGATGCTTTCCATGGCGCCACCCGGCAGATTTCCCTGCGCGTGCCGAAGGCGGATGCACAAGGTAGAGTCGCACTGGAATCGCGAACGCTGAACGTCAAAATTCCGGTCGGCGTGCGCGAAGGGCAGGTCATCCGGCTGGCCGGGCAGGGGGCGCCGGGAATGGGCGGCGCTCCTGCCGGCGACCTGATGCTGCAAGTGCATTTCAAGCCGCATGCCCGGCTCCGGGCGGAAGGGCGCGACCTGCACCTGGATTTGCCGGTGGCGCCGTGGGAAGCGGCGCTGGGCGCGGTTCTGCCTGTCGACTTACCTGGGGGCAGTCTCAAGGTACGCATCCCGGCGGGCGCCCAGAGCGGTTACCAGTTGCGGGTGCGGGGCAAGGGCATTCCCGGCGCGCCGCCCGGCGATTTGCTGCTGCAGATCAAGGTGGTGTTGCCGCCAGCCGATACCGCCAAGGCGCGGGAGTTTTACGAAACCATGGCGCGGGAGATGCCGTTCGATCCTCGCCAGCAAGGGGGGTATTGAGCCATGCGCGACGAAGAAATCCTCATTGGCAGCCTCGTGGAAGAAAGTTGGATGACGCTGGAACAGGTCGCTGCGGCCTGTACGGTAGAGCCGGAATGGCTCGCGCGCCATCTCGAAGAAGGCTTGTTCCCCGGCGCCGAATGTGTGGCGGGAACCTGGCGTCTGACCAGCGTCGGCCTCATGCGGGCGCAACGCATGCGGCAACTGGAACGCGATTTCGATGCCGTGCCGGAATTGGCGGCACTGGTGGCGGATTTGATCGAGGAAATGGACGAACTACGGGCGCAGTTGCAGGCGAGATAGGCGAAGCGTTTTACCGCCAAGGCGCGAAGGAAGCGCCAGGCATGTCATTGAATCCATACGGCTCCAAGATTGCCACGGCCTGCGGCCTCGCAATGACGGGTTCTAGCGGGGTGTGATCGTGACCACTGGGATTGTCATTGCGAACGTAGTGAAGCAATCTATGTCCTTTCCTCTTTTCGATATGCCTTCATGAGCGAAAAGCTACCTGCTACCTACATTTTGGCAAGTCGCCCCAACGGTGTGCTATATACCGGCGTTACCAGCAATCTCGTCAAGCGGGTCTGGCAGCATAAAAACGTTGAAACGGTTGGCTTTACCGCCAAATACCATGTTCATCTGTTGGTCTGGTTCGAGCGGCACGAAAACATGGAGGCGGCGATACTTCGCGAAAAGCAGATCAAGGCAGGATCGCGTGCCAAAAAAATCGCGTTGATCGAAGCCATGAATCCATACTGGAAAGATCTGTATCCGGAGATTTGCTGAACAGGATTGCAAAGTGCACATGCAGATGAAGATTGCTTTTGATTGCCATGGCCTGTCGGCCTCGCAATGACGACTTCTTAGCGCGATCTTTCGATCCTGACCCCGAGGCGGCGAACGCTGGCGATGATGCCGATTTTGGCGACCGAGACCTTGACGTGCTGACAGGCGAATTCCCTGAGCAACAGGGTGGCAATGTGTTCGGCCAATTTCTCCAGCAAATTGAACTGTTTTCCGCCAAATTCTTGCCGTAGCCGTTCGACCACAATCGCGTAGTCGACAGTATCGCGGATGTCGTCGCTGTTGCCTGCATTGGCGGTCGATACGCCGATCTCAAGCGAGATTTCGACCATTTGCGGCAACGCCTTTTCGCGCGGGTGAATGCCGACCCGGGTTTCGACTCGCAGTTCTTCAATAAAGATAATGTCCATCTCACCCATCGCGATTAACAGTAAAATTCTGGCACGATTTTAACCGACGAATACGCCATGCCAACCTTTGCTTTGCCAACTTATGCCGTGATTGCCCTGGCCATTCTGGCCGCCTATCTGGTGGGCTCCATCCCCTTCGCCGTTATCATGTCCAAATTGTTCGGTCTGGCCGACCCGCGGAGCTACGGCTCAAAAAACCCGGGCGCAACCAATGTACTCAGGAGTGGCAACAAATGGGCGGCGATATTGACCCTGCTCGGCGATGCCGCCAAGGGCTGGGCGGCCGTTTTTGTCGCGCAGCAGACCGGTCAGACAAGCCTGGTCATTGGGCTGGTGGCGCTGGCAGTCTTCTTCGGCCACCTGTTTCCAGTCTTTCTCAAGTTCAAAGGCGGCAAGGGCGTGGCGACGGCCGCAGG
Source organism: Pseudomonadota bacterium (assembly GCA_018262285.1). Lineage (GTDB taxonomy): Bacteria > Pseudomonadota > Gammaproteobacteria > Burkholderiales > Rhodocyclaceae > UBA1934. Next base: position 12,270 of record JAGTRX010000057.1, on the reverse strand, counting down.
CGTTATCCTGGCGCTTGATCCCTGGCTCTTCCTGATTGTTATCGCCACCTGGCTTTTCATGGCTATTGTTTTCCGCTATTCCTCGCTGGCGGCTGTGGTGGCGGCGATTGCCGCGCCCGTCGCGACGGCGCTGATTCACGGTGATTCGGGCGGGCTGGCATTTGTGATCGGGATTATCGCCTTTTGCCTCATCTGCAAGCACTGGGGCAATATTCAGCGCTTGATGGCCGGACAGGAAGGCAAAATCGGCTCGAAGAAAAAGGACTAATAGCGATGACGTGGACTTCCGACTTGTTTGCGAATGCCTGGCCGGCCGAAGAAACGGCCGCACATCTGCTGGTCATTTTCAACGTCGTCGCCGCCTTGTTGTTGGGCTTGCTCGTTGGTTACGAGCGTTCCTATCACGGTCGCGCCGCCGGTATGCGCACTTATGGTCTGGTCTGCATGGCTTCGGCAGCGATTACGGTAATTGCCGGTTACCCCGGCTTCTGGTTTGGCGGTAATCATTTGTTCGATACGGTGCCCGATCCGACTCGCATCATGCAGGGCATTGTTACCGGCGTTGGTTTCCTGTGCGCTGGCGTTATCATGAAAGAAGGTTTTTCGATCAGCGGATTAACGACGGCGGCTTCCATCTGGGCCACTTCAGTCATCGGCATCGTGGTTGGCGTCGGCTTTTATGGCGCGGCGATTGCTCTGGCTGTGCTTTGCACTGTGGCCATGCTGGGGGGTTCCTGGGTTGAAGGCTGGCTGCCCTCGCATCAAGCCTTGGCGATTGTCCTGCGCTTTCGGGTCGGGTTTGTCCCGCAGGAAGAGGTGATCCGCCGCGCAACGCAGAAATGGGGTTATGACATCGCCGGCGGTACGATGGCGATCAACTGTATGGGCGGTTCGCCGGAATGGCGTTTTGTTGCGGTGTCATTGCGAAAAAGAAATGGGGCAAGCTTGTCTGAACTGGCTGCCGAACTGACCGGCTTCGAAGGCGTCGAAAGCTTCCAGATTTCGCAGGCACGGAACTGATTCGATATGTTCTGTTAAGGAGTGGCTTCTTCATAGGCCGGCGTGGCAGCAAAGGAGGAATTTTCGATGAAGTTCATTAATGTTTCGACCGGGTCTTGCCTGGATGAGCACGGCAAACTGCTGATGGTGGCGGCCGAGAGTGGTGATAAAGAGGCGGTTGAGAAAGCACTGGCGGAGGGTGCCGATATCAATACTCGCGGCGACTACAACTTTACGGCGCTGATGTACGCTGCAAAAAGGGGCGATCTTGATTTGGTCGAATTGCTGCTCGAGCGCGGGGCTGACGTGGATGCGGTCAACGCAAAAGAGTGGACGGCGCTGATTGTTGCCGCCAAATACAATTTTGCGGAGGTCATCAAGTGTCTGGCTCGGGCAGGCGCAAATGTCGATGCCAGTAACGCTTCAGGGGCGACCGGATTGATGATGGCCGCGCAAGAAGGGCAAAATGAGGCTGTCCGGACGCTTCTCGAATTGGGGGCTTCTGCAAACGCCACCGATAGCCGCGGATTTACTGCCCTGATGCTGGCCTGCGTCGACGGTCACGATGCCATTATCGAGATGCTGATGAGCAAGGGTGCAATGGTCGACTACGAAGCGCCCAACGGCCTTACGGCGATTGGCATTGCGACGCAGCAGGGGCACACGGATACCTTGGCCTTGCTCAACAGATTGTGGGAATAATGCGCCAGATTGAAATTACGCGCTGATCCAGTCAGGGCATGGACAGCCTGAGTCCAACAATGCCGGCAAAGATGCACAAGAGGCTGAGTATGCGTCCGAGCGTGGCGGGTTCGCCGAACAAAAACATGCCCAATATCGCTGTGCCGATTGCGCCAACGCCGACCCAGACCGCATAGGCAGTGCCGACGGGCAGTGTTTTCATGGCGATGCCGAGCAGTGCAACGCTGATTGCCATGGAAAGTAGCGTGCCGGCGGTAGGCCAAGCACGGGAAAATCCTTCCGTGTATTTGAGGCCGATTGCCCAGCCGATTTCGAACAGTCCGGCAACGACAAGAATGAACCAGTTCATGACAACCCCCGTGAAACGGGGTCGTCCCCGGCTGGAATAGAGAGGTGAGGCCGTCCTCACTTCCTGTCGACAATACAGATGGAAAATCTTAGCAGAACGCATGCAGTTGCGGGTGCAGAAGCGAGCGTAAAGGAAGCAAAGCGCGAATTTAGCGATGCAGTAAGTGGGCGGGGGACTGATACCGTTTTGTGACAATGCCCTAAATCAGGTGCTTTTGTAGCATACTCTTTGCCAACCTTGGAGACCAAGCGATGGCTGTTGAAAGCGAAATCAAACTGGCTATTCCTGTCCGGGCGGCGCGCCAGTTGGCGATGCACCCGCTGCTGGTGGGGCGGCAGGCACAGACCTGTCGTTTGCTTAATGCCTACTTTGATACACCGGAAGGCGCTCTGGCGGCGACGGGTTTGGCGCTGCGCTTTCGCAGGAAGCACGGCAAATGGCTGATGACCGTCAAGCGAGACGATGCTGGCGGTGGCACGCTGACGCAGCGCCAGGAATGGGAATTTCCTGCCGTGCCTGGGCAATTCGACTTTGCCCTGGTGGGCTGCCCGAAAGTGCGGCGTCTTCTTTGCAAAAATGCGGCGCATTTGACGGAAATCTTTACAACGCACTTTTTGCGCCGTAGTTGGCTACTCGATCATGGCACTTCGCGCATCGAGGTCGCGCTTGATCGTGGCCAGATTGCGGCAGGCGAAAGCATGACGCCAATTTGCGAAATCGAGCTTGAATTGATTGATGGCGATGTGGCCGATCTTTTTGACCTCGCCATGGCCTTGCAAGCTGAATTGCCGCTTCGCCCCATGATCGCCAGCAAGGCCGAACGTGGTTTCGCCCTTTCCCGCCAGACCGAGGCCAAACCCTTTCGGGCGCAAAGTTCAAACATCAGGCATGCCATGTCGCCGGAGGCGGCTTTTCGCGTTTTGGCGCAGGCCTGCCTCATCCAGTTGCAACGCAATGAAAACGCTGGAAAATGGCGGGAGGGGCCCGAATTTACGCACCAGGCGCGGGTGGCGCTCAGACGTTTGCGCTCGCTGCTTAAATTGTTTGCGCCAATTCTGCCGAACGAATTTGTGGCGGAATATGGTCAGCGCTGGAAAGCCTTTGCCGATGTGTTGGGCGAGGCGCGTAACTGGGATGTCCTTATCGGTGAAACCCTGCCGCCCATTCTTGGCGCCTTTGCGCAAGACCGGCAATTACCGCGCTGTAGAGCGCTGGCGCTAAAGCAAGCCGACTGCGCCCGTGCCGCCGTGGAAAAAATGTTTGCCGGCGGCGAATACGGCAAATTGTTGCTGGACTTTTCCGCGGCTCTTTTTACGCTGGAGGAGACGCCGCCGCTTGCCCTGGCTGAGTTTGCGCACAAACGACTCCGGCAACAGGCGCGCAAAGCCAGACGCTTGGCGCATTTTCCCGGCAATATGAAAGCCGATGACTGGCATCAGCTGCGCATTGAGCTCAAAAAATTGCGCTACTGGCTTGAATTCTGCGCGCCGCTTTTGCCGCATAAGCCCCTTAAAACCTACCTGCATACGCTAAATCCAATTTTGCAAGAACTCGGCTTGCTCAACGATCTGGAAACTGCACGCGAAAGTGTCGACAGGCTTTTCAGTGGGCGATCTCCCGAACTTCTGCAGGGCTGGTTGGCCGGGCGACAGGCGCAACTACTGGAGGACCTGCCGCTGGCGCTTGAAAACTGGTTTGGCCAGAAGTTGCCACGGAAATGATTCTGAAATCTTCGCGGCGTAGCCTTGCTGTTTCGCAATCAAAAGATGATATGAAAATGGAACTGTTGCTGTGGCGGCATGCCGAAGCGGAGGAGGGCAAGGACGATCTGGCGCGTCCTTTGACGGCCAGGGGCGTCAAACAGGCGCTCAAAATGGCCGAATGGCTGCAGCCACGCTTGCCCAAACATCTAAAAACCTATGTCAGCCCGGCCAAGCGTGCGCAGCAGACCGCCGAGGCATTGCATATCCCATACAAGACCGACCGCCGGCTGATGCCGATGGCGGATGTGGCTGACCTGATTGCGCTGGCCGATTGGCCGGCGGCTGGCGGTGCGGTGCTCATCGTCGGGCATCAGCCGATTTTGGGTCGGCTGGCCTCGCTGCTGCTTGCCGGCCAGGAGTCTGATTGGGCGATCAAGAAGGGCGCGCTGTGGTGGTTTTCCGGCCGCGTGCGTCTTTATGAACCGCAGACAGTTTTGCGCACGGTGATTGTTCCTGACCTGCTCTGAGGGTTACTCCAGGCTTGGCCAAAAACACCCTTGACGGGTGTAAACAATTACACTAATCTGTAGGTGTAAATAATTACATCTATCGAGGCGTGTCATGGCGCAAGAACTCACCGAACGACAAAACCAGATTCTGCAATTCATCCGCGAAAAAATTGCGCGTGATGGCTATGCCCCAACGCTGATGGAAATCGGCAAGCAGTTCGGCATCAACAACCCGAACGGCGTCAAGTCACATCTGGTGGCGCTGGAAAGAAAGGGTTTTATCTCGCGCGACAAGGAAATGGCGCGGGCCATGCGGGTGGAAGCGGCGCCGGCCAAAGCCGCACCGCATCCGCATCTGATTACGACACTGAAGAAGAAAATCTGGCAACACAACAAGTATTACACCCACCTGCACTACCACCTCGGCCTGACAACCCGCAAGGCTTATCCATTCTTTCACGGCAAATGGAAGGACATGGTCGAGGAAAAAATCCGCAAGGTCGCCGCCGATCACGACTGGCACATTGCCCGCCTCGACATCGACTCCGCCGCAGTGACGATGGAGCTACTGGCAACGCCAGACCACTCCATCGAACGCGTCGTGAACAACATCAAGAATTTCACCAATTTGCTGGCCGTTGCTCACCCGCTGTATTTCCATGGCAAACGGCTTTGGGCTACCGGCTTTGCCGGAGCCACCGATGAAGCGGCTTTTAACGAGCTGTTTCGACTCTACAAAGAGTCACTTTCCAACCCTGAAAAGGAGTCTGCATGAACATCGTTTTAATTCTTCTGGCTGTTATCGCTGCCCTTGCTGCGTTTGCGATCGCCTTCAACCGCCACTTCCTGCGTGACCCGGAACGTACCGCACCAAAGGGCAACTTCATCATCGCGCCGGCTGACGGCAAGGTCATCGACGTGGTCGAAATCACGCCGGGAAAAATGCTGGATATTGACAAAGGTCTGTTCGGCCGTATCAAGACTATCACTGCCGATCTTGGCAGCGAACCCTGTACATTGGTTTCCATCTTCATGAGCCCGATGGACGTGCATGTCCAGCGCATGCCGATCGACGGCAGGATCGTCGGCATCCAGCACAAGAGCGGCAAATTCCGTGTCACCAATTCGCTGCGTGCCATTGACAACGAGCGTATTGAAACTCTGATCGACTCTTCAATCGGCACCGTCAAGGTCATCCAGATCGCCGGCTTCCTGGTACGTCGCATCGAAACTTATCTGAGCACGCAGATGAACGCGCTACGCGGCCAACGCATGGGGATCATCAAATTCGGCTCGCAGGTCTCCATCCTCTTCCCGCGCCGTGACGATATCCGGATCAAAGTCCAGAAGGGCCAGCGCGTCACCGCCGGCGAAACCATCCTGGCCGAATACGCTGAACAACAATGAAAGGAACGCTCATGAAAACCAGAAATGAACACAGCATCCTAAATTTCATCGGCATTGCCGACTGCATCACGCTGGCCGGCGTACTCGCCGCCTGCTACTCGATCTACGCCTCGCTCTCCGACCAGTTCGTACTCGCCAGCCTGTTGATTATTTTCAGCATCACCTGCGATTTCTTCGACGGCATGGTGGCGCGCAAACTCGGGCAGGAAGGACCTTTTGGCGTCGCCCTCGATGGCTTTAACGACTTCCTGACCTATCTGCTGGCCATCACCGTCTTTGCTTACTCGGCCGGACTGAATACGCCGATTGCCATCGGCTGCCTGTGCATCTTCGTCCTCTTCGGCACCATGCGCCTGGCGCGCTACTCGGTCACCGGCACTGTCGATGGCTGCTACGAAGGTCTGCCGGTTTCCTACATCACCGCTGTCCTGCCGCTCTACTTCATCCTGAAAGCCGCCGGACTGCCGCTGGAATGGCTGTTGCCGGTCTTCGTTCTGCCCTCCTTCCTGATGGTGTCGACCATCCGCATCAAGAAGCCTTTCTACAAGAAGAACGCTGCGGTTAAACTGGCTGGGTGAGGATTTCTTGCGAAGCAGACACGCTATTAAAGGTCTGGAGACATTTTGAAAATAAAGTATTTTTACGGATACAACATTGTCGCCGCCAGCTTTTTAATCCAGGGGATATGCATCGGTGCGATGTTTACCTACGGCGTTTTTTTCAAGGAGCTTCAGCAGGCCTTCGGCTGGTCGCGCGCCTTGATATCGGGAGCCTCTTCACTGGCTTTCTTTGTGATGGGCGTCGGCGCAATGATCGCCGGTACTTTGAATGACAAAATCGGCCCCCGGATTATATTGACGGTCTCCGGGGCTTCCATTGGCCTGGGATATCTGCTCATGTCGCAGTTGAGCCTGCCCTGGCAACTCTACCTGCTGTATGGTCTGTTCGCCGGTATCGGTTTCAGTACACATGATGTCAATACGCTGTCCACCGTTGCCAGATGGTTCGTCAAGACTCGCGGCATGATGACCGGATTGGTGAAAGTCGGCACAGGCATCGGCCAGTTTGTCATTCCCTTGATTGCCTCGGCTCTGATTGCTGCCTATGGCTGGCGCAATGCCTATCTCATGGTCGGTGGCTTCGTTTTGCTGACCCTGATTGCGCTGGCGCAGTTCATGAAACGCGATCCTTCGAAAATTGGTCTGCTGCCGGATGGTAATGCGCAAAGCCGTTTTTGTGATGCATCACCTGTGGCAGATCACAGCCTCTCTTTACGGGAAGCGCTTCGCACCAAGCAATTTTGGGGTATTTGCTTTGCCGAGTTCGCCATTTTTTTCTGCTTGTTTACCGTTCTCGTGCACATCGTCCCCCACGCCATGGATCAGGGGCTTAAACCGGCAATGGCCGCTTCCGTCCTCTCGACCATCGGCGGCGCCAGCATACTGGGCAGGCTTGTAATGGGTATGGTCAATGACAAGATCGGCGGCAGAAAATCGCTGATGGTCTGTTTCATGGTCTTGATCAGCAGCCTCGTATTGCTTCTGTTTACCGGGAGCGCCGGCATGTTGTTTTTATTTGCCGTGGTTTACGGGCTTGCCCACGGCGGTATTTTTACGGTGATGTCACCCATGTTGGCGGAATTTTTCGGGATGCGTTCGCATGGGCAGCTTTTTGGCACCGTGCTTTTCGCCGGCACGATAGGTGCTACCATCGGGCCGATCTTAACCGGGCATGTCTTCGATATTACCGGGGAATATCGCATGGCCTTTATGGCGTTGACGGGTTTTGCCATTTCCGGGTTCATGCCGATCCTGTTTCTTCGCCCGATTAAAGTTGGGGATGCAGCCAAAAATGCCGGTTCGCAACCGATGTCAGAGTAATCGATTGCTCAAGCCAAGTGGGTCGGCTACCATGAAACTTGATGTTGAGCGTTTCTGGCTGCCAGTTTTGAGAGGTTGACTGACGGCAGTCTCCCGCTTTTCCAGTTGGTGATTGGCCATGAAAAATAAACTTCTGCAGCGCGCCTTAGATTTTTCCAAAGAGACCGCCACCAAACGCGTTGCGCTTGGTTTCGGCTTTCTCGTCCTACTCTTCACGGTTTTTGGCTATTTTGTGCTGCCGGCAATTATCAAATCACAGGCCGAGCAATTCATCAGCGGCAAACTGCACCGCCAGATGACGGTTGAGAAAATAAAGGTCAGCCCCTATGCGATGGAAATCAATATCCACGGTTTGAAAATCATGGAGCCGGATGGCAAAGCCGTTTTCGCGTCATTTGAAGATTTGAAGGTCGACCTTTCTTCCAGTTCCGTTTTTCGCATGGCGCCGATGGTGCAGGAGGTGCGACTGAATCGGCCGTACTTCCATCTGGTGCGTGCCGATGCCAGCCATTACAACATCGACGACATTGTCCAATTGATCGCCAGCCAGCCACCTAGCCCTGACGACAAACCGGCGCGTTTTGCGGTGATGAATATCCAGGTCGAAGGTGGCCGGATCGAATTCGAGGATCGACCGGAACAGGCAAATCACAAGGTGGAAGACCTGAAGCTGGGAATTCCCTTCATCTCTTCATTGCCCTCACAAATTAATATCTTCGTTGAGCCCCTGTTGAGCGCCAAGGTAAACGGCGCGCCACTGCTGTTCAAGGGGAAAGCACTGCCGCTGGCCGATACGCGTGAAGCCCAACTCAACCTCGACCTGGAAGGGGTCGATGTGCCGAATTATCTGAAATATCTGCCCTTCGAGCCCAATTTCAAGCTTTCCGGCAGCAAGCTTGATATTCATCTCAATGCCAGTTTCCGCCAGCCGCACAATAAGGCGATGGCACTTCTGCTCAAGGGCAATCTGGCGCTCAAGTCGGTGGAGGTCAGCGATCTGGCCGGCAAGTCGGTATTGCGCCTGCCCGAACTGGCGGTGCAACTGGGCGAAATCAGCGTGTTTGACGGCAAGATTGGCATCCAGAAAGTGGCACTGAATGGTCTGGTCTTGAATGTTGATAAGGACAAGAACGGTACGCTCAATGTGTCGCGCTTGTTGCCGACAGCCAAATCGGCGGCAGAACCGAAAGCAGCCGCAACGGAAAAGGGAGTGAAGTCGCCGGGAATTCAGCTTTCGGTCGAGGAATTTCTGGTCAAGGATGCCAGCCTCAAATTTGCAGACGAACAGACGGCGCTGCCGATGCAAGCGACTGCGGAAAAGTTTGATCTGTCCTTGCAAAAGATTGCGCTTGATGTGCAAAAACGCGAAATGCGCATCGGCGAAGTCAGTTCAGATAGCGCCAATCTTGTGCTGCTGCAGGGCAAACCTGGCGCCGTCGCGCCGAAGAAGGCTGATGCCGCTCGAGATAAGGGCGAAGCGCCGGGCTTCGTCGTTAATGTGGCAAAAGTGGCGCTTGCCAATTGGTCGGCACAAATTGAAGATCGCAGCCGCGCCAGGCCGACGATTACGCTGGTAGCGCCCCTGTCGCTGAACCTCGCCGATATTTCCACCCAGGCCGGGCAGAAGTCGGCGCTGGAAGTGCAGGCCAAGGTCAACAAGACCGGGCAACTGGCCATCAAGGGCAAAGTAGGCCTATCGCCGCTGCATGCCGATCTGGCGCTGGATATTCAGGAAGTCGATATCATGCCCTTGCAGGTTTATTTCACTGATCAGGTTAATTTGCTGGTGACCCGTGCCAATTTGTCGACCAAGGGCGCCGTGCAACTCGACCAAGGTAGCGATGGAGCGCTCAAGGGTGGATTCAAGGGTGATTTGGCGCTGGGTAACTTAGCGGCGGTGGACAAAGCCAGTACCAATGACTTTTTGCGCTGGAAGAGCCTGGCTTTTGCTGGCGTCAATGCACAATTGTCACCTTTCTCGCTGAACGTAGAACATGTGGTGCTGAGCGACTATTTTGCGCGGGTGATTCTCAGTCCGGAAGGCCGCATCAATTTGCAGGACATCATGCGCAGCCAGGCAGGCGGTGCCAAGAGCTTGACCGATGAGGCCAGTGTTGCGTCTACCCCGGCTACGCCAAAGCCAGCTGCCACCAAGTCCATGCCGCCCGTGTCGATCAAGAAACTGGTGCTGCAGGGTGGCAAGGTGCGTTTTACCGACAATTTCATCAAGCCCAATTACACGGCCAATCTGGCGGCGCTGGGTGGGATGGTTTCGGGCTTGTCCTCCAATGCAAAATCGATGGCAACGGTGGATTTGCATGGCCAGGTCAATAACGCTCCGCTCAAAATCGCCGGCAAGGTCAACCCGCTCAAAGGCGAACTCGCCCTTGACATCAAGGCCGAAGTCAAAAGTATGGAACTGGCGCCGCTCAGCCCCTACTCCGGTAAATATGTCGGTTATGGCATCGAGAAGGGCAAGCTGTCCTTCGAGGTTGCCTATAAGGTGGAGGATCGCAAGCTGACGGCGGAAAACCGCCTCATTCTCGACCAGCTCACTTTCGGCGAGAGGGTCGAAGGCTCGACCGCCGGCAATTTGCCGGTGCACCTTGCCGTAGCGTTACTGCGCGACCGCAATGGCGTCATCGACATCAATCTGCCCATTGGCGGTTCGCTCGACGATCCGCAATTCTCGGTCGGCGGTCTCATCGTCCGGGTTATTGTTAACCTGATCGGCAAGGCACTCACGGCGCCTTTTGCCTTGATCGGATCGCTCTTCGGCGGCGGCGAAGAACTCTCCTGGCTGGAGTTCGATGCGGGGCGCGCCGCCATTACCCAAGCCCAGGAAGCCAAGCTCAAGACGCTGGCCAAAGCGCTGACCGAACGCCCGGCGGTCAAGCTGGAAATCACCGGCCGCGCCGATCCCGAAACCGACCGTGAAGGCCTGCGCCGCGCCAGCATCGACCGCAAGGTGCGCGCCCTCAAACTGAAAGACATGGTGGGTCGGGGCGAATCGGCGGAACTCGATAGCGTCGTGGTCAAACCCGAGGAATATCCGGCACTGCTCACTCGGGTTTACAAAGACGAGAAATTTACCAAGCCGCGCAACTTGATCGGTATGCAAAAGACTCTTCCGGTCGAGGAAATGGAAAAGCTGATGCTAACCAATGCGCAGATCAGCGATGATGACCTCACCAACCTAGCGAATCGGCGTGCACAGGCGGCCAAAAACTGGCTGGTCAAGACGGGGCGGGTGCCGGAAGAGCGTATTTACATTGTTGCTGGCAAGGGCAGCGCAGCCAGCAGCGAAAATGCCAAGGCCAAACCCAATCGGGCGGATTTCTCGCTCAAGTAGGGCGTGCGTCAGCAGCGGAGAAATCCGTTGTAATCACTGAGATCGGCTCCACCAGCTTACAACTGCGCCGCCTTGAAAGTATCGCACTGCTGCGGGCTGCCGCTGTCGAAGCCGCGCTTGAACCAGCGCACGCGCTGCGCCGAACTGCCATGGGTGAAGGTCTCCGGAACGGCGACGCCACGCGACTGCTGTTGTAAACGGTCATCGCCAATCGCCGAGGCGGCGGCAAGGGCTTGTTCAATTTCGCCCGGTTCGAGCATTTTCTTCATGGTATCAGCGCTTTTTCCCCAGACGCCGGCAAAACAGTCGGCTTGCAGTTCAAGGCGCACCAACATGGCATTGGCTTCGATCTTGCTGCCGCGCTGGCGGGCAGCCTGCACACGCGCCGAGATGCCGAGTTGCTCCTGGACGTGGTGACCAACTTCATGGGCGATGACATAAGCCTGGGCAAATTCGCCAGGTGCCTTGAAGCGATCTTTCAGTTCACGGAAGAAAGCCAGGTCGATGTACACTTTTTGATCTCCTGGGCAGTAGAACGGCCCGGTTGCTGCCTCCCCTGTGCCGCAGGCCGTCGGAGTGCTGCCGGTGAACAGAACCAGTTTTGGGTCTTGATATTGCTTGCCGGATTTGCGGAAGACTTCGCGCCAGGTATCTTCAGTGGAAGAGAGAACCTTCGAGACGAATTGCGCCATGCGGTCGTCAGCCGGCGGCTTTTGGGCGATCTGCGGCGCGCTGGAAGTTCCTGACGACTGATCGAGAAAGCTCAGTACCGTGCTTGGACTGACGCCAAGAAAATAACTGACGGCCAGTGCCACCACGATGCCGCCGATGCCGATGCCGCCACGTCGCGCCGCAAATCCGCTGCCCCGGCGGTCTTCAACGTTATCGCTTTCGCGCTGGTCGTCCATTCGCATTTTGCTTCTCCTTGCAATGCCGGCAAATTGGCTGGCAGAACTGCCAGTCTAGCGAAATAGTGCTAGCAAGAGGCAAAATACATCCAGCGTTCCCGCTTATTTAAAGCTATTAAAGTCGTGCCTCAGCCGATGGATTTCGGAAGCCGGAATCATCGGGGTGTGCACGCCATCTTCCCAGTAGTCCGCGATTTCAGGCAGTTCCAACGGGCTTCGCTGTGGTGAATTGTCAGTATTGTTCAACAGGTTTGCGAAATTACGACGGCTCATGACTTGCTCCTGGTTGTTGTCGTTGGGCGCATGCTAAGGACGATCCATGACAAGCCGGTTTCCAGCAAATGAATTCTTCGTGAAGGGAGAATTGCGCCAATCGGTGTTGCAAAAGCTTCATGTGGCCGCAATAAAAAGGTCATTTTCGCCACCCAGAATGCGCACACAAACCACTCTTTGGCTGCGAA
>JAGTRX010000056.1 GCA_018262285.1 Pseudomonadota bacterium | reverse complement strand
GTTGTCTGAAAAGCGTGACGTCTTCATGTAAAACCTCCTCGGGATGCTGTAGAGAAAATTCTACTTTTAACCGCCGCTAATTTCCGGGGGGATTACCGAGGCACTTGGCTTCGGGGCAAAAGCGCAGTGCGAAGTTGGCCGCTTCGACAAAAACCCAGACTAGTCGCGGAAATTCCCCGCCTTGATCGGATAATCGGTAATCGCCTTGGTCACCAGTTGAATCGCTGCCTGCAGGTCGTCGCGCTTGGCGCCGGTGACGCGCACGGCGTCGCCCTGAATCGTCGCCTGCACTTTGACTTTGGCATCCTTGATCATCTTGACGATTTTTTTCGCCAGTTCGGATTCGATGCCATCCTTGATCTTGAGTTCCTGCTTGACCTTGTTGCCGGAAACTTTTTGCACCGGCTGCGCGTCAAGGCGCTTGACGCTTTCCTTCTCCTTCTTTTCCATCGCCGGAAAAAGGAGGTCCTTGATCTGATCGAGCTGGAAATCCGAATCGCCGCGCAAGGTGATGATCTTGTCCTTTTCGTTGAGTTCGGCCTCGGCTGTAGTGCCCTTGAAATCGTAGCGGTTGTCGATCTGGCGGGAAGCGACATCAACGGCGTTTTTCAACGCAACAATATCGGCTTCGGAAGTAAAGTCAAAAGAAGGCATATTTTCCTCGCTACGGTTCAACCAAAATGACAGACATAGTGATACGCCTCACCCGGCGCCACTTCAATATCAAAGGCCGAATTGCCGGGAATCTTGAACAACTCGCCCTCGCCGAATTCTTTCCATTCGGTTTCCCCCGGCAGACGCACACGGCACTTGCCACCGACGCCTTCCATGACTTCCGGCGCGCCGGTATTGAAGGTCAGCGTCGACGGCAGGATGACGCCGATAGTTTTTCGCACATCATGGGCGCAAACCACGGTATGGCTGATGCACTTGTCGTCGAAGTAAACATTGGCCTTCTTGATGACCGAAACCTGATCGAATTGTGACATTGTCTTCCCCAAAAAAGCTTCAACGCAGAGGCGCAAAGAACGCAAAGGGCCGCAGAGAAAAACTCGTTATCTTGCCAATAAATCTCTGCGCTACTCTAGGTCTTCTGCGCCATTGCGTTAAATTCAAAAACTTCCTTACTTGCCGCGACGCGCTGCCAGATTGGCGGCGATGCGCATGCGTAGCGCGTTGAGCTTGATGAAGCCGCCTGCATCCTTCTGGTCGTAGGCGCCAGCATCGTCCTCGAAGGTGGCAATGGTCGGATCGAAGAGCGAATCGGTCTTGGAGTCGCGCGCCGCCACGATGACGTTACCCTTGTAGAGTTTCAGGCGCACCCAGCCGTTGACGTTCTGCTGAGTCTGGTCGATCAGTGTCTGCAGTGCCTTGCGCTCCGGGCTCCACCAGTAGCCGTTGTACACCAGAGTGGCGTAGCGCGGCATCAGATCGTCCTTCAGGTGCGCCACTTCGCGATCGAGGCAAACCGATTCGATGGCGCGATGCGCCTTGAGCAGAATGGTTCCCCCCGGAGTTTCGTAGCAACCGCGCGACTTCATGCCGACGTAGCGGTTTTCCACCAGATCAAGGCGGCCAATACCGTGCTTGCCGCCCAACTGGTTGAGTTTGGCCAGCAGATCGTGCGCTTTCATGCGCTCACCGTTGATGGCTACCAAGTCGCCCTGTTCGAACTGTAGATCAATGTATTCGGCCTGATCGGGTGCCGCCTCCGGCGACACCGTCCACCGCCACATAGCCTCTTCAGCTTCAGCGGCGGGGTCTTCCAGGTGGCGGCCTTCGTAACTGATATGCAGTAGATTGGCATCCATCGAATAGGGCGAACCGCCCTGCTTGTGCTTCATCTCGACCGGAATACCGTGCTTTTCGGCATAGGCCAGCAGCTTTTCGCGTGACAGCAGATCCCACTCACGCCACGGGGCGATGATCTTGATGCCGGGCATCAGGGCGTAAGCCCCCAGTTCGAAACGCACCTGGTCGTTACCCTTGCCGGTAGCACCATGAGAGATGGCCTGGGCGCCGGTTTCACGGGCAATATCGACCAGACGCTTGGCAATCAGCGGGCGGGCGATGGAGGTGCCGAGCAGGTACTCGCCTTCATACACCGTATTGCAGCGAAACATTGGGAAAACAAAATCGCGCACGAATTCTTCGCGCAGGTCGTCGATGTAGATATTTTCCGGCTTGATGCCGAATTGCAGCGCCTTGGCGCGCGCCGGTTCGAGCTCTTCGCCCTGGCCGAGGTCAGCGGTGAAAGTCACCACTTCGCACTGATAATTATCCTGTAACCATTTCAGGATTACAGAAGTATCCAGCCCGCCCGAATAGGCGAGAACTGCTTTTTTAATGTCACTCATTGCCAACTCCAATGAAGGGGATATACCCCGATACGCAAAATCTTTACCGCAAAGGCTTAGGAATTATTCAACACGGCCTAATAGCAGATATTCCATCAAGGCCTTCTGCGCGTGCATGCGGTTTTCGGCTTCATCCCAGACCACCGATTGTGAGCCATCGATCACTTCCGCTGTCACTTCCTCGCCGCGATGGGCGGGCAGGCAGTGCATGAACACCGCTTCCGGCTTGGCTTCTCGCATCAGCTCTGCGTCAACGCACCAGTCGGCAAAGGCCTTGATGCGCTGTTCGTTTTCGGCCTCGAACCCCATCGATGTCCACACGTCGGTCGTCACCAGATCGGCGCCCTTGACGGCTTCCACCGGATCGGCAAACTGTTTGAAATGGCCGGTGCCGAGCAGTCCCGCACGCTCCGGCTCAACCTCATAGCCCGGTGGCGTGGACACATGCACAGTGAAATCAAGCACTTCCGCCGCCTGCAGCCAAGTATTGCAGACATTGTTGGAATCGCCCACCCAAGCCACCGTCTTGCCCTGAATCGGGCCGCGATGCTCGATGAAAGTGTAAATGTCGGCCATGATCTGGCAGGGATGGTATTCGTTGGTCAAGCCATTGATCACCGGCACGCGCGAACTCTTGGCCAGACGCTCGACAATGGTCTGCTCAAAAGTGCGGATCATGATGAGATCACTCATGCGCGACATGACCTGGCCGGAATCTTCCACCGGTTCGCCGCGCCCCAGCTGCGTATCACGCGTGTTAAGGTAGATGGCCGAGCCACCCAATTGCTGCATGCCGGCTTCGAAGGACAGGCGCGTGCGGGTGCTGGCCTTCTCGAAAATCATGATCAAGGTGCGATCATGCAGCGGATGGTGGGTCTCGTAACGCTTGAATTTGTCCTTGATGATGCGTGTGCGCTCGAACAGATAATCGTATTCTTCGCGGGTCAAGTCCTTGAATTGCAAGTAGTGTTTGATAGCCATCACGACCCCTCAAGCAGTCAGGAATTTCTTGATCAGAGCCGCCAATTCGGGAACCAGTTCCCCAACTTCAGCCTCGCCAAAGACCAGCGCCGGCAACAAACGAATGACCTTTTCAGCCGTCACGTTGATGAGCAGACCAGCTTCCAGACCCTGTTTGACCAACTCGCCGCAGGGCCGATCGAGTTCGACGCCGATCATCAGACCCATGCCGCGAATATCGACCACACCGGCCACACCGGCCAGCGCTTCGCGCAACCCCTGCCGAATCAACTCGCCCATGCGCTCGGCCTTGGCCATCAGTTGATCCTGCTCGATCACTTCCAGCGTCGTCAATGCCGCTGTACAGGCGAGCAGATTGCCGCCGAAAGTAGAGCCGTGATTGCCCGGCCCGAAAAGCCCAGCTGCCTTGCCGCCCGCCAGGCAGGCACCAATCGGCACGCCGGAACCCAATCCCTTGGCCAGCGTCACCACATCCGGCAGGATGCCGGCATGCTGATAGCCAAACCACTTGCCGGTGCGCGCCATGCCGCACTGCACCTCGTCGCACATGAACAACCAGCCCTTTTCATCGCACAACTGCCGAATCTGGTGCAGATATTCCAGCTTGGCCATGTGTAGGCCGCCTTCGCCCTGAACCACTTCCAGCATGACAGCAACGACATTGTGGTTATTTTGCGCGACGCCTCGTACCGCCTCGATATCGTCAAAGGGAACGCGGACAAAACCGGAAACCAGCGGCTCGAATCCCGCCTGCACCTTGCGGCTGCCGGTGGCGGAAAGCGTCGCCATGGTGCGGCCGTGGAAAGATTTTTCCATGACAATGATGGCAGGAGCCTCAATGCCCTTCTTGTGACCATAAAAACGCGCCAGCTTGATCGCACACTCATTGGCCTCGGCACCGGAATTGCAGAAAAAGGCTTCGGAAAGACCAGAGAGCGCCGTCAATTTATCGGCCAGCTGCTCTTGCTCGCGGACACAATAGAGATTGGAAGTGTGCAGCAATCGGCCGGCCTGGGAGGAAATCGCCGCCACCAGCTTGGGGTGGGCATGGCCAAGAGTATTGACGGCGATACCGGACAAGGCATCGAGATATTCCCGCCCCTCGGTATCGGTCATCCGGCAGCCTTGGCCGTGGCTGAACGCCACCGGCAACCGGGCATAAGTATTCATCAAAGTCGTCATAAAAAGCCCGCCAGCAAAAATTAAAACGGCGGCAAATGCCGCCGGAACCACTGCACGCGAAAAATATAGTTGCGCATACAGTTGCAGGAAAGGTCATGTTAAGTGAAAAATAGCGCTTTGTACATAAGCGACCAGACAATGCGGCTTGCCATTTTCAATCAAAAAGGCGGCGTCGGCAAAACGACGACAGCACTCAATATCGCCGCTGCTCTCGCCCAAAGCGGTGAATCACCATTGCTGCTCGACCTTGATCCGCAGGGTCACCTGTCGGGCATCAACGGCACTATCCCGCAGGATGCCAGCAAAAGCCTCTTCGCCTATTATCAGGACACCAAGCCCCTGTTTGACCTTGAAGTCCCCTGGGATCAGATCGGCTCGCTCATCCCCTCGCACCAGCAACTGATCAAAGTCGATTCGATTTTCGGCAAGGGGCCGACCATCCTCAATAAACTGCGCGTCGGCCTGGAATCACTGGAAAGCACGATCGGCATCCGTCCCGTGGTGATCGACTGCTGCCCTTACATCGGCGTGCTGGCCTTGAATGCCATTTTCGCCTGCGACCGCCTGCTCATCCCGATTTCGACCGATTACCTGTCCTTGCAGGCTTCCGAGCACATTTCGCGCACATTGCAGGTTCTCGAACCGGTCTTGAAGCGCCGCGTCGAACGGCGTTACCTGCTCACCCGTTACGACCGCCGTCGCCGCATGAGCGGCGATGTGCTGAATCGTCTGCGCGAGCGTTTCGGCAACGAAGTTTGCGAAACCATTATTTCGGAAAATGTGGCCGTGGCCGAAAGCCCCATGTACAACCGCGACGTTTTCCGCCACAGCCCGTCAAGTTCAGGCGCACGCGACTACATGCTGCTCTTTGAAGAACTGAAGTCGATCAATTTTCTCTGAAAAGCTGTCGGCTGAACTTTACGGGCGGATCGCCGTGATCATGTTCATCACGTCCTCGTAGTTCGTGTAACCGGGACGCGTTGACGGCAAGGGCGCCTGGAGACGGGATTCGAGGATTTCGCAGCCCTTGTACATCTGCAACAGTTTGCGTTGCGCATCCTTCTCGTCCTGACCGGCGATCAACAGATTCTCCACCACAGCTCCATTACGTGTACGAACGCGGAAACTGAATTTGGCTACCGTGGGAGTTTTCATAAAAATGCCCGCAGATCAATGAACTGCTTCAAGTATATGGGGCTAATTATTGAAATGCAACGTATCGCATTATTATTTATAGACTTTTTTCGAAACCATTGGCGATTCCGCCACCCGACCGCCCATTCCGTCCTAACGCCCGGAAAGCCGTTTTGGTGTATGCTCACAGCACAAGACATTTAACAGGGAGGAAGCCATGCGCCACGCCACCGCTCTTGTCATACTGATGCTTTTTCTGGGCTTGTTCGCGCCCGTCGGCGTCGCTCAGGAAACCGCCCAGGAACAAGTCAGTTCACCTTCAGTCAGCGCCGCTCTCGCCGCCTACGAAGAGGGTAAAAAGGCCTATGACAGCAAAAATTATATCGAAGCCCGCAAAAAATTCGGCGATGCCGCCCGGCTCGATCCAGGCAATCCGCGCTGGCAATACAATCTCGGCCTGACCTACCGCAAGCTCGATAACTTCCAAGCCGCCCGCCAGGCCTTCATGCGCGCCCGCGAACTTGACCCCAACTACAAACGGGCTGAAATCGAGGACAAGCTGAAGGCCATGGGTTTCGATCCGAACGCTTCAGCCACGGCACAACCGGCCAGCAGCCATTCCGTCAAACAGACAGAGAAAAATATCAAATCCGGCAGCGAACCTTTGATTGTGGACAGACCGGTCAAACCCGAAAATAGCGCGTCATCCGAAACAATCCCGTCTGCCGCCGCGCCAGAGCCGAAACAAGAAGGCGGCATCCTGAGCATGTTGTTTGGCCTGTTCTGCTGCTTCGGCCTGCCCGCCTTCATCATTTTCGCCATCGTCATGATCGTGCGCCGCCTGAAGAAGAAATCCGGCGACCAGCCACAAGCGCAACCTCAAGAATCGGCCACGCCATTCGACCCGCAACAACTTGCCGCCGAAGAATCAAAGCTGACCGATGCCGCCATCCGCCTCACCCGTGTCGAACACGTCATGCGCCTGGGCGAACATCCTGATCTGCGCAATCTGCTTGAACACGCCACCCGTAACGAACAAGCCGCCTGGAAAGCACTGGCAAAAGTGCGCAATGGCGACCGTTCCGCTTTTGGACAGTTGCAGCGCACCGCCAACGAAGCGGCTACCGCCTCGCAACGCGCTGTCGATCTGGCCACGCAGCTTTACGGCGACCAGGCTTTTGCCGGACAGGGCGAACGCATCGGCTGCTTTTTCTGCGCCCGTCCGCTCGCCAATGCCGACTACCAGCGCGGCATCACCATGAAACACGGCGATAGCCAGGATGAAATCATTGTCTGCCCGGATTGCGCCGCCCAGACCGAACGCGGCGAGTCGCCGATTATCCGCACCGGCAGCGACGGACGCACACACTGGAGCGAAATGCCGGATTACGACCCCTACGCCATGCGTCACGGCGGGCCCAACCAGACCAAGCAGGTCGAAGCCTGGCGCTATGAGCCGCAACAACCGATGAGCAACCTGGCCAAGCTGGCTACCGGCGGCGCCATTCTCGGTGTCGGCGCGCTGGCCGGTGCCGGCGTCGCCTACGCTGCCTCACGCTTCTTCGATCTCGACGCCGCCCGCCAGACCGGCCTCGAGCACGATGCCCTCGGCGAAGCGGCCAAGCAAGTCAGCGGGCGACGAAGCAGCAATTACGATCGCGACCACTCGTAGGCTGCATGGCCGCACCGCGCTTCGTCTTTTACGCTGTCAATGGGCTGGGGCTGGGTCACGTTACCCGGCTCCTGTCCATCGCCCGCGCCGTTAAACGGCTGGCGCCCAGGGCCGAAATCCTCTTCATCACTTCGTCGGAAGCCGATGGCGTCATCTACCGCGAAGGCTTCGCGGCAGTCAAACTGCCCTCCAAAACCATCCGCGAACAATGCGGCCTCGGCAAAGCCACTTATCTCAAAATGGCGCAATCGGTCACCTGGAGCGTGTTATCGAGCTTCGACCCCGATGTACTGATCGTCGACACCTACCCTTCCGGCAGCTTTGAAGAACTGATCCCAGTTCTGCGCTGGAAACAGAAAAACGTCTTTGTCTTTCGCGAACAACGCCAGAAAACCTATCTCAGCAAACTGCTGATGGCGGTTCTCCCGCTCTACGACCGCCTCATCATTCCGCACGACGACATCGAACAGGTTGGCCAACTGCCGGAACCGCAAAAAGCCCGCGCCGTCGGCCCCATTTTGATTCGCGAAAAAAACGAAATCCTCTCTCGTGCTGAGGCCCGCCGCGCCCTCAAACTGCCGCTCGACGGCCTGCTGTTCTATGGCAGCTTCGGCGGTGGCGGCGACCCGGAAACCCGGCGCGCCTTCGAACTCACTGCCAAAGCCATCAGCGAAATCCCGGATGCCCACCTCGTCCTTGGCGCCGGACCATTGCTGCGGCAAGCGCCCGAGGTTCCGCCGGGCGTCACCGTCCTCACCGGCCGCTATCCCATGCTTGACGTGCTGCCCGCCTTCGACGGCGCCATTGCCGCCGCTGGTTACAACACCGTACACGAGCTGCTTTTTGCCGGCGTCGCCAGCGCCCTCGTCCCCTTTGGCCGCGTTCTGGACGACCAGGAAAAGCGTGTGCAGACCCTGGCCGAACAAGGCGCCTGCCTGGCCTGCGCACCCTTCACCGAAAGCGGCATCCGCGAAGCCATCAACTGTCTCGCCGACGCCGGCACCCGCCGCCAACTCGCCGAACGCGGCCGCCAGATCGTCAACAAGAACGGCGCTACTGCAGCAGCACAGGCCATTCTGGAATTGGTCTGAAATGAAAATCGACCCCACGCTTTTTTGGGCACCTCATTTCCGTCATTCCGGCGAAGGCCGGAATCCAGAAAAACCAACGCACTGGACACCGGCTTTCGCCGGTGTGACGAATTTTTAGAGCTTCCCTTTTATCGTCTCTGAGCCAAACCAACGATTTGGAATCCTTAACTGCTGACTATGCCCATTCAACCCGCCCTTTTCGAAAATCACCAAATCCGCCGCGTTTATGATGAAGAAAGCGAAACATGGTGGTTTTCGGTCATTGATATCATCCAGGTACTGACCCAGCAACCGGATTATCAGACCGCCCGCAAATACTGGAACAAGCTGAAAGAGCGGCTGGGCAAGGAAGGCAGTCAAGCGGTGACAAATTGTCACCAGTTGAAAATGCTTGCGGCGGATGGCAAGCAACGCCCCACCGACGCGGCCACTGCTGAAACCCTGCTGCGGCTGGTGCAATCGGTGCCCAGCCCGAAAGCCGAGCCGATCAAACGCTGGCTGGCCAAGGTCGGCTATGAGCGTATGCAGGAAATGGCCGATCCGGAACTATCCCTCGACCGCGCCCGCGAAACCTGGCAGAAACACGGGCGCAGCGAGAAGTGGATACAGCAGCGTATGACCGGCCAGGAAACGCGCAACAAACTAACCGATTACTGGGCCAATCACGACATCAAGCGGGGTGAGGAATTCGCCATCCTGACCAACATCATTCACCAGGAATGGTCCGGCGTCAGCGTCAAGGCGCACAAGGCCATGAAGGGCTTGCAGGATCACAACCTGCGCGACCAAATAAGCGAGGCAGAACTGATTTTCAGGGCGCTGGCCGAGTTATCGACGCGGCAGATTGCCGAAACGGAAGGCGCCACCGGCATGGCCGAAAACTCTGGCGCAGCCAAAAAGGGCGGAGCCATTGCCAAACAAGCACGTCAAGCGCTGAAAGCAAGAACCGGCAAGGCGATGGTGACCGGTGAGAACTTTCTGCCGCCGGGTAAAACACCGACCAGAAAGAAGGTTGAGCACAAATGAAGGGCATGATGATTTTTTCGCCACTAGCCGAACGCGACTGCCAGATCGGAAACGAGAGCGGCACCACTACTGCGCCCAGGCAATTCTGGAATTGGTTTGAAGGGAAAATCATCACCGACCCCTTTTATCTGTGTTCTCTACTCTACCCTTTTTCGCTGTGCTGCTCCTTTTCCATTGGAGTTAAAATGCTTCTGACTATTTTATATTTTTTATCCACAATCTCAATAATAATTTTATTTTTCTATCTATTAAATGGATCGATCTATTACTTTGGAACATGGGGAACTCTTTCTAGACAATTTCCAGCAAATCCAATCTCAGTTGATTGCCAGACCGCAAGAGGATCAATTGGTTTCCCATCCAGGGACTTCCTAAAAATCAGGACGAACAGCAAAGGGATTCACATTGATACAATATTCATATTTAAGCCATGGTGCCAACCAATTCTAATCCCGTGGGATGTCATAATTAAAATTGAGTATGAGCGCCTATTCAGGATAAAGGTTAATATTTACGTTAGTCAAAAAATGCACATAATTTCTTTTCCTGCAGAAATATTGCGAGCAAATGAAATACCGCATCCTCCATGTCCTGAGCCAATATTTAAAGGGGGATTATCACCACAGATAATTGACGGGCTACCACGATTTTCGGATAGGTTTATTTCAGAAAGCAAAAGAAATCGGAATAATTTAAGTCTGTAAGAAAAAACCTTTTTACCGCGATCTGCTAAGCCATTGACTTGAAAAAACCGCCACCTCTTTCCCCCAACCAGCACCAGCGCATTGAAGGCTTCTGCGCCCACCGCCCCCTGCTCGGGCCGGAGACGGTGCATATCGACATTACCAATACATGTAATCTCGATTGCATCACCTGCTGGAATTACGCGCCCGGTCTGGCCAGCCCAAAGAACGCTGCCTGGAAAAAGCAGCGCATGGCGTCGGCGATTTTTTCCCGCGTTCTCAGCGAAGTTGCCGAATGCGGCGTTGAACGCATCATCCTTTCCGGCGCCGGCGAGCCCTTCACGCACCCCGGTATTTACGACTTCATCGCTGCAGTCAAGGCCAAAGGGCTAGTGCTGACCGTCATCACCAACGGCACCCTGTGCGATTTTCAGCGCCTCAAGGAATTGGGCGTCGACCAGTTGCTGATCAACACTTCCTCAGCCAGCGCCGCCACCTACACCACCTACCACCCCAACCAACCGCCAGAAACGTTTGAAAACCTGATCGAGGGCGTTATCTCTCTGGCTGGCGCAGTGGCAGTCAATCTGGTGCAGGTGATCAATGCGCTTAACGCTGACGAATTGACGGCAATGGTCGAACTCGCCCACCAAGCGCATGCCCGTGCCTCGTTCAAACTGGGCGACACACCACCCGGCACCGAATGTTGTCGCCTTGATATTGATCGCCGCAAAACCTTGCTTGAGCACGACATTCCCGCTGCCATTGCCCGCGCCAAGGCGCTTGGCGTCAAGCACAATCTGGCGGCTTTTGCGGCGCAACTGGCCGGCTCCCACCCCTTGCACGCGCCCCTGCCCTGCTTTGCCGGCTACCTGTACAGCCGCGTCTATGTCGATGGTCGCGTTTTTTTCTGCTGCGAACACATCGAAGTCGGCAACGTCGAAAAGGCCGATTTCGGCACGCTCTGGCTCGCCCCGGCCTACAACGCCATTCGCCAGAGCCTGCACGAAGGGCTCGTCTTTCCCGGCTGCGCCCGCTGCGGCAAACATGACATGAATTTCGTCGCTAACAAGCAACTGGCGATGTTAATGAATGAGGTAGCGGAATGAGCTTTTCGGCCACATCCCCCATTCGTCCTGGGACCGTCGAAGAGGGATATACGCTAAATTCGTCACCCCGACAAAAGCCGGGGTCCAGTTCGTTGATTTTCCTGGATTCCGGCCTGCGCCGGAATGACGAAATTGTTTATTCCGCACAGTACCAATCGGGAAAAGCAGGATGACCCCTGCCCTGCGCCCAGTAGTCAACTGGAACATCGTTGGCGGTTGCAATTACCGTTGCAGCTACTGCGTGCAGAAACACGCCGACGGCGTCGGCGGGCCGGACGATGCCCGGCTTGAGGCGGGGCTCAACTGCTTGTGTGCCCTGCCCCGCACCTGGGAGATCAAGATTTCCGGCGGTGAACCTTTTCTGCTCAAGCGGCTGCCGGAGGTCGCCACCCGTCTTGCAAATGCAGGCCACAAGGTGTCGATCCTGACCAATCTGTCGCCATCGCTGGCCATCATCGAACGTTTTGTCAGCGCTGCCGGCGAGCATCTGCGCACCTTTTCCTGTTCGCTGCACATCGAGCAGGTTGGCGTCGAGGAATTTCTTGCCAAGGCAGTGGCGGTCGAACAACTGCTGCGCGCCCTGCCGCGTGCCACCTTTGTCGTCAATTTTGTCGTCCAGCCCGGCAAGGTGCGGCAGGCTGCCGAGCTGCGCCGCCGTTTCGAAGCGGCAGGATTGAAGTTCTACCCGCAATTGATGCGCATCAACGGCCAGCCCGCCCGCTATGGCCTGATCGACCGTTTTCTGCTCAAGCGTGCTTTTGCCGACCTCACTGGCCCCGGTGCCATGAACCGGGGCTATTCGCATCTCGGCAAGCCCTGCCACGCCGGGCAATACTATTTCATCATCCATCCCAAAGGCGACGCCTACACCTGCTATCCGGGCAAGCGTACCGGCCAGGGCTATCTCGGCAACATTTTCGACGGCACGCTGCAGTTGAACGAGGGTCTACTTTGCCCTTACCCGGTCTGCCCATGTACTGTGCCGCAGAACCGGGGCATCGTGCAGAAAGAAGTGGAGTCTCCTTGAAGAAATCGCCCGGCCAACTCTTGCACTATTTTTTTGCCTTGCCCTTGAAATTCCCGAATCTCACCCCACTTGCCGGTAGAGTTTTTCGGAGAAGATCGATGCATCATCAACCCCCGCACCACCCGCCGCACGGCGACACCCAAGCACCGGCGCAGGAAGCGCAAACGCCCTGCCCGCCTCCCGTCACAGAGCCCACCGTCAGCACTGCGGCAGAAGCCACCCCAGCGAATGAAGCGCCGGTAGCGCAAACGGTAGCGGCGCCAGCGTCACCACCACCGCCTAGCCTGGAAGAGCAATTATTGGAAGCGCAGCATAAGGCGACTGAGCATCACGACGCCTGGCTACGCGCCAAGGCAGAAGGCGAAAACATCCGCCGCCGCGCGCAAGAAGATATCAGCAAGGCGCACAAATTTGCCGTCGAGCGCTTTGCCAGCGACTTGCTGGCAGTCAAGGACAGCCTGGAAGCGGCGCTCGCCAACCAGAGCCAGAGCGTGGAAAGTTTTCAGGCCGGCGTTGAACTGACCCTGAAGCAACTGGTGGCTGCGTTCGATAAATCCGGCCTGAAGGAAACCAACCCTGTCGGCGAAAAGTTTGACCCGCATTTCCATCAGGCGATCAGCATGGTGGAATCGGACCAGGAACCGAATACCGTCGTCACGGTGTTGCAAAAAGGCTATCTGATTGCCGAGCGCGTCTTGCGTCCGGCGCTGGTCATGGTGGCCAAGGCCAGGCCGGTGGCGCCCCCTCCGGTGCCAGAAACGCCGCCTCCCGCTCCGGCAGCCGGCGCGCCAGCGGCGACCCCACCGACCGAACCGCCGACCGCTTGAAATTATCCGAATCATCTCCACTTTAGACACAGATTTTGAATTGACCGTGGGCGCGAGGGGGTTTCTCCTCACCCCTCACACCACAAAACACTGAAAGGAAATAGAAATGGGCAAAATTATCGGCATCGACCTCGGTACCACCAACTCCTGCGTCGCCATTATGGAAGGCGGCCAACCCAAGGTGATCGAAAACTCCGAGGGCGCCCGCACGACGCCCTCCATCGTCGCCTACACCGAGGAAGGCGAAATTCTCTGCGGCGCCCCGGCCAAGCGCCAGGCCGTCACCAATCCGAAGAACACGCTGTACGCCGTCAAGCGCCTGATCGGCCGCCGCTTCGAGGAAAAGGAAGTACAAAAGGACATCGGCCTGATGCCCTTCAAGATCATGAAGGCTGACAACGGCGATGCCTGGGTGGAAGTGCGCGACAAGAAAATCGCCCCGCCGCAGGTTTCCGCCGAAGTGCTGCGCAAAATGAAGAAGACGGCCGAAGACTATCTCGGCGAGGAAGTCACCGAAGCGGTCATTACCGTTCCCGCTTATTTCAACGACAGCCAGCGCCAGGCCACCAAGGACGCCGGCCGCATCGCCGGCCTCGAAGTCAAGCGCATCATCAACGAGCCGACAGCGGCCGCGCTCGCTTTTGGCATGGACAAGACTTCCAGCAAGGATCGAAAGATCGCCGTTTATGACCTCGGCGGTGGTACTTTCGACATTTCCATTATCGAAATTGCCGACGTCGATGGCGAAAAGCAGTTTGAAGTGCTGGCCACCAATGGCGACACTTTCCTCGGTGGCGAAGACTTCGACCAGCGCCTGATCGACTACATCATTGATGAATTCAAGAAGGAATCCGGCGTCAATCTGAAGCAGGACGTCCTCGCCCTGCAACGCCTGAAAGAAGCCGCCGAAAAGGCCAAGATCGAACTTTCCAGCAGCCAGCAAACCGAAGTCAACCTGCCCTACATCACGGCCGATGCTTCCGGCCCGAAACACCTGGCCATCAAGATCACCCGCGCCAAGTTCGAAGCGCTGGTTGAAGAACTGGTCGATCGCACCATCGCCCCCTGCAGCATGGCGCTGAAAGATGCCGGCTGCAAGATTGGCGATATCGACGATGTGATTCTGGTCGGCGGGCAGTCGCGCATGCCCAAGGTGCAGGACAAGGTCAAGGAATTCTTCGGCCGCGAACCGCGCAAGGATGTGAACCCGGACGAGGCAGTCGCTGTTGGCGCTGCCATCCAGGGCGGCGTGCTGAAGGGTGACGTCAAGGACGTGCTGCTGCTTGACGTGACGCCCTTGTCGCTCGGCATCGAAACCCTGGGCGGCATCATGACCAAGCTGATCCAGAAAAACACGACCATCCCGACCAAGGCCAACCAGGTGTTCTCCACCGCTGACGACAACCAGTCCGCCGTCACTATCCATGTGTTGCAGGGCGAGCGCGAAGTTGCCGCCGGTAACAAGAGCCTCGGCCAGTTCAACCTGGAAGGCATTCCGCCGGCGCCGCGCGGCCTGCCGCAAATCGAAGTCATTTTCGACATCGACGCCAACGGCATCATGCACGTCACGGCCAAGGACAAGGCCACCGGCAAGGAAAACAAGATTACCATCAAGGCCAATTCGGGCTTGAGCGAAGCCGAAATCCAGGCCATGGTGAAGGACGCCGAGTTGCATGCCGAAGACGACAAAAAGGCACACGAACTAGCCGATGCCCGCAACCAGGCCGACGCCATGGTGCATTCGGTCAAGAAGTCGCTCAAGGATTACGGTGACAAGCTCGACGCTGGCGAAAAGGAAAAAATCGAGGCCGCCATCAAGGAGCTCGAGGATGTCCTGCGCGATGGCGACAAGGAAATCATCGCCTCCAAGACCGAGGCTCTGTCACAGGCAGCGCAAAAACTGGGCGAAAAAATCTACGCCCAGCAACAGGCGGAAGCAGGTGCAGCGCCCGGCGCCGAGGCAGGAGCCCAGCAGCAACAACAGGCCAAGCCGGATGAAGGCGATGTCGTCGACGCCGAGTTCACCGAGGTGAAAGACAAGAAAGCTTAAACCGGACACTTCGTGCCCTTTTAAGTGGCCGGATTCAAGCGGACATAGCCATGCCGCTTAATCCGGCCTTTACGCAGTCATAGCCGGAAGTACCAGATGCCCACCAAACGCGACTATTACGAAATCCTTGGCCTCTCCCGTGACGCCTCTGAGGACGACATCAAGAAGGCCTACCGCAAGCTCGCCATGAAACACCATCCGGATCGCAATCCGGATAACCCGTCGTCCGAGGATAAGTTCAAGGAAGCCAAGCTGGCTTACGAGGTGCT
>JAGTRX010000055.1 GCA_018262285.1 Pseudomonadota bacterium | reverse complement strand
CCTGTCGATGGCGGCCGAATCCCATTAATTTTTTGTTTCACCCACTCACTTAGGAGTCACCATGGATCTCTCATCGTTTTATTCGACTTCCACCATCGCCATCGCTGCTATCGTGGCAGTTTGTGCCGCGGCGACCGCCATCGGCTTTACCATGCTCGGAAGCCGTTTCCTGGAAAGCATTGCCCGCCAGCCTGAACTGACCCCGGTGCTGCAGGTCAAGATGTTTATCGTCGCCGGCCTGCTCGACGCGGTGCCAATGATCGGTATCGGTATTTCCCTGCTGCTGCTCTTCGCCAACCCGTTCGCCACCGAACTGTTGAAGCACGTCAAGTAAGCACCCGCCTGAACATCTGAGCCGAACATTTTTGTTAGGAGGCTGGAGTGAGTATTAATGCTACCTTGATCGGGCAGGTGATCTGGTTTCTGATTTTCATCTGGATCACCATGAAGTTCGTCTGGCCGCCGCTGGAAAAGGCCATGTCGAGTCGTCAGAAAGAAATTGCCGACGGGCTCGATGCGGCAGAACGCGCCAAGAAGGAACTGCATCTGGCGGATCAGCGTGCGGGAGACATCGTGCGCGAAGCCAAGGTGACTTCCGCCGACCATGTTGCGCAGGCCGAAAAACGCTCGCAGCAGATCATCGAAGAAGCCAGGGAAAACGCCCGCATCGAATACGAGAAGATCGTGGCGCGCGCCCAGATTGAATTCGAGCAGGAAGTTGAACGCGCCAGGCAGCACTTGCGCGAACGCCTTTCCGAGCTGGCGGTCGCCGGTGCAGAAAAGATTCTGCAGAAGGAAATCAATCCTGCCGTGCATGCCGACATGCTTAATGCCCTGAAACAGGAACTCTAAAGCAAAATGGCCGAATCCCTGACGATTGCCCGCCCCTATGCTGAAGCGCTCTTCCGGATTGCGCAAGAAGAGGGTGCCTTGCCACTATGGTCGGAGCGGCTTGAATTACTGGCCGGCGTCATGCAGAACCCTGAGCTGCGAGATCTGATTGCGCAGGCAGGCTTTGGCCGCTCCCAACTAGCCGAACTACTTGGCCAGGCTGCTCAAGCCAAGGCCGGGGATACTTTGGCGAATTTTATTGCGTTGCTGGCTGAAAACAACCGTTTCGCCTGCCTGCCTGAAATAGCCCTGCTTTTCGAAAAACTGCGGCAAGGCGTCGAAGGCGTTCGCGAAGCGGAAATTCACTCGCCCTTCCCGCTCAGTGAAGCACAAATGCAGCAACTGATTCCGCAACTGGAAGCGCATTTCGAAACCCGCTTGCGGCCGCATGTCGTTATCGCGCCAGAGCTTATTGGTGGTGTCAAGGCGGTTGTCGGTGATCGGGTGCTCGATCTCTCGATTCGCGCCAAACTTGATGCCATGGCGACAGCACTGAACCACTAGGAGAAATCATGCAGTTGAATCCTTCCGAAATTTCTGAACTGATCAAATCAAAGATTCAGAATCTACAAAGCGCATCGGAAGTGCGAATGCAAGGAACCGTCGTCTCCGTCACTGACGGTATTTGCCGCATTCACGGCATGGCCGACGTCATGCAGGGTGAAATGCTGGAATTTCCCGGCAATACCTTCGGCATGGCCTTGAACCTTGAGCGGGATTCGGTCGGTGCCGTGGTGCTCGGTGCCTATGAGCATATATCCGAAGGTGATGTCGTCAAAACGACCGGTCGCATTCTGGAAGTGCCGGTCGGACCTGAGCTGCTCGGTCGCGTAGTTAACTCGCTAGGGCAGCCGATTGACGGCAAGGGGCCAATTAACGCCAAGCTGACCGACAAGATCGAAAAAGTGGCACCTGGCGTTGTTTGGCGCAAATCGGTTTCACAACCGGTGCAAACCGGTCTGAAATGTATCGACGCCATGGTGCCAATCGGTCGCGGTCAGCGCGAACTCATCATTGGTGACCGCCAGACCGGCAAGACCGCCGTCGCTATCGACACCATCATCAACCAGAAGGGCAAAGATCTCTTCTGCGTTTATGTTGCCATCGGCCAGAAGGCCTCCACCGTTGCCAACGTCGTGCGCAAGCTGGAAGAAAATGGAGCGATGGAATATACCATTGTCGTCGCTTCGACAGCTTCTGAATCGGCGGCGCTGCAATACATTGCGCCCTACGCCGGTTGCACTATGGGCGAGTATTTCCGTGATCGCGGCATGGATTGCCTGATCATTTACGACGATCTGACCAAGCAGGCCTGGGCCTACCGTCAAATTTCCCTGCTGCTGCGCCGTCCGCCAGGTCGCGAAGCCTATCCGGGCGACGTTTTCTATCTGCACTCCCGTTTGCTAGAGCGTGCTGCGCGTGTTTCGGAAGCCTGGGTCGAGCGTTTTACCAATGATGAAGTCAAGGGCAAAACGGGCTCTTTGACGGCGCTGCCGGTAATCGAGACGCAAGCGGGTGACGTTTCCGCTTTTGTGCCAACTAACGTGATTTCGATTACCGACGGCCAGATTTTTCTGGAAACCGACTTGTTCAATGCCGGTATTCGTCCTGCGATCAATGCCGGTATTTCCGTTTCCCGCGTCGGTGGCGCGGCGCAAACCAAGCTGATCAAGAAACTGGGTGGCGGCGTGCGTCTGGCCTTGGCGCAGTTTCGTGAACTGGCCGCATTCTCGCAATTCGCTTCCGATCTTGACGAAGCGACTCGCAAGCAGTTGGAGCGCGGCCGTCGCGTCACCGAGCTGATGAAGCAAGCCCAGTTTGCGCCGATGAGCATTGCTGAAATGGCAGTTACCTTGTTTGCTGTTGATCGCGGTTATTACGATGATATCGACGTCAAACAGGCGCTGGAGACCGAAAAATCGATGATCGCCTACCTTAAATCCAACTATGCCGCACTGATGGAAAAGATGGAGACGAGCAAGGATCTCGACGCCGATTCGGAAAAAGCCCTGGGGGCAGCCATTACGGCCTTCAAGAACCTCGGTTCCTGACGACAGTAACGGGAGAACAGCATGGCTGGCGGCAAGGAAATCCGCAACAAGATCAAGAGCGTTGAAAATACGCGCAAGATCACCAAGGCAATGGAAATGGTGGCGGCATCCAAGATGCGCAAGGCGCAGGATCGCATGCGCCACGCCCGTCCCTATGGCGAAAAAATTCGGCGCGTTGCCGCCAACCTTTCAAACGCCATGACCGAGGAGTACACCCATCCTTTTCTGGTGCAGCGTGACCCGATCAAAAGCGTTGGCTTGATCCTGATCAGTTCGGACAAGGGGCTGTGCGGTGGCCTGAACACCAATATGCTGCGCCTGGTGCTCAGCCACATGAAAACTTGGGATGCCGAAGGCAAGGGCATTCAAATGACCTGCTTTGGCAACAAAGGTATGACCTTCATGCAGCGTGCCGGCGTCAATATTGTCTCGCATCAAGCCGGGCTTGGCGATACGCCGCGCCTCGACCGCCTGATCGGCCCGTCCAAGGTCTTGCTCGACGCCTATTACAAGGGTGAAATCGACGTTCTTTATCTGTGCTACACCCGCTTTATCAACACCATGAAGCAGGAACCTGTGATCGAGCAATTGCTGCCCCTGTCCGGCGAGACGGTCGGTTCGACCAACCGCAAGTGGGACTACATTTATGAGCCAGACCCCACCTCGGTCATTGACGATTTGCTGGTGCGTTATGTTGAAGCCCTGATTTACCAGGCTGTGGCCGAAAACATGGCGTCCGAACAATCGGCGCGCATGGTGGCGATGAAGTCGGCTTCGGACAATGCCAAGGATGTGATTGACGAGTTGAAACTGGTTTACAACAAGGCGCGCCAGGCGGCGATCACCAAGGAACTTTCGGAAATTGTGAGCGGCGCTGCCGCTGTGTAATCCCGGGCGTCCGGTTGTTATCGCCGGAACACCCATTGATTTTTTGATTGAGGAAAACCATGAGTCAAGGAACCATCGTTCAGTGCATCGGCGCCGTTGTGGATATCCATTTCCCACGCGAAGCCATGCCCAAGGTATACGACGCGCTCAAGCTCGACGCCTCCGAAGAAAACGGTATGGCCGAAGCCGGGCTGACCTTCGAGGTGGAACAGCAGTTGGGCGACGGTGTGGTGCGTACCATCGCCATGGGTTCCTCCGATGGTCTGCGGCGCGGCATGAAGGTCAATAACACCGGCGGCCCCATCTGCGTGCCGGTTGGGCATGGCACTCTGGGTCGCATCATGGACGTACTTGGCCGCCCTATCGACGAAGTCGGGCCAATTGTTGGCGATGAACTGCGCGCCATTCACCAGGACGCCCCAAAATTTGACGAACTGGCGGCCTCGGTCGACCTGCTTGAAACCGGCATCAAGGTGATCGACCTGATTTGTCCGTTTGCCAAGGGCGGCAAAGTTGGCCTCTTCGGTGGCGCTGGCGTCGGCAAGACGGTCAATATGCTTGAACTGATCAACAACATCGCCAAGCAGCACTCCGGTCTCTCGGTTTTTGCCGGGGTTGGCGAGCGCACCCGCGAAGGCAATGACTTCTATCATGAAATGATTGAAGCCGGCGTTATCAACCTGGAGAATTTCCCGGAATCCAAGGTAGCGATGGTTTTTGGCCAGATGAACGAGCCGCCCGGCAACCGCCTGCGCGTGGCACTGACTGGCCTGACCATGGCCGAAAAATTCCGTGATGAAGGCCGTGACATCCTGTTCTTCGTCGATAACATTTACCGCTTTACCCTGGCTGGTACCGAAGTTTCCGCCCTGCTCGGCCGTATGCCTTCCGCTGTCGGTTACCAGCCGACGCTGGCCGAAGAAATGGGTCGCTTGCAGGAACGCATCACCTCGACCAAGGTCGGTTCCATTACTTCCATCCAGGCCGTCTATGTGCCGGCCGATGACCTGACCGATCCGTCGCCCGCCACTACCTTTCTGCACCTGGATTCGACTGTCGTGCTATCGCGTGACATCGCTGCGCTCGGCATCTATCCGGCCGTCGATCCGCTCGACTCCACTTCACGCCAGCTCGACCCGCAAGTGGTAGGGCTTGAGCACTACGAAACGGCGCGTGCCGTCCAGCAGACCCTGCAACGCTACAAGGAACTGCGCGACATTATCGCCATTCTCGGCATGGACGAGCTTTCGGCTGAGGACAAGCTGGCAGTGTCGCGTGCCCGCAAAATCCAGCGCTTTCTGTCGCAGCCTTTCCATGTCGCCGAAGTGTTTACCGGCTCACCTGGCAAGTACGTGCCGCTCAAGGAAACCATCAAGGGTTTCAAGGGCATCGTCGCTGGCGAATACGACAATCTGCCCGAGCAGGCCTTCTACATGGTTGGCAGCATCGAAGAGGCCGTGGAAAAGGCGGCCAAGCTCAAGTAATCGATCCGCAACAGGGAAGAAAATATGGGAATCACCGTGCATTGCGATGTTGTCAGCGCCGAAGAAGAAATTTTCTCCGGGCCGGTGGAATTTGCCGTTTTCCCCGCCGAAATGGGTGAAATCGGCGTTCTGCCCCGGCATGCGCCGCTGCTCACCCGCATCAAGCCGGGTACGGTTCGTCTCAAACGCCCCCTGCAGGCCGACTATGAACTGGTCTACGTCTCTGGCGGCATGCTTGAAGTGCAGCCCGGTCTGATCACGGTGCTGGCCGACACGGCTATTCGCGGTGCTGACCTCGACGAGGCCAAGGCACTCGAAGCCAAGAAGCGCGCGCAAGAAACACTGTCCAACCGCAAGTCCAATGTCGACTACGCCACGGTCGAAGCAGATCTGCACCGAGCCATCGCCCAATTGCGCACCATCGGCTTCTTGCACAAGTCGCCGAAGCACTAGGTTTTAACTTTAAAACCTCACCGCAAAGGCGCCAAGGCGCAAAGGATCGCAAAGGAACAATGGGTTGTGAGCAATGGCTCACGCCCAGCTGGTGAGTAGATTTGATCTGGTTTTCCTTTGCGGCCCTTGGCGTTCTCTGCGTCTTTGCGGTGAAACTGTTTTTTACGATGCAAAGCGGGCGATGAACGCCCCTTCCAGCGCCTGCGGCAGCTCTATCCAGACGCGGTGGCCGTTTCCGGGTGCCACCTGAATCGCATGGCCATCGGCGTTTTCCATGCGTTCAAGTACGCAGACACTGTTTCCCTCGGGGTGTATGGCTTGCAGCCGATCACCTACTGCGAAGTGGTTCCTGACCCGGATTTCCATCAACCCGCGCTGTGGGTCGAAAGTCACGGCATCGCCGACATAGCGGCTGCGCTTGGAATCTGAATGGCCTTGTTCATAGTTTTGCTGTTCGTGATGGGCGTGGCGCTGAAAAAAGCCATCCGTGTAACCCCGATTGGCCAGATCCTCCAGTTGCTCCAGCAATCCCGGTGAAAGCGGTCGGCCGGCGCAGGCATCGTCAATCGCCTGCCGGTAGGACTGGCAAGTCCGAGCAACGTAATAAGGGCTTTTGGTGCGCCCCTCGATCTTGAGCGAATCGATACCGATGGCGACCAGCTTTGCGACATGCTCAATGGCACGCAGGTCACGCGAATTGAGGATGTAGGTGCCGTGCTCGTCTTCCTCGATGGGCATCAACTCGCCCGGTCTTTGCCGTTCTTCCAGTACCCGGTACGACCAGCGGCAGGAATTGGCGCAAGCGCCCTGGTTGGCGTCACGCTGGCTGAGATAGGCCGACAGCAGGCAACGGCCGGAATGAGAAATGCACATGGCGCCGTGCACAAAAACTTCCAGTTCGATATCCGGGCAGCGCTGACGGATTTCCTCGATTTCCTCCAGTGACAATTCGCGTGACAAAATAATGCGGCCGATACCAAGCTTTTGCCAGAAACGCACAGCGCGCCAGTTGGCCGTGTTAGCCTGGACGGAAAGGTGAACCACCTGCTCCGGCCAGGTTTCCCGCACCATATCGATGAGGCCAGGATCGGAGAGAATCAGCGCATCTGGTTTAAGTGCCACCACCGGCGCCATGTCCTCGATGTAGGTGGTGAGCTTGGCGTTCCTGGGGTAGACATTGCTGACGATATAGATGCGCTTGCCTTGGTCTTTTGCCTCGCCAATGCCGGTCGCCAGCGCCTCTAGAGCACCGAATTCATTATTGCGTACGCGTAAGGAGTAGCGCGGCTGGCCGGCGTATACCGCATCGGCGCCAAAGGCCAACGCGGTGCGCAGCATGGCAAGTGAACCGGCGGGTGCAAGGAGTTCAGGTTTGAGCATGAGCTTCGGGTAAAATTCAGGATTGTTATTCTACCCTTTCAAGGCAGAACCACTTGTCCGAAGAAATCCTCATCAATTTCACACCGCAGGAAACCCGCGTCGCCGTCATGGCACACGGCATCGTGCAGGAATTGCATATCGAGCGCGCCGCCGGTCGTGGCCTGGTCGGCAATATTTACCTGGGGCGGGTCAGTCGCATTCTGCCTGGGATGCAGTCTGCCTTTATCGATGTTGGTCTGGAGCGCACCGCTTTCCTGCACATCGCCGACATTCGTCAGGCACGCGAAAACGGCGAGGAAAAACCCATCGAACGGGTACTTTCCGAGGGTCAGAGTGTGGTTGTCCAGGTCATCAAGGATCCGATCGGCAGCAAAGGGGCGCGCCTGTCGACTGAAGTTTCCATTGCCGGCCGCATGCTTGTGCATTTACCGCAGGATAAACATATCGGGATTTCGCAGCGCATTGGCGACGAACACGAGCGCGAAGTCTTGCGCGAGCGGCTGCAAAAACTCAGTGGACAGGATGAAGCTGGCGGCTTTATCGTGCGCACCATCGCCGAAAAAGCCAGTGACGCCGAATTTGCCGCCGATATTGCCTATTTGCGCAAAATCTGGCGCGACCTGTGCGAAAAGGCGACCATTTCGGCACCGCCAACCCTGCTTTACCGCGAACTCAGCCTGGCTGAACGCGTACTACGGGATCTGGTCAATCCGGAAACGACGCGCATCGTCATCGACTCGCGTGAAACATTGGCGAAATTGCAAGCCTTTGCCCAGGAATACACTCCCGCCGTGGCGTCTCTGCTCGACCATTACACGGGAGAGCGCACCCTGTTTGATCTGCATGGCGTCGAGGACGAAATCCAGAAGGCACTCTCCCGGCGGGTTGACCTGAAATCAGGTGGCTACCTCATCTTTGACCAGACCGAAGCGCTGACCACAATTGACGTCAACACCGGCGGATTTGTCGGTGTGCGCAATTTTGAAGACACCATTTTCAAGACCAATCTCGAAGCGGCGCTCACGATTGCCCGCCAACTGCGGCTGCGCAACCTGGGCGGCATCATCATTGTCGACTTTATCGACATGCAGAGCGATGAACACCGCAAGGCCGTGCTGGCCGAATTCCAGAAAGCGCTGGAGCGCGATCATACCCGCCTGACCGTCAATGGCTTTACCGCTTTGGGTCTGGTCGAAATGACAAGGAAGCGGACCCGCGAATCGCTCGCCCACATTCTGTGCGAACCCTGCCCGACCTGCGGCGGCCGTGGCGAAGTCAAGACGGCATGCACCATGGTCTACGAAATCCTGCGCGAACTGCTCAGGGAAGCGCGTCAGTTCAATGCGCGGGAATATCGTGTGCTGGCCTGCCCGGCGGTGGTCGACCTTTTTCTGGACGAGGAATCGCAGGCGCTGGCCATGCTTTCAGAATTTATCGAGAAGCCGATATCCGTGCAGGCCGAAGCCAGCTATTCGCCCGAGCAGTTTGATATCGCCCTGCTTTAGAAAGGTTGTTGCACTTTGACTGTAAAGAAACTGTTCATCCGCACCTTTGGCTGTCAGATGAACGAATACGATTCCGACAAGATTGCTGATGTGCTGGCCACCGAAGGCGTCATCAAGACCGATAGCCCCGAAGACGCCGACATCATCCTGTTCAACACCTGCTCGGTGCGCGAAAAGGCGCAGGAAAAGGTGTTCCACGATCTCGGCCGCATCAAGCACCTGAAGAAAAGCAATCCTGACCTCATCATTGGTGTCGGCGGTTGTGTCGCCAGCCAGGAAGGCGACGCCATCGTCAGTCGCGCCCCCTATGTCGACATCGTCTTCGGCCCGCAAACCCTGCACCGCCTGCCGGAATTGCTCGCCGAGCGGCGGCGAACCGGCAAGGCCGCCGTCGATGTTTCCTTTCCCGAAATGGAAAAATTCGATGCCCTGCCACCGGCCGAGGTCAAAGGCGCCGCAGCCTTCGTCTCGATCATGGAAGGCTGCTCGAAGTTTTGCACTTATTGCATCGTGCCCTATACGCGTGGCGGCGAGTTTTCGCGTCCCTTTCACGACATCCTGACCGAAATTGCCGATTTGGCGGCGCATGGCGTCAAGGAGGTCAACCTGCTCGGCCAGAACGTTAACGCCTATCAGGGCGGCATGACAGCTAGTGAAGAAAAAGCCGATCTGGCGCTCTTGCTCGAATACGTGGCCGAGATTCCTGGCATCGAGCGCATCCGCTACACGACCTCGCACCCCTGCGAAATGACGGATCGCCTGATCAACGTTTACGCCAAACTACCCAAGCTGGTGTCTCACCTGCACCTGCCGGTGCAAGCCGGTTCCGACCGTGTGCTGGCGGCAATGAAGCGCGGCTACACGGCGCTCGAATACAAGTCGATCATCCGCAAACTACGCGCCGTGCGACCGGACATTGCGCTCTCTTCCGACTTCATTGTCGGTTTTCCCGGCGAAACGGATGCCGAATTCGAAAAAACCATGCAACTTATCGACGACATCGGCTTCGATACCTCCTTCTCCTTTATTTTCAGCCCGCGCCCCGGCACTCCTGCGGCGGAAATGGCCGACGAAACGCCGGCTGCCGCCAAATCAGCACGCCTCGCTCGCCTGCAAAAACGCCTTGAAGAACAGGCGCAGATCATCAGCCAGAGCATGGTCGGCAGCGTGCAGCGCGTGCTGGTCGAAGGAACTTCCAAAAAGGACGCCTATGAACTGGCCGGGCGCACCGACAACAATCGCGTCGTCAATTTCGCGGGCAACCCACGCTTGATCAACAGCTTTGTCGATGTCACCATCACATCTGCCTTACCGCACAGCCTGCGCGGAGAAATCGTCACTCGTGAAAACTAAGTCGCCCGTCCGCAATCGCCCGCTCGAATTGCTGCTCTCGCCCGTCGATAATGCCCTGCTGGCCAATCTGTGTGGTGCGCTGGACGAGAATCTGCGCCAGATCGAGACGGCACTCGATGTCAGCATTGCAAGGCGCGGCGAGCGCTTCACGGTGCAGGGCAGCCGTGCCGATCAAGCCCGGCGTGCCGTTGAAGCGCTGCAACATTTCTACACCATTGCGCAAAAACCACTCTCGGTCGACAACATCCAGCTTGGCCTGATCGAATTGAACAACGCGCCGGTACGCCGTCTGTCTTGCGGCGAAAGCCCGGTTGATGGCCCACAACTGGTCACGCGCAAGGCCGAATTACACGGCCGCACACCGCGCCAGATCGAATACCTGAAAGCCATTCAGGCGCACGACATCACTTTCGGCATCGGCCCGGCCGGCACCGGCAAAACCTACCTGGCCGTCGCCAGTGCCGTCGACGCGTTGGAACGCGATGTCGTCGAGCGCATCATCCTGACCCGCCCGGCGGTTGAAGCGGGCGAACGCCTGGGTTTTCTGCCTGGCGATCTGGCGCAGAAGGTCGATCCCTACCTGCGCCCGCTCTACGATGCGCTGTACGATCTGATGGGCTTCGACCGTGTTACCAAGTTGTATGAAAAGGGCGCCATCGAAGTGGCGCCGCTCGCCTTCATGCGCGGCCGCACCCTGAACCACGCTTTCATCATTTTGGATGAGGCGCAAAACACCACACCCGAACAGATGAAAATGTTTCTGACCCGCATCGGCATCGGCGCCAAAGCGGTCGTGACCGGCGATATTACCCAGATTGACCTGCCCAAGGCGCAGAAAAGCGGTTTGAAAGAAGCGCGTGAAATTCTGGCCGAAGTGCGCGGCATCGCCTTTACCGAATTTCTCAAGGAAGACGTTGTGCGCCATCCACTGGTGGCACGCATCGTCGCGGCTTATGAGCAACACAGCAATGGCAATCAAAGCAAATCGCCGGCTTGACCTGTCGGTGCAATATGTCTGTCACCAGGACGGGCTACCCTTACGGGCTGATTTCCGGCGCTGGGCACGGGCGGCGCTCACAGGCGGTGGACAAGTCACCATCCGCCTGGTCGAGGCCGAAGAGGGACGCCAACTCAATCGCGAATACCGCCACAAGGATTACGCCACCAACGTACTGTCCTTCCCCTACGAAACCGAACCGCGCCTCGCTGGCGATCTGGTCATCTGCCCGCAAGTGGTCGCGCGTGAATCCGGGGAGCAAGGCAAAACTCTGGAAGCCCATTATGCTCACCTCGTCGTGCATGGTATGCTGCATTTGCAAGGTTTCGATCACGAAACCGGCGAAACAGATGCTGCTGAAATGGAAAACGAAGAAAGAATAATCATGGCCGCACTGGGCTACCCGGACCCTTATAACAACGAGGTGTAACCCCTCTCTCCTTACCCATCACACCTCACCGCCTTATGGACCCCTCCCCTAGTCACAAACCCGGATTTTTTGAACAACTGGCTTCACTGCTGCTGCGCGAGCCCGAAAATCGGGAACAATTGCTGCAAATCCTGCATGCGGCCTACGAGCGCAACCTGATTGATGCTGACGCCATCTCCATCATCGAAGGGGCGCTGGCCTCCTCCGAAACCCGCGTCTCCGATGTCATGGTGCCGCGTGCCCAGATGAACGTCATCGACGTCGATATGCCCCTCGACGAACTGATCAACACCGTCATTAATGCCGCCCACTCGCGCTTTCCGGTCGTCGATGGCGACCGCGACAATGTGCTCGGCATCCTGCTGGCCAAGGATCTCTTGCGTGTTATCAACGAAAAGGAATTCGACCTGCGCAACGCCTTGCGCCCGGCGGTGTTCATCCCGGAATCGAAACGCCTCAACATCCTGCTGCGCGAATTTCGTGTCTCTCGCAATCACATGGCCATTGTCGTCAATGAATACAGCAGCGTTGCCGGCCTAGTGACCATTGAAGACGTGCTCGAACAAATCGTTGGCGACATCGAGGACGAATACGACTTTGACGAAACACACGACAATATTCGGATCGATTCTGCCGGCCGCTACCGGGTCAAGGCGCTCACCGAGATTGATGATTTCAATCAGAAATTTGGCACTGCCTTTTCCGACGAAGAGTTCGACACCGTCGGCGGCCTTATCCTGCGCCATCTTGGCCGCATTCCCAAAAGAAACGAAGTTATCGACATCGAAGGGGTGCGTTTCCAGATCCTGCGCGCTGACAGTCGCCGCCTGTACACCCTGATTGTCACGCCCCCCGCGCCCCCTGCCGCAAGCGATGCGCCGACTGACTGAATCGCCCAAAATTCGCCGTCTGCTGCTTTTTCTGCTGGGCGGCACTGGCGTACTGTGCTTTGCGCCATTCGGACTATTCTGGCTGACGCCTTTCGTCTGCCTTGCTTTCTTCCTGCTGCTCAGGCTGGCCAGCACAGCGCGTAATGCCTTCCTTGACGGCTTCCTGTTCGGCCTCGGTTTTTTTCTGGCCGGCGTATCGTGGGTTTATGTCAGTCTTTCCGTCTTTGGCGGCATGCCCTGGTGGCTGGCCGCCATCGCCACCTTTCTGTTTTGTGGCGTCGCCGCGCTCTATCCTGCCCTCGCTGCCGCAGCCTTCAAGCGCTGGCAACCAGCCGGTCTGATTCGGCAAGCGCTCTACTTTGGCGTTCTCTGGATGCTGACTGACTGGCTGCGCGGCTGGGTCTTCACTGGCTTTCCGTGGTTAAGCTTGGGCTACACACAAGCCATGCCCAGCCCACTGGCCGGATTTGCGCCCTTGTTCGGTGTTTATGGCCTGAGTCTGCTGACGGCAACACTTGGCGCTCTGCTCGCCGTCTGGCGGCTAGGTGTACCGCTACTCATCGCTGCCCTGCTCGCTGGCTGGGGGCTACAGTACATCGAATGGACAAGTCCGGACGGCGCGCCGGTGTCGGTAGCGCTGGTGCAGGGCAACGTGCCGCAGGACATTAAATTCCGCCCGGAATTCTTCACCCAAACCCTCATCCTCTATCGCGATCTGGTTGAACGGCATCCTGCCCAGATCACTGTCCTGCCCGAAACCGCCCTTCCAACTTTTTTCGACCGCCTGCCGCAGGAATTTATCGACGAAATAAGCCGCTTGGCAAAACGTCAGAATGGCAACATCCTGATCGGTGTCCCGACCCGCAGCGGCGATGAGAACTACCAAAACAGCGCCGTCAGCCTGGGGGTGTCACCAACGCAAAGCTACAGCAAATCGCACCTCGTCCCCTTTGGCGAATTCATTCCGCCCGGTTTCGGTTGGTTTGTCCGCATGGCCAATATTCCGCTCTCGGACTTTTCGCGTGGCGATCGTAAGCAAACGCCCTTCGCCTTCTCCGGCCAGCAAGTTGCCGCCAATATCTGCTATGAAGACGCCTTCGGCGAGGAAATCATCAATGCTTTGCCGACGGCCAGCATTCTGGTGAACATGTCCAACACCGCCTGGTTCGGCGATTCGCTGGCGCAACCGCAACACCTGCAAATCTCCAGCCTGCGCGCGCTCGAAACCGGCCGCCCCATGCTGCGCGCCACCAATACCGGTATGACGGCAGTGATTACGCCGGATGGCCGCGTCAGCGCTGTTCTGCCGGCCTTCACGCGCGGCGTGCTGACGGCCAACGTCCAGGGCCATCAGGGCATGACACCCTATGCCCGCTACGGCAACTGGCTGGCGCTGGCGCTCGGCCTCATTTTTCTGCTTATGGCAATCATCCCGGTTCGCGGCAAAAGCAAGTAAAATCCAAGCTTCCCGTTTTTCCGAGTGCACTCATGAGCACCAAGCCAACCTTTCAGGAAGTCATCCTGCGCCTGCAGGCCTTCTGGGACAAACAGGGCTGCGCGCTATTGCAGCCTTACGACATCGAAGTGGGGGCAGGCACCTTCCACACGGCCACTTTTCTGCGCGCCATCGGCCCTGAGCCCTGGTTTGCTGCTTATGTGCAGCCGTCGCGCCGCCCCAAGGATGGGCGTTATGGCGAGAATCCGAACCGTCTGCAGCACTATTACCAGTATCAGGTGGTGTTGAAACCCTCGCCAGACAATATTCAGGAACTCTACCTGCAGTCGCTCGAAGCGCTCGGCATCAACCTGAAGGAACACGACGTGCGCTTTGTCGAGGATGACTGGGAATCGCCTACGCTGGGCGCCTGGGGACTGGGCTGGGAAGTCTGGCTGGACGGTATGGAAGTGACGCAATTCACCTATTTCCAGGAAGTCGGATCGCTCGTCTGCAAGCCGGTGCTGGGTGAAATCACCTACGGCCTGGAACGTCTTGCCATGTATTTGCAAGGCGTCGATAACGTCTACGACCTGGTTTGGGCGCGTAACGACCAGATGACCGTCACCTATGGCGATGTCTTCAAGCAGAACGAAATCGAGCAGTCCAAGTACAACTTCGAGCATTCCAATATCGAAATTCTCTTCCGCCATTTCACCGACCACGAAGGCGAAGCCAAGCGGCTGATGGCACTGCAACTGCCGCTGCCAGCCTTCGAGCAGGTGATGAAGTGCTCACACACTTTCAATCTGCTCGATGCCCACGGCGCTATTTCGGTGACCGAACGTGCCGCCTACATCGGCCGCGTCCGCGCTCTGGCGCGCGAAGTGGCGCAATCCTATTTCAATTCGCGTGAAGCTTTGGGCTTCCCGATGTGCAAGGGAGAATAAAATGACCCCCACGCTCAATTCTTTCGCTGCCCCCCAAGGGGGCGCTGCCCTCCTTCGGGGCGGCCCTTCAGGAGTCCAATGATGCATACGACCCTGCTCGTCGAACTGCTGACCGAAGAACTGCCGCCGAAAGCGCTGGCGCGCCTGGGCGAAGTTTTTGCCGCCCAGATTCATGCCGGCCTTTCCGACCGCAATCTGGTCGCCGCCGGCAAGGATTATCGCTGGTTCGCCACGCCGCGCCGTCTCGCTATTCAGGTTCCCGGTGTGCTGGCCGTGGCGCCGGAAGCCACGACGCTTGAAAAAATCATGCCGGTTGCCGTGGCGCTCGACGCTGCCGGTAACCCCAGCCCGGCGCTGACCAAAAAACTGGAAGGCAAAGGCATTCCGCTTTCCGAAATCGCCAAGTTCGAGAAGCGACTCGATGGCAAGTCGGAAACCTTTTTCTATCAGGCGACTGTTCCGGGTGCCAAGCTGGACGATGTGCTGGCCGGTATCGTCACCGAGGCACTGAAAAAACTGCCCATCCCCAAACTCATGCGCTGGGGCAACAAGGACGTGCAGTTCGTGCGGCCGGTGCATGGCCTGATGATGTTGCACGGTGATCGCGTTATCGCTGGCGAAGTGCTTGGGTTGCAGAGCCGCAACATCACGCGCGGCCACCGTTTTCTATCTGTGGGCGACATTGCTATTCCCAATGCCGAAGCCTACGCCGACACGCTGTATCAGCAAGGCAAGGTGATTGCCTGTTTTACCCAGCGCAAGGAAGAAATTGCCCGCCAACTGGCGATCGAGGCTGGCGAATTGAATGCCAGCATGAACCCGTCCGCAGGTCTGCTGGATGAAGTGACGGCGCTGGTGGAATGGCCGGTGGTTTACGTTGGCGAATTCGAGCCAGAATACCTGGAAGTGCCGCAGGAATGCCTGATTCTGACCATGCAGCAGAACCAGAAGTATTTCCCGCTCACCGACGCGCAGGGCAAGCTGCTCAATAAATTCCTCATCGTCTCCAACATGGCCGTGGCCGACCCGGTGCATATCGTCACCGGCAATGCCAAGGTCGTCCGCCCGCGTCTGGCCGATGCCCG
>JAGTRX010000054.1 GCA_018262285.1 Pseudomonadota bacterium | reverse complement strand
ACCAGGGTGTTGAACTTGGCCGCATGATCGTCAGCGAACTGCGCCAATCGCTGGAAGACATGAGCAAACGCCAGCAACAAGCCTTCGCCCAGCAGCAGGCACAACTTTCCGCCGCCGTTTCGCAGGCGGTGGCGCAAGTGCTGAAAGAACCAATGAGTCGCGTCGCCGGCGCTGTCGAGAAAACCGGCAGCGGCCAGGGCGAAGCCATGAGTCAGGCGCTGGAAGGCGCGCTGACGCGCTTCTCCGCCAAGCTGGACAGCACTTTCGGCCAGCGCCAGGATGGGCTGGAGAGCCTGCTGTCGCAAACCGCCGTCTCATTGCAGCAAGCGGTGGCTGAACTGCGCCGGGTGGCAGCACAACTGGAAAATGCCGGGCGCGGCACAGTGGAGAGCGCTGCCAGCCATTTGCACAATGCTGGTGCCGGTATTGATAAAGCCTCGGTCACTTTTGCCTGCGCTACAGAAGACATGCTGAGCACAGCCTCCGCCCTGACCTCGGCGGCCAACGTTGCAGCGGAAGTGATGCGCGACCACCGCAGCGCCCGTGAAGATTTTGCCCGCATGCTGGCCGACCTGCGCGAAACGGTCAGCGTTTCTCGCCGTGACGCGGCGCTGACCGGCAATCTGGTCAGCCAGTTGGAAACGGCGGCTGGCAGCCTCGGCCATGCCGAACGCCAGGCCGAAACCTATCTGCAGGGCGTTTCCAACGTGCTAACCGAAGCACATGCGGCCTTCGCACGCAATGTTGAAAATACGCTGCACCAAGGCAACACGCAGTTCCAGCGCGAGTTGGCAACGGCTGTCGACTATTTGCGCGGTGCCATCGAAGAACTGGGCGAGATGCTGGAAACGGCGACCGGCAAGCGATGAGCCTGTTCGGCACGCGCCTGCCCCTACGCCAGAAAGGCCGCGAAGAGGCCGAAAAGCCTTTCTGGATTTCCTTTTCCGACCTGATGACGGCGCTGATGGCGCTCTTTCTGGTCGCCATGACCGTCGCC
The DNA here is from genome assembly GCA_018262285.1 of Pseudomonadota bacterium. Taxonomy (GTDB): domain Bacteria; phylum Pseudomonadota; class Gammaproteobacteria; order Burkholderiales; family Rhodocyclaceae; genus UBA1934. Next base: position 14,948 of record JAGTRX010000054.1, on the reverse strand, counting down.
CTGCTCGCCATCACGCATGAGATTTCCGAAAGCGAAAAGCAGAAGGCCAGCCGCGACGACGAAATTACTCAACTGCTGCAACGCCTGCGGGAAGCCGCCCGCGACTTTCCCGGCGTCACCGTGCGCGGCCCGACCATTGATTTCGGCGACCGCGCCCGCTTTGACACCAACAGTCACCGACTGAGCGATGAACAAGCCCGATTACTACGCAGCTTCGTCCCCAAAGTCCTGCAACTGGCGCGCGACCCGGTGGGTCAGCAATGGCTGAAACGCATTTCGGTCGAAGGCTTTGCCGATGCGCGCGGCAGCTACCTGCACAACCTCAATCTCAGCCTGCAACGTTCAGAGCGCGTGCTGTGCGCTCTGCTCGCCCCGCCCGGCGTGCCAGATGCCTTATCAGCCGAAGACCGTAAACTGGTACGCGAAATTTTTCTGGTCAGTGGCGCTTCGTTCAACGCTCCCAAAGCCAGCGCCGAAGAAAGCCGACGCATCGAACTGAAACTGGAATTTCTCGATCGCGGCCAGCAACGTGAAGTGCCACGTCCGCCAAATTCCGAAGATGAAACCCGCTGTCCGCTGGATGCACGATGAGCGAACTCGACGTCCTCTCAGAACGCTTGCAATTAGCCATTGCCCGCCGTCCGAGCGAGGACACTTACTGGCGCGAACCCACCGCCATGCCAGCGGCGCTGGCGCGGGTGCGACTAGCCTTTGGCGAGCGCCTCTCCGAGCGCAGCGGCGCGCGCACCAACCGATGCCTTCTGGCTTTCCGCATGACGCCGCAACAGGTCAATTTTGTCGATTTAAAACTCATCTGCCGCGCCGTGACCCGACCTGCGGACTGGGAACAACGCCGCCTGATCGACGATGACCGGCTTTTCGATACGCTACTGGCCAAGGTTGATGCGTTGCGCTCACAACCCAGACGCCATCAGGCCTGCCTGCGCGCGCTGGAAGCCGCCAGCCGCGAACTGATGGAGAATGCAAAAACCCTGCAAGGCAACGAACTCCGACTAAACAACTGGCTTGAAACCGCCCAACATTAAGCACGAGGCCACCCATGAGCATTGAAGACGCCTATCGCGAACAGGCATTGAAACTCTACCCCTGGATCTGTGGCCGCTGCGGCCGCGAATTCTCCGGGGTTCGTCTCAAGGAATTGACGGTGCATCACCGCGATCACAACCACGGCAACAACCCGCCCGACGGCAGCAACTGGGAATTGCTGTGCATCTATTGCCACGAAAACGAGCACGCCCGCCGCATCGATTCCGAAGGCCGCAGCCCGACCGAAAAAGAAGTGGCGCCCGCCACCCACAATCCGTTTGCCGCCTTGGCTGGCATGCTGAAAAAAGACAAGCCATGAGCAATTCAGATGGCCCACGCCGTTTTCTCAGCGGAATTTTCGGGATCATTTTCATGTCTTTTGTTTTTGGCTGCGGCAAAGCGCCGCAATACTCTGCCCTGCCTGCCGGCACTTCGGTACTGGCCTTCGGCGACAGCGTCACCTTTGGCACCGGTGCGGCGCCCCATGAAAACTTTCCGCTCAAACTGGCCGCCCGCAGCGGCTGGAAAATCCACAACGCCGGTATTCCTGGCGACACGGCTGATTTGGCCAAGCTGAGAATCGCGGACGCCATCGAGGAAAGTCAGCCCAAACTGGTCATCGTCGAAATCGGCGGCAACGATTTCCTGCGCCAACGCCCGGAAAGCGCCGTCAAGGAAGACATTCGCGCCATTCTCAAGACTGTGCGCCAGGCTGGCATTACGCCGGTTTTAGTGGCCGTACCCAAGTTTTCAGCCATTGGCGCCATCACCAGCCTGCAGGATTCGCCCATTTACGCCGAACTGGCGGCAGAAGAAAAAGTGCTGTTGGTCGACGAGGTGTTTTCCGACATTCTTTCCAAACCACGCCTAAAAACCGACCCCATCCATCCCAATGGTGCCGGTTATCAGAAGCTGGCGGATGGAATTGCTAAAACCTTGATCGACTCTGGATTGCTGGCCAAACCCTGATTGTCGCAATGAATCTCAATCTGCGCCACGCCACTCCAGCCGATCTCGAATGTGTCATGGCGCTCGAAACGGCAGGCTTCCCGCCGGGGATTGTCGAGGAGGCCGCCGTTTTCGCACAGCGCATCACCACTTTTCCCGAGGGCTTTTTGCTGGCGGGAAGCGCTGGAAAACCGCCCTGCGGCTATTTCTGCACCGAAATCTGGTCAGGCTGGGATTTGAGCAATCCGGCGCGTTTCGATCTCGGCCACGACATTACCAACTGGCTGGACAGACACGGCGAAATTCTCTATCTGGCCTCGATGACCATCGCTCCACAACAGCGCGGAACAGGCTTTGGCCGCGCCCTCTTTCGCGCCGGACTGAAGCAGATGTCTCAATCTTTTCCGCAATTGCGTGAGGCAGTACTGATCGTCAACAAGCACTGGCCGCAAGCCCGAAAAATCTACGACAGCGAAGGTTTTTGCGAAGTGGCGCGCCTGCCGGCTTTCTTCCGGCCGGATGATGACCTGGCGGGCGACGCCATCGTCATGTCGGCGCCGCTTCGATCCAGGTAAAACCAATCCTGCTCCAGCCGCAGGCTTCTATCCGGCTAGTGGCGTTCCAGGCAGTTGACGGGGAGTCCGATTAGCCAATTTTCCATTTCAACTTTTTTCCGCCCAAGACGTGAATATGAAAGTGGTAAACCGTCTGGCGTCCGGACGGATGCGTATTCATCACCAGACGAAACCCATCATTTTCAATGCCCTCTTGCTTGGCCACTTTCTTGGCCAGCGCAATCATCTCGGCAACCAGTTCCGGCGAAGCCTGTAACACGGTCGGTACCCGCTTCTTCGAGACAATCAGAATATGCACAGGTGCCTGCGGATGCTTATCGCGAATCGCAAAAGCGTTTTCCGACTGAGCAATATAACGATCCGGCGAAACATTTTCGAACGGGCTGGGCTGGGCATACAACTTCGCCAATTGTTCGGAAGTCACTTCAGCCATTGCCGTTCCTGCTGTAAAGACAAGGCAAATCAGGGAAATAAGTCGCATGACGATTCCTTTCACTCAAAAACCGGGCGCATGAATGAGCGCTCAAAGCTCAAAAAACACCGGGTTTCCTGATAATAGTGCATGGCAGCCTGACATTCCGGATCATCTGCAGCCTCAGCCCGATAGGTTTCATACGCTGCCAGGGATGGAAACGAAAACATGGCAATCGCAATGTTGTTCGGCCCCTCGTGTGGCAAAAAGTAGCCGTGATGCTTGCCGCCGAACTTCTCGACCAGCGGAATCCACATTTTCCCGTAGGTTTCAAATTCCTTCAGCTTGAAGGGATCAATGACGTAGCGAAGATAGCAGGTGATCATCGGGATTTACCTCGAATGCGTGGGCAGCGCAGCAGAATTTTCAAACCAGAACCAGAACACAATCCCCGCCATACACCAGCTCAATGCCATTCCTCTCGCAGAAGCGCACCGCTTCCGGTGATTCGGCGCCCGGTTGCATCCAGATGCGGCGGATGCCTTGGGCAAAGGCTTCGCGCACCAATATTTCGGTCTGCTCGGGCGGCACGACCAGCACCAACGCGTCAGCCGGCTTCGGTAGCTGTGTCAGCGACGGATAGCAGCGGAACCCTTCTACTTCGCTGGCACTTGGATGTACCGGCAAGACTTCGTAGCCCTTGGCGGCAAGGTGTTTGAGAACGAGACAACCAAAACCCATGCCGCTGCGCGAGACTCCAGCGACAGCGATGGTTTTTTGGGCGATAAAAGAATCGATGATTTTTTTAGTGGTCATTTTTTATATTGAAGCCCCAATAATATCGTCACCCCGGCGAAGGCCGGGGTCCAGCTTGTTGATTTTCATGGATTCCGGCCTGCGCCGGAATGACATTTTTAATTGTAAAATATTTATTTTAAACAATTTGTTGCAATGATTTCTTCAAGTGTTTTACGAATATCTTCCAGGCTGCGATCGGCCTGAATCACCTGGATTCTGCCCGGATGTGTGGCCGCCCGTTCGAGGTAGGCCAGGCGCACGCGATTATGAAAATCGGCCTTTTCCTGCTCGAAACGGTCAAGACTACGTTCGGTCAAGGCAATGCGTTCGCGCGCCACTTCCAGCGGCAGGTCGAAGAGCAGGGTCAGATCAGGCTGCAGATGGCCATGCACCCAGTTTTCCAGCGCCACCAGTTTGGCGCGATCCAGGCCGCGTCCGCCGCCTTGATAAGCCCAGGAGGCATCAGTAAAGCGGTCGCAAATCACCCATTCACCTTGCTGCAATGCTGGCTCGATCAACTGCGCCAGATGTTCGCGGCGGGCGGCGAACATGAGCAGGGTTTCAGTTTCCAGATGCATGGGTTCTGAAAGCAACAACTGACGCAGTTTTTCGCCCAGCGGCGTGCCACCCGGCTCACGCGTGATGTGCACAGTTTTACCCTGCCCGCGCAGCCAATCGGCCAGCCATTCGACGTGGCTGCTCTTGCCTGCCCCGTCGATGCCCTCAAAGGTGATGAATTTGCCTTTCACTTTCTTCCTCTCTGGTAACGGTTAACCGCCCGGTTGTGCTCTTCCAGTGTGCGCGAGAACTGGCTGGTGCCGTCGCCACGCGCCACAAAATAAACGGCGTCGCTGTCGGCCGGATGCAGCGCGGCTCTGAGTGAGGCGATGCTCGGCATGGCGATCGGGGTCGGCGGCAGTCCGGAGCGGGTGTAGGTGTTGTACGGCGTATCCGTTTGCAGGTCACTCTTTCTGATGTTTCCGTCAAAACGCTCACCCATGCCATAAATCACGGTCGGGTCGGTTTGCAGCAACATGCCCAAACGCAGACGATTGACGAAGACCGCCGCCACCAGCGTCCTATCCGCATCGCGGCCGGTTTCCTTTTCGACGATGGAAGCCATGATCAGGGCTTGATAGGGCGTCTTGTACGGCAAGCCGGTAGCGCGCTGATTCCACTCCAGTTCCAGCCGGCGTTTGGCCGTACGATGAGCGCGGGCCAGCACTTCCAGATCGCTGGAGTGCTTGTCAAAAAGATAGGTATCGGGGAAAAGCAGGCCTTCCAGGCGCGGCGCCTCAATCTTCAGGCGCGCCAGAATGTCGGATTCCGCCATACCCCGGCTGTCGTGCTTCAATTCCGGGTGGGCATCGAGCCGTTCGCGCCACTGGCGGAAAGTCCAGCCCTCCAGCAAGGTGATTTCGGCCTGGGTGACGTCGCCGCTGGTGAGCTTTTTCAGGAGTTCGAGGGGCGTGATTTCCTTGGTAATGGCATAGCTGCCGGCCTTGACCGAAGATTCGACGCGCATGGCCTTGGCCAGCAAAACCAATGGGGTCGGCTCCACTTCGACCCCCGCCGCCGCCACCTGTCCTGCAATCGCACGCAAGCCGCTACCGGGCAGGATGCGGAATTCGACCGGCGTATCACGCAATTTGAGTGGCGTATTGGCCCACCACCATGAGAGACCAACCAATGCGGCCAAAGCCAGCAGACAAAGGAAAAAGAGACGGCGAAGAATGCGCATGGGGCTGGGGCTTATCGGCAGGCCAGGAAGTGGAACGCGCATTATAATCGTGAGACTTCCCCCGGAGAGAACGGCATGAATCCAAACTGGCAGAGTTTCCTGAGCGCCGCAGGCGCACGCCTGACCCTGGAAGGCACCGAGGTTGCCGATTTTGGCAATGCTGCCGACGAATTGCAGGCGGCTCGCACGGCCACGGTTCTGGCCCCCCTCGCCCATCTTGGCCTGATTGGCTGCACAGGCGAGGACGCCTGTACTTTTCTGCACAACCAGTTGAGCAGCGACATCAAGCATCTCAGCATGGAACAGGCGCAGCATGCCGCCTGGTGCACCCCGCAGGGCCGCATGCTGGCGAGTTTTGTCGTCTGGCGGCAGGACGAAGGCTATCAACTCGCCCTGGCCTCCGATCTGGCGGCACCCATCATCAAGCGCTTGCAAAAATACGTCATGCGCTCCAAGGTCACGCTCGTCGATCTGGACGCGGAGCGGGTTTTGCTCGGCCTTGCCGGTTTGGGCGCCGAAGCAGCGTTGGCTGCGGCTGGCTTGGTGGCACCGGCGGAAGTCATGGCCCGTACCGATGCGGCAGGCGTGACCGTCATTCGTCTCGATAATGGTGTGAATGGTGGGCGTTTTCTGCTCGCCCTTGGCGCTGGCAAAGCTGCGCAACATTGGCCGCTGTTGGCGGCAAAGACCCGTCCTGTCGGCGTTCCAGCTTGGCGCTGGCTCGACGTTGTCGCTGCCCTGCCCTGGATTTCCGCCACCACCTGCGAACAATTCGTGCCACAAATGGCCGATTTCGAACAGATCGGCGGTGTCAGCTTCCATAAAGGCTGTTATCCGGGTCAGGAAATCGTTGCCCGCACCCGCTATCTTGGCAAGGTCAAACGTCACCTCTTCCGCGTTGCCAGCCCGGTTCCACTGCAGGCCGGCGACAATCTGCATTCGCCGGAACACCCCGAACAGGCCATCGGCAAGATCGTCAGCGCCGCGCCGGCACCGGAGGGCGGATATGCAGCGCTGGCTGTCATCCTCTCCAGCTATGCCGAAAGCGCCCACATCGGCAGTGAAGACGGGCCGTTGATCAAGGCAACCGCCGTCAATCCATGTGTCTGATCGTCGTCGCCTGGCAGGCGCACCCCAATTTTCCGCTGGTGGTTGCCGCCAATCGGGATGAGTTTTACGAGCGCCCGACGCAGGATGCCGAGCCCTGGCCGGAAGCGCCGCACATCATCGCCGGCCGTGATCTGCAAGCCGGCGGCACCTGGATGGGAATCAGCACTAGCGGGCGCTTTGCCGCCATCACCAATGTGCGCGAACCCGGCGTGCCGAAGGGAGAATTGTCGCGTGGCGGCCTGACCCGCGACTTCCTGCTCGGCGTCCAGAGTGCCGAAACCTTTCTCGCCGGCATCGATAACAGCCGTTACTCCGGTTTCAACCTGCTCTTAAGCGATGGCCGCGAATTCTGGTATCAATCCAACCGCGACGGCAGCCCACGACGACTGCAACCCGGCATCTACGCCGTTTCCAATCATCTGCTCGACACGCCCTGGCCCAAGCTAGTTTCGGCCCGGTCACGTTTTGCCGAAGCTTTGCCCAAGTTACCGGAACGCGAGGATTTGTTCGCCATTCTGGCCGATGACGAAATCGTTCCCGATGACGACCTACCCAAAACCGGCGTGCCACTCGACTGGGAGCGCCTGCTTTCGGCCATCTTCGTCAAATCCGACGACTACGGCACGCGCGCCTCGACGGTGTTGGTCTGCAACAAAAACGGCCGCATCAGCCTGGAAGAGCGCCGCTTTGGCGTGCGCGGCATTCCACTGGGGAAAGCGCTGTTCGAGGAAAAGGCTAAATGAATCGGTGGCGCAGTGCAAAATACAGAACGCTTAGCTGCGAAATGGATATTTCGGCCGTGGCCTCAGTTCGGCCTTAAGAGGAAGCAGCTAGTCATTCGATGTTTGAGTTTTCCCGCCCGCTGAAGCGGACATAATTAGGCTGTAGCAGGCCGAGTGCAACAAGGGGGTGTCATTTACGCGGTTCCTCTCTCCTCAAGTTTGGCAGCACGAGCCTCTGGTGGCCTAAGTTGGTATGGGCCGATCGGCCCAATGAATGCTCCTTTTACATCTAGCCATCCATCTCCATTCTCGGGATATAGGGATGACCAAGCGTCCGAATTGGAAAAGAGCAACTTTGGACCAGTGCGAGAGACGAAGAGGTCTTGGATGCTCCCGGACTGTACAATTAGCTTCTCGCAAATCCATACCTTCGATAGAGCTTCGTCAAGTGTGGTGGCTACTTCACCGATTGTGCCGTACCGCGAGACTTTGTATTCGAAATCAGACGTAAGTCTGTGGATCACAATTGCGGTTGCTCTGGATAGTTCAAGCTCGGCGCGCAATTCGCGGATGAGATCAGCGTTCTTCACCAATCCATTCTCTCGCCCGATTCGAAATTGCGCGCGATATCCCGTCTGAGCGTTGAAGAACCAGTCGAAGAGCTTCCTCCCAAGCGGAAACTGCACAACTCCCCGAAGATCATTAGTATCTCTGCCAGATTCGTCCATCCCAAACCTTACGTTGTTTTCCTTAAGTGCGTCACCTAGCGCGCGGCGTACTGCCCGAATTAAGTCAGCCCAGGGTGGGGCGCCGCGGAGACATTGACCTCGGTCTGGATCGTGTATAACAAAGTCGTCGAGCGTCCAGAGAACCATTGTGCGGAATGTCCGTCTCGATGGCGCCTAAAAAGAGAAGTGCATCCAGAGAAAAACCAGCAAATACAGCTTACAGGCGGTATGGCTGAATGTAAGGTTAGCATCGCTACCATTTCCGTAAGGATAAAATTTCGCAGTAAATATCATTTGTCTGATTTTCTTGATGTCTAGCGTAGGCCGGAATTCATACAGTTCAACGAACGTGACCCCGGCCTACGCCGGGGTGACAAATTCATCAGATATTTCTAGACGGTCAAAAATGGGTAATCGGTATAGCCCTTTTCTTCGCCGACATAGAGTTTGCTGTAATCCGGTTGATTGAGCGGTGCGCCGCGCCGGAACCGCTCAACCAGATCGGGATTGGCCAGCAGCATGCGGCCGTAGGCGATGGCATCTGCCGCGCCGGTTTCAAGAGCCTTCTGCCCACTGGCGAAGTCGTAGCCATTGTTGAGTATCAGATTGCCGGAATAAAGCGCCCGCAACTGCCCATAATCGAACGGCAGCCATTGCTCCTGTGGCATGCCGCCGGTGCCTTGCAGAATATCCAGGAACGCCAGTTTGAGCGGATTGAGCTGGCCAATAACGTAATTGAAGGTTTCTTGCGGCGCGGCATCGCTGATGTCGTTGAAAGGCGTCACCGGCGACAGGCGCAGGCCGACGCGGTCATTGCCGATGGCGGCACACACGGCAGCCAGAACTTCCAGCAACAGGCGGGCGCGATTTTCCTTGCTGCCGCCGTAGGCATCGGTACGCTGGTTGGTCGAAGAACGCAAAAACTGGTCGAGCAGATAGCCGTTGCCGGCATGGACTTCGACGCCGTCAAACCCAGCAGCCATGGCGTTCTGCGCCGCCTGGGCGTAAGCAGCGATCAAGCCGGGAATTTCAGCCGTTTCCAGCGCACGCGGCGTGACAAAATCTTTCATGCCCTGGCCGGTAAAGGTCTGCCCGGCCGGACGAATAGCCGAAGGTGCCACGGGCAAGGCATTGCCCGGCTGCAGATCGGGATGCGAAATACGGCCGACGTGCCACATTTGCAGGGCGATTTTGCCACCGGCGGCATGGACTGCCGCCGTCACTGCCTTCCAGCCTTCGATTTGTTCCGGCGTATGGATTCCGGGAGTACGCGGGTAACCGTGCGCCTCAGGGCAAATCGGCGAGGCTTCGGTCAGAATCAGGCCGGCTGTTGCCCGCTGCCGATAGTACTCAACCACCAGTGGCGTCGGCACATTGCCGGCACCGGCACGATTGCGCGTCAGCGACGACATCACAACGCGGTTGGCAAGCTCGATGGCACCGAATTTGGCAGGGGTGAACAGGTCGGTCATGGCAGAACTCCTCAAGGGTGAAATGGACAATACCTGTTCAGGGTAGCGCATTTTTACCCGAATAAAACCAACCGGTTCTCGTGAAGGAAGCGCTAAATTATTGCCCTGCCACTCCAAATCTTGCTGGAGTGACAAATAATTCAGCGCCCCTTTGAATCAATTTTATTTTCCCGGCACGAAGGTGATCTCAAGAAGCTCGTCCGACACCTTGGGAGTCGGATCGGTCGACCACGGCAGGTCGATGACCTCGAATGTGAGGCCACCATCCTTGGAGAAGAAGGTCGCGCCCGGCCATTTGTTCTTCGCGTCCTTACCATCTCCCGCCGCTTCCACACCGACAATGACACTGCCGCCGTTTGAGGCAAAGCGCCGATAACTGTAGAAATTGCGCTCGGAATTCTTGGCAAGCAGTTTCTCCGGAGTGCTCTTCTTCCAAGTCGCCCCCTTGTCGGCGGAAGTGTAGACAGCCTCGGAGTTTGCAAAAAAGAGGGTGGCGCCGTTGCTCAGATAGCCGACGCCATTGGCTTCATTTCGGTCAGTCGGCGCTTTGATCGGCGTCCAAGTCTTGCCCTCATCTGCCGTAACGGCGAGGATTGGATTGGCTGGACTGAAGTACCATCCCTGGATCAGAATCTGGTCACCCGTGGGAGAGACCGAGCAGAATCCGCGGAATCCATCGCCCGCACCGCGCGCACCGACAGGTACCGGGCGGGTCTTTTCCTCCCAGGTGACGCCACCATCCTTGGAAACCTGGAAATCCCCGTGGGAACTCAGCGCATAGATCGTCTTGCCCGAACCCGTACAGATGGCGAAGGTACGGCGATCCCCCTGGACGTTTGCGGAATTACCCTTCACCTCGACCCAGTCTTTGCCGTCTTTGGAAGAAGCAACAATTGGCGATTTGCCCATCTTCGAGGCATAGAGCATCCCGTCCGCACCTGCAGAAAGCCAACTTGCCCATTCTTTAGTGTCGTTCAGCTTCACCCAGTTTCGACCATCGGTCGACTTGTAGACCGCGTGTTGCGGGTTGTACCACATCAGGAAATGACCGCCTCCAAGTGGTTGATCGGCCTTTTGGCAGGCGACAAGAGCCAGAGTTGCGACCCCCAAAATTGACAACGATTTTCCTAACTTCATTGATTTCTCCAGACAGGGTGGATTAGGGATTTTGAATCTATAGGAGGGAACAGGTAGTGTCGAGCGGTATTTTGCGGATCGTCCGGAGAATTGCTGGTCATTTCAGTATTGGTTGCCTCCGAAAATGCATTGATGGCATTTGTAAGACAAAAACTCGCAAGCTTTCTATGACGTAATTCACGGACGAAAGCTAGAATGTCTGGATGAACTATTGCCCCCAATGCGGCCAACCCCTGCAGCCGTGCCAAATCGATGGTTACAGCCGAGATTGCTGCGGCGCTGAAGGCTGCGGTTTCATCGCCTGGAACAACCCGACCCCGGTCATCGCCGTGCTGGTCGAATACCAGGGCAAGGTGCTGCTGGCACGCAACGCGGCGTGGCGTGAAGGCATGTTTTCGGTCATCACTGGCTATCTCGAAGCGGGCGAAACGCCTGAGGAATGCGCTCTGCGCGAATTGGGCGAGGAACTAGGGCTGACCGGCCATATCGTTTCCACCATCGGCCACTATGCTTTCACGCAGAAAAACCAGTTGATTCTGGCTTTTCATGTCGAAGCCGAGGGCGAGATCAAACTCAATGAGGAACTGGCCGAATTCCGGCTGGTGGCGAAGGAAAAGCTCAAGCCCTGGAATTTCGGCACCGGTCTGGCGGTACGCGACTGGTTGCTCCAACAAGGCTTGCCAACCGGTTTCCTGCAGTTTCCGCCGCCCACCCTTGCTATTACCGAAACAGAACCCTCAACAGGAGTGTGAAATGAAATCCTGGATCAAGCGCACCACCCTATTCGCAAGTGCCCTATTTCTCGTTTTCCTCAGCCAAACGGCAATGGCTGCCGATACCGCTGGCGATATCGAACAAATCCTCAAGGACATCCGGCAGGATCAACCTGTGCCCAAACTTGATTATCTGAAAAAGGCCACGCCCATCAATGCCGACAGCGCCTATTACACCGGCCGCTACAAGGACATCGAAATCACCGTCGAAGCCCACCCCAACAGCACCAAAGTGGCGTCCGTTCTGCTCAAGATTCCCGGCCCGGATCAGACCAGAGAGATTTTGCCGGCAGTCAGCCGCGTCATCGGCAAACCGCACCATAGCGACCCGAAACAATCCGTCTACAGCTGGGAATGGCGCAAATACCGTTCCGCTTCGCTGCACTACGTCGGCAATGGGCCGCTCAAGGAGAGAATCACCGTCGTATCTCTTTTCTATCGGTGATTGTCAGTAGCGCATGATTTGTGCAACCCTATCCCAACTCCATGCCGATATTGATGCTCGTGTACAAGCCATCCGGGAAGCGCATCCTGAATGGCTGTGTGGCAAGGGTTGCGACGGTTGTTGTCGAAAACTCGCCGAAATCCCGCAATTGACTATGGCGGAGTGGCGTTTGCTGCAAGAGGGTCTGGCCGCACTACCGCTGCAACGGCTTCAGGAAATCGGCCGGGTAATGTCTGCCTTGGTCGGCCAAAACTCGCACCCCATCGTTTGCCCGCTGCTGAATCAGTCCACCAATGTATGCCCGGTCTATGCCCAGCGTCCAGTTGCCTGTCGCACCTATGGCTTCTATATCCAGCGCGAACTGGGTCTTTATTGCAACGAGATCGAATCCCGCGTTGCCGATGGCGCTTTGGCAGACGTGGTATGGGGCAACCACGATGCTATCGACCAACGGCTTGCCAGCTTGGGCGAAGCCCGCGCCCTGACCACCTGGTTCGAGCATTGGCAAAACGGCGAATTCACGCCAACGCTTTGTGCGCTGGCCGATTGACGTGAGTTCCTATCGGGTAATCGGTGCATTGCGCCCGGAATACTGATCGCTCATTCGCATTGCTGCGTCGGCAACCGTGGCAGTCGCATGTTCCGCACAGTAGCGCTCGACATACAAGGCTACCGTCGCTTTTGAGACATCAGTAACCTGTCTGGACTGGTTGGCGTAGTTATGGCCACTGAGAAAGCCGCGAACCCACTGAATGTAAGGCTCGCGAAGTTCGGGATCGCTTTGCTTTTTCCACGCGCTACAGGACATGTCGTCCAGCCCCAGCAATTTCAACGGTGCCGCCGAAATCTGAGACATTGGGGCAAGCGTGCCGCAAAACAGTATGCAAATGAAGAGTTTCGAATGGTGCATGAGTCGCCTCCTGGCCATATCGTAACCCGCGTAAGGCTGGTGTGCGATTGTTTCGTGTCGGCCTCTACTGCTAACCGCGAACAACAATGATGATCCGAAGCAAATCCAGGTCAACGAGAACGTGCAAGGGAGAGTAACTTTGCTTTCTAAAATACCCTCCCACGCAAGCTCACGCCTTGTTTTCGGCAACAGCGAGGTCGACCTGCTGCAACTGGCCAACCTCCCCTGCTTCGCTGAGATAAAGCCCCGCTGAACGAATCTGGCCGAGTAATTCATTACCCGCAGTTTTCAGCGAAAACGGCGCATCAACCGCCGATGCATAAAGGGCGCCAACGCCGCGCTCGGCCAGTGAAGCGAATTTATCTCCCGACCAGATGGCCAGTTGGTTCCAGGCCGAATCCGCTTCGTCTATCCAGCCATTGCGGTCGCTGTCGAGTTCGCGCAGGTCGGAAAAGCCATCGCCGCTGGCTACCCCGAACAGTTCGCTACCGTTGTCTGCCTTGCCATTACCATTGCGGTCGAAAACCAGAAAACCGCTACTGGCACCAAGTCCGGGTATTTGCTCGCAAACGCCATCGGAATTCAAATCGAAGGCAACGCGTTCTTGCGTCAGCTCGCAGGAGTTGCCTTCAAAACTCAAAATAAGCGGGTCTTGCAATCGTACCGTGCCGGATTCGGTTGAAATTTTCTGGCTTGAATATTCTCTTTGCAGATCAAGCGCATAGTTGAAGTCGATCGTTCTGCCATCGCAGGTCTTGACTTTACCGTTGCCGCAAACCGAAGTGCTTTCCGATTCGCTGACGCTTTGCGCAATGGTTTGCTTCCAGGTGATTTGGGGAACCTCTCTGCTGCCAGTGGTTGCCTCGGGCGGCAAGGCACAATCGGTGGCGGCAATTTTTTCCGAACATTTCTTGCCGTCTATTGCCGCCAGAATGGCGTCGACCAAAGATTGCAGCAGTTTTTGCATGCGTTCTCTAGCCTTCACTTCATCCTTGCCAGATTGCGCGACCAGGCGTTCAAAAGTCCGCTTGAACTCTCGTGTCGTGCTTATTTCGGTGCTGCTTTTGTACTGTGCCTCATGGCTGGCGGTGAGTTGTACTGTTGATTCCTGAATGCGCATCATCTTCTCCAAAATCGGTTTCGGGAGAGACTCTCCGCAAGAGTCGTGCCGGTGATTGACGAACTTGATTAGAAAACGACATTAGCCAAAACATGAATGTCGTCATTGCGAGCGCAGCGAAGCAATCTCACGCAAAATCAGGGATTGCCACGAGCCTAAGGCCCTCGCAATGACAAATTTTAGCGCTTTGCTATTCTGGGAAGCGCCTTGCTTGTGATGACAATACTTACGTTTATTCGAAAGCCTACCGATTGAGGCATCCCGCCGCGTTTTCGGCCAGATTCCGGAGCAGTTGTTCGTAACCGGGCAATCCTGACGGCAGGCCGACACCCATCGGATCGAGCGTACCGGTACGCGCTGTCGTGCCTTCAATCAGCGTTTGTATCAGGCGGGGCTCGAATTGCGGTTCGGCAAAAACGCAAACTGCGCCGAGCTTGGCAATTTTGCCGCGCATGTCGCGCACCCGCCCGGCACTGCTCATGGCTTCCGGCGAAATGAGCACCGAACCGACGGCGTTCAATTGGTAACTGCGCTCGAAATACTGGTAGGCATCGTGAAAGACGATGAAAGGTTTGCTCTGTACCGAAGCCAGTTTTCTGCCAATTTCGGCATCCAACACTTTCAGACGACGCAGCGCCGCTTCAGCATTGGCAGCGTAGCGTGCCGCATTGGCTTTGTCGGCAGTCGACAAAGCATCGGCGGCGGCACGAATGATGGCTGCCGCATTGTTGGGCGACAGCCAGAGGTGACCGTCAAAATTGCCGTGACCATGTTTTTCCGTGCCGTGTTGATGATCCCAGTTGCCGCCGGCACGCGCCGGCAGCAATTTGATTCCTGGCGCTTGGGAAAGCGTGATGATGCGCGTTCCCGACCGCATTGCCTTGGTGACCTTGGCCAGCGCCGTTTCGACCTGCGGCGCGATCCAGAACAGGATTTCCGCTTTCTCCGCCGCCAGCCGTTCGGAAGGTTTGAGAGCATAAGTGTGCGGCGAACTGCCGGGCGGCATGAGG
>JAGTRX010000153.1 GCA_018262285.1 Pseudomonadota bacterium | reverse complement strand
CTGAAAGATGGCGACAATGAACAAAATAATAGCCGCACCGACAACCCCGAAAGTAAGGTCAAACATGGTTTCGTAAAGAGAATCTTGCACATGGGTTTTTCGAATTTGATCCGAGGCAAACTCGGCAATTTCCCAGAAGGCTGCCACAGAGCAAGCTGACGTGAAAGCGAAGAAATAAGAAACCGAAGGGCACAAAGAACCAATAAGAGGAGCGGCAAAAATAATGGCCCGAAGAAGAAAGAAGGCGATAGCAGCACCACCCAAGAAATGGATTGGGTTGTCCATGGCCTCACGATACGGCGTATGCCGGATGATGTAATGAAACACCAAAACAGCAAGCGGAGCCCAAGCCGCTTGGCGAAGCGTTCGGACCAACCACAAACCGAAGGCTGGAGCACTAAACACTATGGCACCTAACTGGTTCCTGATTTCACAAAATCACCCCGCCCCCCAGACACACCCGGCTCTCGTAAACCACCACCGACTGCCCCGGCGTAAGCGCCCACTGCAGCTCGGCGAAGCGGATTTCGCAGAATTCGTCATCGACGCGTTCGATTTCGCAGGGTTGATCAGTCGTTCGGTAGCGCGGTTTGGCACTGTAAACCCAATGCGTTTCCGGCGCCCGCCCGCTGACCCAGGAGAGTTGATTCGCCTGCAGCGCGCTGCGTAATAAAGCATGATGGTCGTGGCCTTGAACGACCTGAAGCACATTGTTGGCCATATCCTTGCCGGATACAAACCAGGCATCGTGATCGCCGCCACCGGGCTGACCTTTTTCCTTCAGGCCGCCGATGTGCAGGCCTTTGCGCTGGCCGATGGTGTGGTACATCAGACCATCGTGTTCGCCCAGCACCTTGCCGTCATCGAGACGGCGAATTTCGCCCTTTTTCGGCGGCAGATAGCGCATCAGAAATTCCTTGAAGGGGCGTTCACCGATGAAACAAATGCCGGTCGAATCCTTTTTGGCGGCCACATGCAGCCCCTCGGCTTCGGCAATCTTGCGCACGTCGCGCTTGTAGATTTCGGCCAGCGGAAAAATGGTTTTCGATAACTGCGCCTGATTGAGCCGGTAGAGGAAATAGCTCTGATCCTTGCTGCCATCCTCAGCTTTCAGCAACTGGAATTGGCCGTCGAATTCGCGTACGCCGGCATAGTGGCCGGTGGCAATTTTGTCGGCACCGAGTTGCATGGCGTGGTCGAGAAACGCCTTGAACTTGATTTCGGAATTGCACAGCACATCCGGGTTGGGCGTGCGTCCGGCCTGATATTCGCGCAGGAACTCGGCAAAGACCCGTTCCTTGTATTCGGCGGCGAAATTGACCACTTCGACATCAATGCCGATCACGTCGGCGACGCTCATCACATCGACCAGATCCTGGCGCGAAGAACAATACTCGTCGGTATCGTCGTCCTCCCAGTTTTTCATGAACAGGCCGATCACCTTCCAGCCCTGCCGCTTCAAGAGCAGCGCCGCCACCGAGGAATCGACCCCGCCGGAAAGCCCGACCACCACCGTTTTACTTGTCATTTCCTGTTCCAGACATTACGCCACAGGTTCCATTATCCACGCAGAACGGGGCGCGAACACCCTGTTTTGCTACAGCGTATTGCGCACGCCTTCGCTGACCCAGCGTACCGGCACCCATGTATTGCCGGACGAGCACATGCCAAAACGGAAGGTGGGGCGCTCAAGCCCGGGGAATTTGAAGCGCAAATCCTGAAACCAGACACAGTGGCCATCCTGGTTGCGATCAATACGATAGAGCGCGGGGTAGGTGGCGAACCAGCGGTAAAAGGCAAACCCGGGTTGATCGAAGGCATGGCGCGACAGCATGGCCTCCTGCGGCGTGCCGCCAAATTGATCGACCCGTTGCCAGAGCGCCTGATCAACCGACCTGAAATTGGCGCTGAAGCGGGCAAACCAACCGCCACCCGGCGCTGCTGCCGGCAAGGCTTCTTCCTGATGCAGCAGGTTGATGTGGGTGTACCAATAGACGTCAGCATTCTTGACGACGACCATCCAGCGGAAGGGCGAGAAAGGTTGCGGCATGGCGTTGACGATGGCGCCATTGTGGCCATTGGTGCGGGCGTAGGCTTGGCCGGCGTCGATGGCGCGCTCTTTGAGTACCGCCTGAAAACCGATATAACCGACCACAGCCACGAGTGCAGCCAGGGCAGGAAGCCGCGAATGGCGCCAGCGCCAGGAAAGCAGCAGGCCGACGATAATGATGCCGGAAAGCCAGAAGTCGAAAATGAAGGTGGTTCCCCACTCGAAACGCGCATTCGAAAATGGCGTCAAAATCATGGTGCCGTAAGAGGTGATCAAATCGCCCAAGACATGAATAAGCAGTCCGGCAAAGGCGTAGGGATAAAAAGCCAGCCAGTTTTGTCGCTGCCGCGCCAGCAGGGCAAAGAGCAGCGCCCACAGCGGCAGCACAATGAGCGAGTGGGTGATGCCGCGATGATTGAGCAGGTAGGTGAGTTGCCCGAAAATATTGGCAACGATATCGATATCCGGAAAGGCAGCGGCGGCAGCGCCACAAAGGGTGGCGGCACCGACCGTAAGGCCTGCTTTCCTTTGCGCGTCTCGCGAAAGCACGTTGGGAGCAATGGCGCGGGCGACCAGGGCGCCGCTCAAAATATGGGTGACGGTTTCCATTGAGTTCGATCTTTCTGGCAGCAAGTCTAACCGCGCAGATTCAACATTGGGGGAAATGGGCTTTCCTGCTTTTCGGTTTGAGACGATCTTGCCCGCCGAGTTCATTTTGGGCGAAAAAACCGCAAAATTTCCTATGGCGTAAAATGAAGAGTACTTCCGGAAAGAGGTGGCGATTGATGCGCAAATATCCCGAAATCGTCAGCGGCCACCTCTTCATCGAACTGAGCATCGGCGTTGGCGTGTTGGCACTTGGCGTCCTCTACGCGGCCAAGGGCTGGGCGCTCGGAATTCTTCCTCTGCTATTGGCGGGCTCTCTTGGCGTTGCCGTGGCCGTGCTGACCGCCGTCAACATGATTTTGCAGAATATCGAGACCGGCGCCATCGCTCGGCGCTTGATGCACTTTCCCTTTGGTATCTTTTCCGTTGTCGGCATCCTGGTCACTGAAATCGCCATTGCTGTGGCTCATTTCACGGCTTCCAAAAGCGCCCTTCTTCTTTCTCCATTCATCGGAATCGCCGCCGGTCTTGCCATGGGCGCGCTGCTAGCAAGGGAAAACACCCGCCTTGAAGCGATGGACGAGAAATTATCCAACGGCGTTGAAGGCCTGTTTATCCTGCTTTTCCCCGCCTACATATTCGGGCCGATCGTGCTTTCAGTTTTTGCTGCCTTGTTCGAAGACGGGTTCGGCGAAGGTATCAAGAATCTGGTGGGCTTGCTGACTTTCCTGGCGCTGCTGACCGGGGTGACCGCAGTGCTTTATTGGCTGGCCTGCCACTTTCCTGGCTGGGCGAGCTTCATGCGCTGGAGTTTCCGAACATTCTGCTTCGGCCTGTTTGTTCTCGTTCCGGTCGCCGGCCTGACCACCTTGCTCTACGCCGCGCTGCAAGGGCCGGTCGGTTGGCTGGAAACGCTGGTCTGTTCCGAAATCCTGATTCTGACGGCAGCCTTTGTCGTCTGGACTATCCGCAAAGCGCGACGCGAACAGCAGGCCGACCGAAGCGACTGATGCCCAGCCCACCCGGCATGATATAATTACAATTAAATCATAGTCTTAAATTGCACTTTGAGCCGGCTTGAGGGAGTCTGAATATCGATTTCCTGCCAGTGCAGTGACCCGTGTTTCGTTGAGGAAATCCATGGCAAAAATATTGTTCATCCAGAAAAAGCAGCTGATGCAAAAAGAGAATATTGCCATCATGCAGATTTCGGCTGTCCTCAAGGCACACGGGCATGAAACCGATCTCATGCTGATCAAGGATAAGGATGCCCTGGATCTGGAGGCGGTGAGAAATTTTCAGCCGGACATCATCGGTTTTTCCGTCATGACCATCGACAGCAAATGGACTCTGGATGTGGCTTCCCTGCTTAAAGGCAGCGGTATCAAGGCGCTCATCATTGCCGGTGGTCCGCATCCGACCTTCTTCCCCGACTTTGTTGAAAACGAAAATATAGACATCATCAACATCGGCGAGGGCGAATACTCCATGCTGGAATTGGCCGATGCCATCGCGCAGCAGGCGGACTATTCCAATATCGCCAATTTACATGTCAAGCAGGGCGGCGCGGTCAAAAAGAACATGATTCGACCCTTGCTGGATATCAACGAACTGCCGTTCCCCGACCGTGGCCTTTATCTGAAGTACGACGTCTTCCGAAAACAGAAAATCTACAATTTCGTGATTTCGCGCGGCTGTCCCTACAACTGTAAATTCTGCTTCGTGCATCAGTGGAAGGGCCTGTACAAAGAGGACAAGACGCGCAATAAATTCAGGCTGCGCGATGTCGAGCTCGCCATCCGGGAAATCGAAATGCTGAAAGAGCAGGTCGATGTCTCGATTGTTTCGTTTGTCGATAGCACCTTCAATTTGAAAAAGGAATGGACGCTCCGTTTTCTCAAGGCGTATGGCGAAAGAATCAAAATTCCCTATACCATCAATATCCGCGCCAATCTGATCGATGAAGACATTGTCCGGGCCATCGCCGAGACCGGCTGTTGCCAGACCGTGCGCATGGGGATCGAAACCGGCAGCGAGAAATTGCGCAAAGAGGTTCTCGGCAAAAATATTTCCGACAAGCAAATCATCGAAACCATGGCGCTACTCAACCAATACAAGGTCAAGGCCGTGGTATATACGATGTTCGGTATTCCGGATGAAACGTTGGACGATGCGCTGAAGACGGTGGAGCTGACCAGAAAAATCAAGCCGTTTTCCTTCAGTTCGCAGATGTTTCACCCCTATCCCGGCCTCGATATTACCTATTACGCGATCAAGAAGGGCTATATCAGCCCGACCGATCCTCTCAAGCTGGGCGACGACGAGTTCAAGATATTGAACAGCCTCCTCAATCAGCCGCAGATCAAGGAAGTGACCAATTTGCTGAAACTGTCCATCGTCGGCATCAAACTGCCTTTCCTGATGCCGCTGATCAAGAAGCTGATTGGTCTGAAGCCTAACGTGTTATTCAATGCCATTTATATGGTTTCAACCTTCCTGATGTTGCGGAAATACACGGTGGTTTCGATTTTTCAGAAATAATTCCAACGTGGGACTTCTGTACCACATGAATTTTTAGTCAGGGTCGCTTGCGACGATGGAAACAATGGAAAAACAACAGAATTTTTTGCCGAAATTTTTCTCGTTCATGCGTGATTCGTATGAGCCCGGTTTGCATTTCGGCTTTGCCGCGCTTTGGTTTCTCGGCCTGATCGCCACCTTTGTCACCATCAACGGAACGCCATTGACCTGGGTGGTCAGTGGCAAGACCCTGTTTGCCATCCTGACCCTTTTTCTGGTGCTCTTCGTTTTGCGCTGCGTCGATGAAATCAAGGATTACGAATACGACAAGGTGCACAGCCCGGATCGGCCGCTGGTCGTGGGGTCAGTCACCGAAGACGACCTTTTCGCCTTCAACATCCTGTCGACTGCAGTCGTCGTGTTCTTGAATCTTTTTCTGTCCGCCTCGCTGCTGGCGATTGCCCTGCTCGATATCCTGTATGGCATCTATCTGATCTGGGTGGAAAGATTTTCGCCCAAAGTCAGGAATTCGCTGTACTACAGCCTGCTGGTCACTTATCCGGTCAATATACTGCTCAGTGTTTATACCCTGTTCTTCTTCATGGGCGAATATGGCGTGGGATTCAAGCCGGATCAGCTCTGGGTGATTCTGGCCTTTGCCCTGGCCTTTCTGCATTACGAATTTTCGCGCAAGAACGCCTGGCCGCAACATGCGAAGGCAGGGCAGCGCCTCTATTCCGCCACCCTGACCACACCCGGCACTTTGCTGATCTCCAACCTGTTTGCCCTTTTGGCGCCGCTCATCATTCTGCTGGTCAGCCAGCCCTGGCTGGGCAGCAGCCCGGTGATGATCGCCGGCCTGTGCCTGTTGCTGCCTTATGTCTGCACGCTGATCGGCACGGTCTGCTTCGTACGGTCCCGCAAAAAACCGAAGGTGGAAAAGAAGGTGCTCATGCCTTTTGCCAACCTCTACCTCGTGCTGTTTTACCTGTCGCTGATTGTCTTCGGCGCGGTCTCCAATCGCGTCGAATTCCACCTTTTCTGATGGGTTAATCCCCCTCCAGCAAACGCACCACGCCACTGGCGCCGTCCATTTCGATGCGGGCGCCGTCGGGAATGCGGCG
>JAGTRX010000053.1 GCA_018262285.1 Pseudomonadota bacterium | reverse complement strand
GGGATTGCAGCGTCATGCAGCCGGACATTGACTCACGGATCAGCTCGAAAATGAAATTGCCCGATTGCAAATCCGCGCCAACAATATTGGAAAGCCGCGTCACCTTGACACCCGCTCTGCCGCAGCTGTGACACAACGATTCACCCGCCAGTTTCGAGAGGTTGTAGAGATCGGAGGGATCGTTTGGGTCGACAACAATCTGCGACTGTTCGTTGGCAATATGGTTGCGCGCATATACCCGCGTCGAAGAGAGATACACCAGCGATTCGAAGCTGCCATGCTGGAGGACGTCGGCCAATACCCCGACATGCGCCCGCACCGTGTCATAGGGCTTCTGACGAAAATCAGCGGTCATGCCAATACAGTAGAACACATGGCCTAGCGGCCGGGAAAAAATTTCCGGCTCGCCCTTGGCTGGCGCCCAGACCTCGTGACCTTGCTGAGTCAGGTGAGCGAGAAGATGGCGACCAATGAAACCGGTAGCACCCAGAATGGTGAAATTCATTGGCGATTCCCGATTTTGCGCAAGGGGTTGCCAGCGTAGATGCCGTAAGGTTCCAGAATGCCGCGCACCAAGGAAGCGGCGCCAATAACACAACCCTCGCCGACATTCGTTCCATCGAGGATGACGCAGCTGGCGCCGATCCACACGTCATCGCCAGTGACGATACCACCTTTGCCCGGCCGGAACCCTTGTTTGCGGATCGGGGTATTCCGGTTCGCAAATTCATGATTGGTCGGCGCGAAGGTGCAATTGGCGGCAATCGCGACGCCGCGCCCAATTCGGACGCCATTACCCGTATAAAAAACGCAACCCGAATTAACAACCGTATTCATCCCGATGATCAGGTCGCCACTACCACCTGCCGGCTTGATCTTGACGAAGGCGTCAATCACCACATTTTCAGCGATGACAATACGCGACCCGCGCACTGAGTCTTCTATATCGGAGAGGGGCGAAATACGTGCCGAAGGATGGATTTCGATCATGTGGAAAAGACCGTCAGTGAGGGAATGGCGGTGACAAACGAGCTTCCCGCCACCTTCAGGTAGTCGAGTTGCTGCATAACCTCGTTCTTGATATTCCACGGCAGGATAAGCACATAGTCCGGTTTCTGTTCAGCCAGCACAACTGGCGACAAAATGGGAATATGGCTACCCGGCATGAATCTGCCCTGCTTCGCGTCAGCAGCATCGCACACGAAGGGTAACAAATCCGGTTTGATTCCCGCATAGTTCAGAAGGGTGTTGCCCTTGGCCGCGGCGCCGTAGGCCGCCACACTCCTGCCTGCGTATTTTTGTTCAATCAGGAAAGTCAATAAATCATCTTTGATTTTATTTGCCCTGGCCTGGAAACCTTGATAAGTAGCTAGGCTCTGCAGGCCACACCGGTTTTCCTCGGCAAGGACTGCGTTTACATTTTGGCTGGTGAGGCGTTCGTCTCCGGCGTGGCAACCATAAATGCGCAAGCTGCCTCCATGCGTTGGCAGTTCTTCGACATCCCATACCCGCAACCCGGCAGCAGCAAAAATTTTACTCACTGTAGACAGCGACAGATAGGAGAAATGTTCGTGATAAACCGTGTCGAATTGAGCGTTCTCGATCAGGCGCAGCAAGTGTGGAAATTCGAGCGTGATCGTACCGTCGGGTTTGAGCACAGCCCTTAAACCCCGGGTGAAATCGTTAATAGCAGGCACATGGGCATAAACATTATTGCCAACAATCAGATCCGCCTGTCTGCCTTCTGACGCAAGCCTAGCCCCCAACTGTTCACCAAAGAATTCACGCAAAACCGGAATACCTAATTTTTCCGCTGCTGTGGCAGTGCTTTCTGTGGGCTCAATCCCCAAGCACGGGACGCCTGCAGCCAAAAAATTTCTCAGGAGATAGCCATCATTTGAGGCGACCTCTATTACCAAACTGTCTCCATCAAGTTGAAGCTCCTGCCTCATCTTTTCCGAATAGCGCGCGGCATGATCAAGCCAACTGGTTGAAGTGCTCGAAAAATAGGCGTAGTCGGAACAAAACAACTCGTCGGCCTGAGCGTAATCCTCGGTTTGAACCAACCAGCACTGATCGCAGACCTTGACTCTGAGCGGGAAATATTTTTCTGGCCGATTCAAATCCTCTGCCGCAAGGTAAGCATTCGATGGCGGAGCAAAACCCAGGTCAATAAAGGTATGCTCGAGCCGGTGCTTGCAATGTCTGCACTTCATTCGACGTTAACTCCAGAGAAACCCACTGTAATCATGGGATGCGCCTGATCGCGCTCAGACAACTCCGTAATGGCCAACGGCCAGGCAATTGCCAAACGAGAATCAACGCAGTTTAGTCCAGCCTCGGCGGCGGCACGATAAGCCTGCGAATGAATATAGATGAGTTCAACATCATCCGTGAGGGTCTGAAAACCATGTGCAAAGCCTTCGGGAATAAGTAAGGCACGGTTGTTCTCGGCAGAAAGTGCTTCGGCATGCCACTTCAGATAGGTTGGCGAATTTACCCGAAGGTCGACAGCCACATCCCATACCTCACCGCGAATACAATTCACCAGCTTCATTTCGGCATGCGGCGGCGACTGGAAATGAAGGCCGCGCACCGTTCCTTTTTTTGCCGTGTAGGTATGATTGATCTGAGCAATAGGTTTCTGCCAGCCGGCCAGCGCCAGTTCATCGGCGCAAAACATGCGTGCCAAAAAACCGCGACAGTCACCCAGACGTTGGCGTTCGATGCGCTTAAGCCCATGCAGCGGCAATTCAGTCACCGTAAAGCGCATCAGGAGGTTGCCTCAAAAGCAGCAATGTCAGCAAGACACAACTCACAGGCATCCGCCCCATCGTATTGCGCACGATACCAATTCATCGTTTTTGTCACCGCCTGATCAAGCGACCAGCGCGGAGTCACCCCCAAAAATGTACGCGCCTTGGCGATTTCCAAGGCAAGCCAGCCGGCTTCATGCGGACCATCCGAACCGTCACCAAACTGCACAGCGCCAATTCCATAAGCCTGGCTTGCCAGCGAAACCACTTGCTTGACGGTGGCTGCCTCTTGGGTTTCCGGGCCAAAATTGTAAGCACCTGCCAGCTTTGGCGCCTGCCACAATTGCTCGGCAAGCCTGAGATAGGCTGCCAACGGCTCAAGCACATGCTGCCAGGGGCGAACAGCCTGTGGCCGACGAACATGCAGCATTTGACCAGACTGCCAGGCTCTGACTGCATCAGGTAGTAGCCTGTCTTCGGACCAGTCCCCACCGCCAATGACGTTGCCAGCCCGGGCACTGGCAAGGGCGACACCCTGCCCGGACAGAAAAGACTGGCGATAGCAATCGATCACGATCTCGCAAGCCGCCTTGCTGGCGCTATAAGGATCGTGACCGCCCAAGGCGTCTTCTTCGCGGTACGGCCAAGGCCACTCGTTGTTACGATAAACCTTGTCGGTAGTGATCATGACCGCAACGCGAACACCCTCCAAACCTCGCAGCGCATCAAGAACATGCGTCGTACCCATGACATTGCTGGCAAAGGTTTCGACAGGTTGCCGATAACCGGCTCGCACCAAGGGTTGGGCCGCCAGATGAAAAACCACCTCAGGCCTGTTCTGCCGGATAATTTCGGCCAGCGCCATGGCATCACGAATATCGCAAAAGTGGCTGGAACAAAGCTGGGCAATCCCGGCGAGGCCGAACAAATTGGGCGATGTTTCAGGCGACAGACTCACCCCGACAACCTCAGCCCCCAAGCGCTGCAACCAGATCGTCAGCCAACCGCCCTTAAACCCCGAATGCCCGGTAATCAGGACGCGCTTGCCACGCCAGAAAGATTTTGACGGGGTTCTCATTTCCAGGTTCTCCACGGCGCCCCGCCCGTAATCCATAAATCCTCAAGAAAATTTTTCTCTCTCAGGGTATCCATCGCCTGCCAGAAGCCGCGATGCTCGAAAGCCATCAGTTGCCCCTCGGCAGCAATGCGCGTCAGCGGCTCGCCTTCCCATGGGGTGCTGTCGCCAGCGATGTAATCAAGGCAGCGCGGCGACAACACGAAAAAGCCGCCGTTGATCCAGCCGCCTTCACCTTGCGGCTTTTCCATAAAGCCGCGAACACTGTTACCTGCCATATCGAGCGCACCATAGCGGCCGGGAGGTTGAACAGCAGTAACAGTAGCCATCTTGCCATGCTGCTGGTGAAAGGCGATCCCGGCGCCAATATCAACATCAGAAACGCCATCGCCATAGGTCAGGCAAAAGGCCTCCTCGTCACGCACATATTCGGCGACGCGTTTCAGTCGTCCTCCCGTCATGGTCTCGTCACCAGTATCGACCAGGGTCACCCGCCATGGCTCGGCCTTCCGGTGATGTACCTGCATTTCGTGGGTAGCCATATCGAAAGTGACATCGGACATGTGCAGGAAGTAGTTGGCAAAATATTCCTTGATGAGGTAGCCCTTGTAGCCGCAACAGACAATGAAGTCATTGATGCCGTGCGCCGAGTAAATCTTCATGATGTGCCAGAGGATCGGCCGGCCGCCGATTTCGATCATGGGCTTAGGTCTAAGGTGGGTTTCCTCGGAAATGCGTGTTCCCAAGCCACCGGCGAGGATAACGGTTTTCATCGGCTATTCTCACCTCTCTCAAAAGCCAGGAAATTCAACCAACATGCCAGCAGCGAACCTGCGCGAGCCGCCTGAAGTCAACTGTCATTATACGCAGGAACCACCGCCAAAACTATCGCCCTCATTCTTCGCCACCCCGCCCGTTTCGCGTCACATGATTCACATTTCCCGATAGGCTGCCACCGTCGAAGGCCGGTATCCAGTGGGCTCCTAGAATCTCCTTCTGACCCCCGGCCTTCTCCGGGGTGACGACTTCAAACATTTGATGGTTGGTGCAATAGATCTCAAGAACTTGATTTTTTATCCGTAAATATCCCCTGAAGGCGAATGGAATCAGGCTGGCGCGGAAATTATATATTTCGCTAAAGTTTCCTCCCGAACCTCCGTAAATGAACATAACGGTGCAGGCAGTGCATTGCGGTACCTGAGTTTTGGAAGCTGATCGGGATGATTGGCTGACTAATCAACCTCTCCAAGGAGATGAAAATGGCACAAATTATCAACACCAACATCGCGTCCCTGAACTCTCAGCGCAACCTGAACACTTCACAGACCGCAATGTCCGTCGCCCTGCAACGCCTGTCTTCTGGTCTGCGCATCAACAGCGCCAAGGACGACGCAGCCGGCATGGCGATTTCCGAGCGTTTTTCGACCCAGATTCGCGGCTTGAACCAAGCCACCCGCAACGCCAATGACGGTATTTCCCTGGCGCAGACCGGTGAAGGCGCCTTGGCCGAAATGACCTCGAACATGCAGCGCATTCGCGAACTGGCTGTGCAGTCTGCCAACGCCACCAATAGTGATTCCGACCGCGCCGCCCTGAACCTCGAAGTTCAGCAGCGCTTGGCAGAAGTTGACCGCGTTGCCACACAAACCTCCTTCAATGGCCGCAAGATTCTTGATGGCACTTTCGGCAACGCCGTATTCCAGATTGGCGCCAACGTTGGCGAAACGATTGATGTCTCCCTGAGCGGTAATATGCGCACCTCGTCAACGGGTCAGATTGCCTCGGTCACCTCCGGCGCATTTGGCTCCGTCGGCGCTTCCGGTCATATCGACGTCACCCCGA
Source organism: Pseudomonadota bacterium (assembly GCA_018262285.1). Classification (GTDB taxonomy): domain Bacteria; phylum Pseudomonadota; class Gammaproteobacteria; order Burkholderiales; family Rhodocyclaceae; genus UBA1934. The sequence goes on along the minus strand of JAGTRX010000053.1, from coordinate 10,402 downwards.
CCAACCTGAATTACGGCACCGCTGGCGCCGCTGCCACAGCAGGCCGTGTAAGTTTCACCGCGACGACTTACAACTTTGCCGCCGCAACGCCTTATGTCGCCGGCACATCAACGCCACAAGCCGTTACCGACGTCGCCCACAACTTCAGCACAGCCGCTGCAGCGCAGATCGATGGCTACAACAACCAGACAGTCACCGCTTACGACTTCTCCGGCGCAGGCCTGGCTCAGTTCGATGTAGACGGTATCGGCGTCACCCTGACCACCAACGTAGCCAATGATGCCGGCCTGAAGGCTGAACTGGAATCGCAGCTCACCGGCTACACAGTCACCATTAACGGCGCTGGCGATATCGATATCAGCAAGGACGGATCTCTGGCCGCTGTTGCCATCACCAATGCGGATGCGAATGCAGTAACTGCTGGCTTCGCCAACTCGGTCGGTACGGCTGGTACGGCTGCTGTTGCCACCACCAACGCCACGATGACCATTGACGGTGTCAATATCACCCTGGACGGCAATGATGCCAACCGCGCCGCTGTCGCCGCTGAACTGCAAACCAAGATGCAAGCCTCGGCACTGGGCGCTGGTTACACAGCCTCTGTTGTCAGCAACAATATCGTCATCACCAATGCCACCGGTGGCACCGCCACAACCGCAGTCGCAATCACTAACGCCGATGCCAATGCCGTAGCTGCAGGCTTCGCCAATTCGACTGGTGTCGCCGGCACGGCAGCCGCTGCCGGCAACCCCGAAACCTTGTCGATCGGCGGCGTCGCTATCAGCCTGAACGCAGACTATGGCAGCTTCGACAACCTGCGGGCGGCTATTGACACCCAGATGGGTGCCGGTTACGCCGTCAGCAATGTCGGTGGCACCATCACCGTCGCACGCGAAACTACTGGCTCAGCTTCCACAGCGGTCGCCATCACCGGCGCTAGCGGCACTGACGGCTTGGTCAACGCCGCAGGCACCGCCGGCACCGACGCTGTCGCTACCACCAACGGCACCTTCTATGTTGACGGCTCTGCAGTAACGCTGGATCAGAACTACGCCGACAATGCCGCCATGGCGACTGACATCCAATCTCAACTGACCGGCTATACAGCAGCTTTCGCCGCTGGCGCGATCACCATCACCAAGACCGGCTCGATGGATGCCGTCAATATCACCGGTGCCGACGCCAATGCAACGGCGGGCGGGTTTGGCTTTGCCAGCGGCACGGCTGGTGTAGCAAGCGGCAGTGTCACACTGGCCAACTTCTCCATTAACGGCACCAATATCACGGGAAGTTTTGCCTCGGGCAGCGCCCTTGCAAGCAGCATCAACACCCTGGTCAGCAATGTCTATGCCACGATTGATGCCGGAACGGGCGCGATGAGTCTGACTTCGTCGGCTGACATCGTCGTAGCCGGTGCGGATGCTGGTTTGGTGGGATTGTCTGCAGCCACAACTGCGGCAAACTCCGGCAGTCTCTCCATGGCCAGCGTAACGACCGTGGCTGGAGCCAATGCAACGATACAGCGGATTGACAATGCCCTGACCACGGTCAGCACTTTCCGCAGCACCTTTGGCGCCATCCAGAACCGCTTCGAGTCGGCCATCACCAACCTGCAAGCGACGACGGAAAACTTGACTGCTTCCCGTAGCCGGATTCAAGACACGGACTTCGCGGCAGAAACCGCCGCCCTGACCCGTTCGCAGATCCTGCAACAAGCCGGTATTGCCATGCTGTCGCAAGCCAACGCTCTGCCTAACAACGTGCTGTCCCTGTTGCGCGGCTAAGCTTGGTAAAGTAAGCTAACCCAACGGGCGTGGAGGCGAAATCGCCCCCACGCCCGCAACGCTTGAGCCGAGGAGAAGATCATGTCCGTACAAGCAGTTTCAATGCAGACACCACCGCCGGTCATGCCAGTCGCCAAGCAAGGCGGCGGCGAGGTTGCGGCCAGCCCGATGGCAGAAGCCCCCAGAGTGGAAGCCCCCAAGGTGGAAGCCCCCAAGGCCAACGCTGGCAGGCAACAGCTTGAGCAGGCCGTTGAGGCGGTAAAGAAGTTCGTTCAACCGATGGCCAGCAATCTGGATTTCAGCATCGATGAAGATACTGGCATCCGGGTCGTCAAGGTGATCGACACTTCGACCAAGGAAGTCATCCGGCAGTTTCCATCAGAAGAAATACTGCAGATTGCCCAGACACTCGACCGGCTGCAGGGATTACTCATTAAGCAGCAAGCCTGAAACTTCTGCCTGCTTGCAGGTGGAATGCTTCCTGCTTAATTTGCGGTTGTATAATGTATCCGGCAGAACCGGATACAAAAAGCGCGAAAGGAAGACATCATGGCAGGTCTCTCATCCCCCGGAATCGGTTCCGGCCTTGACATCAATTCCCTGATCAGTCGGCTAATGGAAGCTGAAAGGCTACCGCTGACCGCGCTGGAAAACAAGGAAAAAAGCTACAACACCAAAATTTCTGCCCTCGGTTCACTCAAAAGTGTGCTGACCGCAGCCCAAACCGCGGCTGAAGGCCTGGTTCCCGCCAGCGGCACCACGGCGGTAAACAAATACACCAGCACCCGCGCCACCCTGAGTGACACCTCCCTGGGCAGCGCCACCGCCACCAACAGCGCAGCTGCCGGCAGCCATACGCTATCAGACATTACACTCGCCTCGGCGCAGCAACTGAGCAAGAGCGGCATGAGCATTCCGGCCGGCGCCGGCACGCTCAATATCAAGGTGGGCGACGGCACGGCTGTTAACGTCTCAATCGGCGCCAACGCCACTCTGGCCAGTATGCGCGACGCCATCAATGCCTCCAGCGCTGGCGTCAGCGCCAGCATTCTTAACGACGGCAGTAGCGATGTTCTGGTGCTCAAATCCAAGAACAGTGGCGCTGCCAATACCATCACAATGACTGGCAGCGCCGGTTTTGAAGATTTCAACTACGCTGCCGGTTCGGCCAATAGCTGGACGCAGGATGCGGAGGCCAAAAACGCTTCGGTCAAAATCGACGGCATTACCGTCAGCAGCGCCAGCAATAGCATTTCCACCGCCATCGAGGGCGTCACTCTGACGCTGGCCAAAGAAAGCGCCACTGGAACCACCCTGACCATCGCCAAGGACAACAGCGGCATCACCAGCAGCCTCAATACATTCATCAAAGCCTTTAACGACGCCGCCACCACAATGAAGAGTCTGGGCGCCTACAACAGCACCACCAAGACTGCCGCCACTCTGACCGGAGACAGTACACTGCGCTCTACGCAAAACCAGCTCAATACGCTGCTCTTTTCCTCCAGCAGCGCGGGCGGCAACGGCCTGCAGCGCCTTTCCGACCTGGGCGTCAACCTGCAGCTTGATGGCACTTTGAAGCTTGATTCGACCAAACTGAACGCCGCCATCAACAGCAATTTTGAGGGCGTCGCCAATCTGGTGGCCGATGTCGGCAGCCGCTTCAAGGCGACACTGGACAGCATGGTCGGCCCCACCGGTTCCGTAAACAGCAAAATCGACGGCATCAAATCCACCATCAAATCGCTTGACCAACGCCAGGAAGCGCTACAATTGAAGCTGGCCAAGGTGGAAGAAAGATACCGGCGACAATTCACCGCGCTCGATACCCAAATATCCAACATGCAGGCCCTGAGTTCTCGGCTAGCGTCACAACTCGCCTCGTTACCGAGCATTAACAGCAATTAAGGAGAAAGCATGTTCGGAGCACCACGCAACCCGATTTCTGCCTATGCCAAGGTCGATATGGAGACTTCCATCACCGAGGCCAGCCCGCACAAATTGGTGTTGCTGCTCTTTGATGGCGCCATTCAGGCCTGCGCCACGGCCAGAATTCACATGGAAAACAAGGAGATTGCCGAAAAGGGCATGGCGGTTTCCAAGGCCATTAATATCATTACCAATGGCCTGAAGGCCAGCCTGGACATGGAAAGTGGTGGCGAACTGGCGGAGCGTCTGGCCGCCCTCTACGACTACATGGTGCAGCGCCTGCTCTTCGCCAACCTGAAAAACCAGCCAGCAGCGCTGACTGAAGTCAGCAACCTGCTGCTCGACCTGCGCGACGCCTGGGCGCAAATCGCCCCGGAGCGGCAACAGGCCAACGCGGCCTGAAGCGAAGAAGACACAAATGGCTCTGCTCGAATCCTACCAGAGCCTGCTTTCGCTCTCCGAGCGCATGGTGGAGATGGCGCGCGAACAGGATTGGGATAATCTGGTGGCGCTGGAAAATGAGCGCACAGTTCTGAGCGCCAAACTTCCACCCAGCCTTGCCACCTTGCAACCAAACGAAACGCCAGCAATTGCGGATGCCATCAAGCGCATTCTGGAATGCAATGGCGTCATCCAGGAGCACGTCGAGCCTTGGATGGCACAGGTATCCACGCTCCTTGCCGCCTTTTCTCCAAAGGCTTGACCTTTTCGGGCATAAGCCATGATCCCGCCCGACGCCGCCACCCTTCTGCGCCTGACCTTACCGGATCAACCGCTGCCAACGCAGGCGGTGCCGGCAGCGCAGAAACTGGCCGATGCCCTGCGCGAATTCGTTCCTGGCCAGCGCATCATGGCGCAAATTCAGGCTTTTCTGCCCAACGGCACCTATCGCGCCATCGTCGGCCAGCGCGAAATCACTCTGGCGCTGCCCTTTTCCGCCAAAGCGGGTGACACGCTCGAACTGGAAGTTACCGAGAACAAGGGCAAGGTTTCGCTGGCTTTTGTGGCCAATCGTGGCGACGGCAAGACAGCGGATGCCGCCGCCACACAGCAATCCGTTCCCACCCGCTTGAGCCAGACCGGACAACTTATCGGCGACCTGCTCACCGGCATCGGCAAGGAGGGCAGCCGCGCCCAGCCCGCTGCCCTCAACGGTAACCAGCCGCTAGTCACCAAAATGCCGGAAACGGCTGCCGAACTGGTACCGCTGCTAAAAGAGGCTTTGGCCAAAAGCGGCATGTTTTACGAGGCGAATCAGGCGCGCTGGATGGAAGGCAAACTGACGACCGCCACTCTCCTGGAACAGCCGCAGGGCAAACTCTCACCGCTTCTGCAGGAAGCGCGGTCGCAACGAGCCGAGACACCAACGCCAGCAACATCCCCGGCTTCGGCACCAGCCGCCAAGGCAGCGGAAGAGGCGCTTGCCCGCAATTCTCTGCCGACAGCACCAGAGAGCGCCGCAAGCACCCGCGCCACGGCCAGCCCGGTAAATGCCCAACTCGTGCCGCTCGTCCAGCAACAACTCGATGCCCTGGCGACGCAAACCTATGTCTGGCAGGGTCAAGCTTGGCCTGGCCAGGAAATCCACTGGGAAATCAGCGAGGACGGTAACCGCCGTCAGTCCAGCGACGACGATGCGCCGGAACGCTGGCAAACCCGCATGACACTGCGGCTGCCCGCTTTGGGGGGGATTGAGGCCAGCATCCGCCTACGCGCCGGCAACGCGGTGGACATCAGCCTGACCACCGACAGCGAGGCCAGCCGCAACAAGCTGACCGCCGCTTCCAGCCAGCTGGGAAGGCAACTCGATGCCGCCGGGCTGGCACTGACCACATGCACCGTCAATCATGGCGAAAGCACCGGCTGACCCCCAGCGCGAGGCGGTCGCCCTCGCCTACAGCCAAAGCGACGCAGCGCCGCGTGTCGTTGCCCGTGGCCGTGGCCTCATGGCCGAGCAGATCATCTCGCGCGCGCATGAAAACGGGGTTTATGTGCATGAATCGCCGGAGCTTCTGACGCTGCTGATGCAGGTCGACATCGACGAGCACATTCCACCCCAGCTTTATCTCGCCGTCGCCGAATTGCTCGCCTGGCTCTACCACATCGAAAACGGCGAATCTCTGCCGCCGCCCAATCCTGTTCTGCCAAAAGCATAGACCAGGCGTGGCACGGCAGGCATGTTTGCGCTACACTGCCCATTAGTCAAAAACCTTAAAACCGATGTCCGCCACCGAAACGGCCACCCACGAAGAGTCTCAGCACGTCTCGTTCGAACTGGAGCAGTCCGACGTTTTCAGCCAATACATGCTGGAATCCCGGACCGAGATTCTTTTCGTCCTGCGTTCGATGATCAAGAAGAATTGCCTGACGACCGTCTATTTCGATCAGGGACGAAATTTTTTCCTGACTGGTCTCATTGAGGTCGACGAACGGAAAAACCGCATCATTCTCGACCGTGGCAGCGACGAGGTCATCAACCAGCGCGCGCTGCAGGTACCACGTCTGCTATGCACGGCCAACCTCGACAAGGTCAAGATCCAGTTCCGTCTTGATGGCCTGCAATCGGCCAGCCATAACGGCAGGCCAGCATTTTCAGCCAACGTTCCGGAAACCCTGCTACGCCTGCAACGCCGCGAATACTTCCGCCTCGAAACACCGCAAGCCAACCCCATTCTCTGCCAGATCAAGCTGCGCAGGGGGGATGAAGCCCCGATCGAAATGAACCTGTCACTGCTCGATATCAGCGGCGGCGGGGTCGGGCTGATGGCACCAACCACAACTGAAGCGCTTTTTTCGGTCGGCACAACCATCGCCAGCGCCCGCCTGGACATCCCGGAAGAAGGGGTTATTCAGGTCGACCTGGCCGTACGCAATACTTTTCACATCACCATGCGCAACGGCAACCAGCACCTGCGGGTCGGCTGCGAGTTCATCAATCTGCCCGGCAACCGGCTGACCATGATCCAGCGCTACATCACCCGCGTCGAACGCGAACGCAAAGCCCGGCTTTCAGGATTTGAATGAGGGTGATTGGCAAGGCGGGCAACTTGTCAGCCGGAAGGTCAGATTCCCTCTCCCGCCCGCGAGAGAGGGTAAATGGTGACGCTTATTTGACCGGGGTCTTCATGTCTTCGAGCATGGCTTCGAGGTCTTCCTCATGCCCGACTTCATCTTCCAGAATTTGCAGGATCAGCTTTTCCGTAATCGGATCCTTGCCTTTGACGAAATCATAAAGCTTCCGGTAGGTCTCGATGGCACACTGCTCGCCCTTGATATTCTGCAACAGCAGGGCTCGGGTATCGGGATCGGTCGGCGCGTCGTAGCCGCAGTTGCTTTCCTTCAACAACGCTTCCGGCGTGAGCAGGGGCGTGCCACCCAGCTGAGCCATGCGATTGACCAGCAATTCGGCGTGCGCCAGCTCTTCCTGGGCATGCTCTGCAAGTTCTTCAGCGATGATGCCGCGCATGCGACCGGCGGCGACCTTGGAACCTACCCAGTATTGGTAATACGCCAGCCATTCGTCGGCATAGGCCTTGTTCAATAGCTTGAGCAATTTTTTGACGTCAACGCCAACGATTTCTCTGCCTTTGGTTCCCACGATAAATCCTCCTGTGAAGTTGCGCTAAAAACACACAGCACGATTGTACGCATCAATCACGGCGCAAGTGAACAAGACGGGGAGGAGTTTGTGTGCCATAGCAAGCGCGCTGTATTCCGGCACAGGCGCACATTCAGTTTCGTGGGGTGGGCAACGAGTCACCACCGACCAGATTTCAGACCTGCATGTTCATAATGTCCTGGTAGGCATTGACCAGACGGTTCCTGACCTGAACCATTTCCTGGAAGGAAACGCTGGCGGTCTGCAAGGCCACCATCACTTCGTGCAGATTCTGCGAGTTGTCACCAGCCGCCAGTTTTTCGGCCATTTGCTGCGCCTGCAACTGGGTCTGGTTCACTTTGTCGATGGAGCCTTGCAACACCTGGGCAAAATCAGCCCCACCGGGCGCCGCCGTGCTCTCCGCCGTTTTGCTGGCGGCCTGCGTTGCTGTGCTTTTCAGCACACCCAACATTTGTTCGATGCCCGAGGTGTCCATGGTAATACTCCAAATCAGTCAGCAACTACCAGCAAACAACGTGCCAATCTACTCTTCAAAATAGCCCTGATCACGATATTGCGACAACTTGTAGCGCAAGGTACGCGCCGGAATTCCCAGGCGTTCGCAAGCCAGCTTGCGCGAGCCGCCAACTTCGGCCAGTGTGCGCAGGATCAATTCACGTTCCGCACTTTGTAAATTATCGGCATTTTGGCCAGTCTCCTTGAGCGTTGGCACCGGCCTGGCAATTGCCGGCTTCTTAGGCACCTCTGCCGGTAGCACAACGTCCAGATTGAGATGCTCCGGCTCGATGCTGCCACCCGGCGCCAGAATCAAGGCGCGCTGGATGACATTTTCCAGCTCACGCACATTGCCCGGCCATTGATAGGCCTTGAGCACAGCTTCTGCTGCTGGCGACAGCAACATTGCCGGTCGCCCCAGACGAGATCCATGCAGGGCGATAAAATGACGAGCCAGCCCCGAAATATCTTCCGGTCGTTGCCGCAAGGCCGGTATCGCCACCGGAAAAACATTGAGCCGATAAAAAACGTCCTCACGGAAGACGCCCTTGGCCACAGCCTCCGCCAGATCTCGATTGGAAGTGGCGATGATGCGGATATCGAGCGGCACTGGTTTCTTGCCGCCCACCCGCTCCACTTCGCGCTCCTGCAAAACGCGCAGGAGCTTGGCCTGCAGGCTCAACGGCATTTCGGTAACTTCGTCGAGCAGCAGAGTTCCGCCGTTGGCTTGCTCGAATTTGCCGGCCTGCGCTTGCGTCGCGCCAGTAAAGGCACCTTTTTCATAGCCAAAAAGGGTGGCTTCGAGCAGGCTCTCCGGGATCGCCGCGCAATTGATGGCGACGAAAGGCCCATTGCGATGCGACGAGCGCTGGTGAATGAAGCGAGCAACCACTTCCTTGCCAACGCCTGATTCTCCAGTAAGCATCACAGTTGCATCGGTTTTGGCGACACGCGCGGCAACGGTAAACAGATTGGCCGTGGCCGGGTCGTTGGCAACGACGCCGACCACATCACCGCTGTCCTGCATCTCGTATTTTTCAATGTGCGCGAGCAGGGCATCCGGCTCGAAAGGCTTGAGCAGAAAGTCGCAGGCGCCGGCACGCATCGCATCGACCGCGCGCCCGACTTCGGCATAGGCCGTCATCAGCACCACCGGCAAACAGGGGTAGGCAACACGAATCGCTTTCAGGAGGGCGATGCCGTCCATCGGCATCATGCGCACGTCGGAAAGAACGATGGAAACCTGCTGTTTTGCCAGCGCTTCCAACGCCTGCGCCCCACCTTCAACGGCGACGAAAGTGCGTCCCGACAATTCGAGCGTGTCGCAGATGGCTTCGCGCAGGTTGGCGTCGTCCTCGACGACCAGAATGGGTAAGCGGTTTTTCGTCATGTTGCCTCGTTCGTTTGCGGCGCCAATGGCAAAACCATGGCGAATTCCGCGCCATGCCCCGGTTTTGATTCCAGATCCAGGCTGCCGCCGTGGGCGCGTGCCACTCCCAAAGCAATCGGCAGGCCAAGCCCGGTTCCCTGGCTGCGCGTGGTGAAAAAGGGTTCAAAAATGCGTTCGTGCAACTCGGGATTGATGCCCGGCCCGCTATCACGCACGGCAATGCGTAAAAAATCACCTTGCCGCCCGGCAAGGAGGCAAATTTTGCCGCTTGCCGGTGTGATTTGCAGCGCATTTTCGAGCAGACTAACCAGAGCACCAAACAGCGCCTTGCGCGCCCCGACCAGAACGGCTTCAGCCGAAGCATCCTCCAGTTCGAAGTGAAGGCCATGTTCGCGCATCAGCGGTTCGACGGTTTGCGCCAGTTCCGCCAGCAATTCGCTAACGGCGATGCGGTCGTGGCCAATGCTCTCGCCGCGCGCAAAGAGCAGAACGTCCTGAATCAAACGTTCGAGGCGGCGTAACTGGGCGGTCGCCTTATCGGAAAAACGGCTACGCGCTTCATCCGATAGATTAGCCTGCCCCAGATTGGCGGCATAGAGCAGAGCAGCAGCCAACGGGGTGCGTAGTTGATGTGCCAGCGAGGCCGCCATTTCGCCCATCGCAGCCAAGCGCTGGCTGCGTTCCAGATCGGCTTTCATTTCGTGCGCCAGTGTCACGTCGTGAATGAGCAGAATTTTGCCACCGGCCGAATCGATAGCACTCTCGGCTACCGACAAGTGCTTATTGCCCATCATCCATTCGCCCACGGTCAGGGTCGGCTCCAGCGCGCCGCGCACAACGTCGCCCCAGTGCTTGCCGATTACATCAGCACCAAACATCGCCTGCGCTGCCGGATTGGCTTCAGTAACCAACGCCCTGCCATCAAGTACCACCACACCAGCCGGCATGGCGGCAAGCAGAAGGGCAAGGCGTTCCGACAAGGCTTCTTTTTCCTGATACTGCCGGCGCAGTTCGCCATTGGCCACGGCCAATTCTTCCGTCAGGGAAACCACGCGCCCCTGCAAAGCCTCGTAGGCACTGGTCAGTTCCTCCGAAACCTTGTTGAAGGCATTGAAGGCGCGCTGCAGTTCCTCGGCCTTGCGATCTGCGCTAATTGGAACAATGTCTGTGGGCATTGAAAAAGAA
>JAGTRX010000007.1 GCA_018262285.1 Pseudomonadota bacterium | reverse complement strand
GATGGAGAGAATCTCCTGCAGGAAGCGCTTGCCTGTCGCGGCATCGAAAGGATCGCCGGCTTCCTCGAAAGCGGCGTAGGCATCGGCAGAAAGCACCTCGGCCCATTTGTAGCTGAAATAGCCAGCGCCGTAACCACCGCCAAAAATGTGCGAAAAACTGTTGGGGAAACGATGCCACTGCGGCGGAAACAGCACCGCCACTTTCTCGCGCACTTCACGCAGAAGATCGAGTACGGTTTTGTCGCCGTGCGGATCGAATTCGCTATGCAGGCGCAGGTCAAACAGGGCAAATTCAAGCTGGCGCACCATCTGCATGCCACTCTGGAAATTCTTTGCTGCCAGCATCTTGTCGAATAGCCCGCGTGGCAGGCAAAGGCCGCTGTCGACATGCGCCGTCATGCCCTGCAATACCTGCCATTCCCAGCAATAGTTTTCCATGAACTGGCTGGGCAACTCGACGGCATCCCATTCGACACCGTTGATGCCGGAAACGCCTAGCTCATCGACGCCAGTCAGCATGTGATGCAGTCCATGCCCGGTTTCGTGGAAGAGGGTAATCACTTCGTCGTGCGTGAAAGTCGCCGGTTTGGCGCCGACCGGCCGCGAGAAGTTGCAGTTGAGATAGGCCACCGGGGTTTGCAACTCGTCAGTCGACTTCTTGCGTCCACGCGCATCGTCCATCCAGGCGCCGCCGCGCTTTTCATCGCGGGCATAGAGGTCGAGGTAAAACTGGCCGACTAGCGCGCCATCCCTAGTCTCGATACGATAAAAGCGCACATCTTCATGCCAGCCCGGTGCGCTGTCTGGCTTGACCCGTACATTGAACAGATTTTCGATAACATTGAAGAGGCCGCGCAAGACCTTGGGCTCGGTGAAATACTGCTTCACCTCCTGCTCGGAAAAGGCGTAGCGCGCCTGCAGCAGTTTCTCCGAAGCGAAGGCAACATCCCAGGGTTCCAGTTTTTCCAGACCCATTGTGCTGCGGACAAATTCGCGCAGTTCCGCCATGTCGCGTTCGGCGAAAGGTTTGGCTTTGTCGGCCAGTTCGTTCAGGAAAGCCAGCACCTCGGTTGTCGATTCGGCCATTTTTGCCACCAGCGAAACCTCGGCGTAATTGGCGTAGCCCAGCATGAGCGCCTCTTCCGAGCGCAATTCCAGAATGCGCCGTATCAGCGGTGTGTTGTCCCATTCCGGCTTGCTGCCCGAATCGTCAAACTCGGCGGCACGGGTCGCGTAGGCACGATACAGGCGAGCGCGCAAAACGCGATCCTCGGCATACTGCATCACCGGCCCATAAGAAGGTGCCTGCAGGTTGAAACGCCAACCCGTCACGCCTGCCTTTTCCGCCGCCGTGCGGGCAGCATCCTTCACATCCTGCGGCAATCCGGCCAGGCGGCTTCCATTGGTGACGACTTCGGCAAAAGCATTGGTCGCATCGAGGATGTTTTCGGAGAACTTCGCTGCCAGCGCCGCCTGTTCTTCCTGAATGGCCTTGAAGCGTGGCTTCTGATCTTCCGGCAATTCGGCACCGGAAAGGCGGAAATCGCGGATTTCGTTGTCGATAATCTTTTTCTGCGCCCGGCTCAGGCCAGCATATTCGATAAGCCTCGCGCCAGGGCGGAATGTCCTTGACCGAATGCAGGTGGCCGACAATGCCCCAGGCGCGCGACAAGCGCTCGATGCCATCCGACAGCGGCGCTGCAAAATCCTGCCAGCTGGCGGGTGCGCCATCGTCGGTCAGGCGGTCTATCAGTTGCTGGCTCTCTTCAAGTAATTGCCGGATCGCCGGTGCCACAAGCTCGGGAGTGATCGCATCAAAACGCGGCAGGTCGGAAAAATCGAGGAGGGGATTGTCGGTGGTCATTGCGTTTCCGGATTGTCTGGCAGAAGCGGCGAATTTAGCATAGCTCGCCTTTTGGCGCCGGTGAATGCTCGGGCAGGAGTTAAAATTCCAGCTTTTCACCGAGTGCGCGCGCTATGACCCAGGATGAACTGAAACAAGCTGTTGCCCAAGCCGCTGTTGATTACGTCGTCGAGCAGGTGCCGGAAGGCAGCATTATCGGCGTTGGCACCGGCTCCACCGCCAATTGCTTCATCGACGCGCTGGCCAAACACCGCGACCGTTATCGCGGCGCCGTCGCCAGTTCTGAGGCAACCCACAAGCGTCTGGCAGGGCATGGTTTCACAGTGTTTGATCTCAACGACGTCGACAAAATCCCGGTCTATGTCGATGGTGCCGACGAAATCGATGGCGGCCTGCACATGATCAAGGGCGGCGGCGGTGCGCTGACGCGCGAAAAAATCGTTGCCGCCGTCGCCGATTGCTTTGTCTGTATCGCCGATGGCTCGAAGTTGGTGAAAACCTTGGGTAAGTTCCTGCTACCGGTCGAGGTCATTCCAATGGCGCGTGCTCATGTTGCCCGGCAACTTGTTGCACTAGGCGGCGAACCGTTCTGGCGACAAGGTTTCGTCACCGACAACGGCAACGTGATTCTTGATGTCAGGGGCTTGCACATCAGCGACCCGAAAACGCTGGAAACGCAAATTAACCAGATTGCCGGCGTTGTCACTAATGGCCTGTTCGCCCTGCGCCCGGCCAATGTGCTGCTGCTGGGGACTGTGCAGGGCGTAGATAAACACGGCTAATTTGAGCCTGACACCATTTGCTCTCTCAGAGCTACCTCGTGGGCAGTTATGCCTACCAATCAACGTGCGGATCATTAGGGTGGGCAACAAGTTGCCCACCCTAGTCCCGCTGATGCGCTATCACGTTTATTCAGGTTGAAATTTTTTTCAAACCCGCTTGACCTGGCTGATATCCCGTACCGCGCCCTTGTCGGCCGAGGTGGCAAACAGCGCATAAGCCTGCAAGGCCTTTGAAACAACGCGGTCACGCTTGGCCGGTTTCCAGCCTTTGGCGTCCATGGCGGCGCGGCGTTCGGCCAATACGGAATCGCTGATGGCGAGGTGGATACGGCGATTGGGAATGTCGATTTCGATGGTGTCGCCGGTTTCGACTAGACCGATGGTGCCGCCTTCTGCCGCTTCCGGCGAGACGTGGCCGATGGAAAGGCCCGATGTGCCGCCGGAGAAACGCCCGTCGGTGAGCAGGGCGCAGGCCGCGCCGAGATGGCGCGATTTGAGGTAGCTGGTCGGGTAGAGCATTTCCTGCATGCCGGGGCCGCCTTGCGGGCCTTCGTAGCGGATGACGACGATGTCGCCTTCGACCACTTCGCCGCTGAGAATGCCTTGCACCGAATCTTCCTGGCTCTCATAGACCCGCGCCTTGCCGGTGAATTTCCAGATGCTTTCGTCGACGCCGGCGGTTTTGACGATACAGCCGCGTTCGGCCAGATTGCCGGTCAACACGGCAAGGCCACCGTCCTTGGAATAGGCAAATTCGGCATCGCGGATGCAGCCGTGCGTGCGGTCAAGGTCGAGTTCGGAGTAGCGCTTATCCTGCGAGAACGCAGTCAGGCTGGGGATGCCGGCCGGTGCCGCCTTGTAGAATTCCAGAACTTCGCGGTTGGCGGTGTGCATCACGTCGTAAATGTCGATCGCTTCGCCCAGGGTTTTGCTATGCACTGTCGGCACTTCGCGATGGATGAGCCCGGCGCGTGACAGTTCGGCCAGAATGGCCATGATGCCGCCGGCGCGGTGCACATCCTCAAGGTGCAAATGGCTGGAGGGCGCTACCTTGGATAGACAAGGTACTTTGCGCGAAATCTGGTCGATGTCGCGCATGCCGAAATTGACACCGGCTTCCTGCGCCACGGCCAGAATGTGGAGCACGGTGTTGGTCGAACCGCCCATGGCGACATCGAGCGCCATGGCGTTTTCAAAGGCTTGCTTGCAGGCGATGGCGCGCGGCAGCACACTCGCGTCGTCGTGTTCGTAATAGCGTTTGCAAAGTTCAACAATGGTGCGACCGGCCTTGAGGAAAAGCTGCTTGCGGTCGGTATGGGTGGGGGCAATGCCATGCCGAGCGCTTCGCACAGGCAGTTCATTGAATTGGCGGTGAACATGCCGGAGCAGGAACCGCAGGTCGGGCAGGCGGAACGCTCGAAGTCATCGACTTCCTTGTCGCTGACTTCGCTATCGGCCGCCTTGATCATGGCGTCGATAAGGTCGATGGGGATGATCTGGCCTTTCCAGGCGACCTTGCCAGCTTCCATCGGGCCACCGGAAACGAAAATGGTCGGGATGTTAAGGCGCATCGAAGCCATCAACATCCCCGGCGTGATCTTGTCGCAATTGGTGATGCAGACCATGGCATCGGCGCAGTGCGCATTGCACATGTATTCCACTGAATCGGCGATCAGATCGCGTGACGGCAGCGAATAAAGCATGCCGCCATGGCCCATGGCAATGCCGTCGTCGATGGCGATGGTGTCGAATTCCTTGGCGATGCCGCCGGCCGCTTCGATTTCGCGGGCAACCATCTGACCCAGATCCTTCAGGTGTACATGCCCCGGCACAAACTGGGTGAAGGAATTGACCACGGCAATGATGGGTTTGCCGAAATCGCCTTCCTTGACGCCGGTGGCGCGCCAGAGGGCGCGAGCGCCAGCCATGTTGCGGCCATGGGTGGAAGTGCGGGAGCGATATTGGGGCATGGTTGTTCTCCGGGTGGAATCGAGTAATGCTGAATTTTAACGCGCTCAGCTCTCAAGCGCTTCATTGACGGGCATGCCGTTTTTCTTGGCGACAGCGGCGTAAAGCTCGCGCGCCGAGGCCACTTTGGGACTGCGCGCATCTTTGGCCTGAGCTCGCCGCAGGTATTGCAGGCCACGTTCTGCCAGTTCCTGATCCCAGCCTTTGCGTTCAATGAGGGTGAAAATAGCCTTGGAGGCATTGACCAGAAACTGCAGGTTGGGAACTTGCTCGACCGCCTGTATGAGCAATTCGACAGCGCCTTCAAGATCGCCGGCGCGGGCGGCCATAACCCCGCGGTTATTAAGGGTGATGATTTCGGCGCCGACCTGGTCAAGCATCGCCTTGCCAGCATCTTCATTGCCCGTTTTGCGGAAGACCTCGGTGATGTGCTCAATGATGTGCAGGTCTTCGTTGTTCTCGGCGGCCACCTGCCGCAGGATTTTTTGTGCGGTTTCTTCCTTGCCGCTGACCAGACAGGCGTGGGCAAGGTCGACGCTCAGGCGCTGCAAGGCGGGTTTGCCGGAATTGCTGGCACTATCCTGTATTTGCTGGTGCAAGGTCAGCGCCTGCTCGACCATCTGTTGCGCCTTGTCGATTTGGCCTTCTTGCTGCAGGCAGAGGCTTTCCATGACCAGACTGGCCATTTCCGCCTGCTTGTCGCCGCGCCATTCGCGCTTGAGTTCGGAAACGATTTTGCGTGAAGCGCCGACATCGCCGCGTTCAACCAGAACACGCGAAAGATTGGTGAAATCATCAACACTTTTGAGCGAAGAACCGCGATGCCGCTCCAGTACCTTGCCATAGGCTTTTTCGGCGGTCAGCAAATCCTTGTTGCGGGCGGCAATGTCGCCCACCAGGCGTTGACGCACGGTATTGTTCGGGGAAATGTCGGCGGCGCGTTGCAGAGCCTGCTGCGCCAGTTCCAGCTTGCCCTGCGCCTCTTGTACTGAAGAGAGGAAATCGTAGGCGGAAAGATATTCCGGCGCTTCCTCGGTGACCTCTTTGGCCAGGATTTCAGCTTCGTCAAGATTGCCGCGTTCCTTCAGCGATTGTGCCAGACCCATTTTTGCCCAGGGCACCACCTTGGCTTCCATGACGCGCCGATAGACGATTTCGGCTTCTTCGTGCCGCCCCAGGGTATGCAGCAATTCGCCCTCGAAACGCAGGGCATCGTACATGTAAGGCGGTTGCTGCTGCTCAACACGCTTGCAAGCCGCAATGGCTTCCACCAGGTCGCCGCGCTCGATCTGCTGGTAAACCTTGTGCAGGATGTGCTTTTTGTAAATGGCGCGAATCAGGCGAATCTGCAGTTGTTCAGCTGTAAAGGGCTTGATCAGGTAATCGTCAGGGGCGAGCTCGGCCAGAGAGACGACATTGGTATAGGAGCGTTCGCCGGTGATAATCATGTACACGGTCGATAAGGCGATCATTCGGTTGTGACGCAATTCTTCCAGCAATTGCTGGCCGTCACGGCCATCTTCCAGGATGAAGTCGGACAAGATGATATCGAAGCGATTGTTGCTGACCTGACGAATGACCTCGGCCGAGTTGCCGGCGCCGTGCACGGCAGTCACTCCCAGCGCCGAAAGCATCAGGCGCAACGAATCGCGCGCCGGCGGATAGCGGTCGACAATGAGCACACGTTTCTTGGTTAATACCTGCTGGAGAACCAGCAGCATTTCTTCGTTGTCTAGGGCATCCATACCGCACCATTCTTCAGGCAGATGGCAAGTTACGCCAGATCGTCAAAGCCCGCAAGATGCCAGCGATGGAGCGTGCATATAGACGCCTGCTGGTGTCCGTTTTATAAGGGGCTTGACCCCGGTTCCTTGAAATTGTGCAAAATAATGCATGAGAATGGGTCTTTACAGAACAAGGCGAGAACAATTATAATCGCGCCCCTCAAGGTGTCTTGGGTTTTCCTGAAGATGCCCGTGGGTTGTTAGCTCAGTTGGTAGAGCAGCGGACTCTTAATCCGTAGGTCGAGTGTTCGAGTCACTCACAGCCCACCAGATTTCACGCGGCCACTAGCGATAGTGGCCGCTCGCATTTTGAGCCATGGCCCATCTGTGATTCATCTATTCCCGAACTTTGATGATACCCAAGGCGCGGGCATTTGCGAAATGCGTTTTTCAAGGTTGTCACGAAGATCATTAAGCGCAGGCCGCTTTCGTTTCACCTGAACCAGAACGAAGTTCACCCCGCCGGACGCGATCAGGGCAAAATCTCGATCTGATCCTCCGGAATTTTCTTCACCATGCTTGTTCACCCGCAATTCGATCCCGTTGCCATCAGCCTGGGGCCAATGGCTATTCGCTGGTATGGCTTGATGTATGTCGCCGCTTTTGCTCAATTCTGGTGGTTAGCGCGTGTCCGTATCCTGGCGCGCCCGGAATCCGGCTGGGCGATGGCGCAGGTGGATGACCTGCTTTTTTTCGGTGCACTGGGGGTCATTCTTGGCGGGCGATTGGGCGAAGTGCTGCTTTATCATCCGGCCTATTATTTCAGTCATCCGCTTGAAATTCTCGCCGTCTGGCAGGGCGGCATGAGCTTTCACGGCGGTTTTCTTGGTGTTCTGGTCGCCATGCTGATATGGACGCTCAAGCACAAACGTAATTGGCTCGATACCACTGATTTCATTGCCCCACTCGTTCCGCTTGGCCTCATGGCCGGGCGCATCGGCAATTTCATCAATGGGGAATTGTGGGGTCGGGTGGCCGATGCAGCCCTGCCTTGGGCGATGGTTTTTCCCCAGGTCGACAACCAGCCCCGCCACCCTTCGCAGCTCTACCACGCCGGGCTGGAAGGGCTGACGCTTTTCCTTGTGCTCTGGTTCTATTCACGCCAATCTCGCCCACGCGGCGCCGTCTCTGGCCTTTTCCTCATCGGCTATGGCCTTTTTCGCTCCATTGTCGAATATTTCCGTGAGCCGGACGCTGGCATTTTTGGCCACTCCTACATTGTCAGTATGGGGCAGTGGCTTTCGTTGCCGATGGTTCTGGTCGGCGTAGTTTTCATTGTCCTGGCTTACCAAAAGCATGAGCGGCAGCTTTCCGCCTGACGATCTCGACACCACCCGCGCTGCGCTTGAGCCGACGCTACGCGCGGTTGCCGATATTCTGCCGCTGATTGCAAAAGCACGCGAACCACGTTTTCCCCCCGAACTGGCAGCACGCTGGCAGGCTTGCTGTCAGCAACTGGCGCAAGCCTGGAATGATCGGCACTGTGGCGGATTGGCCGACTTTCGACCGGCTATATTTGAATTGTGCGCCATCGCTATTGAACTCAACGACAGTGACTGTCTGCAGATTTCCGAAGCGCTGGCCAGCGCCAGCGATCTACTCGAAGACCCGCAACGCTGCGACGAAGCACGGCTGTTGGCGGCCATTTCGGCCACCTGCGAATGTCTGAACATCGATGACGGCATAGAGCATCCTCTTTTCGACCAGCGCGCCAGGCATTTGACTGAGCGTTTGCACAACAGCACGGCGTTTGATAGTGCAGAGGGCGGCAATCCTGCTCTCCTGCGAATTTTTTTGGGCGAAGCACAGGAAAGGCTGCAATCAATGTATGAAGCCTTCGATCTACTGCCGCCCGACGCCTACGCCATCAAAACCGCCGCAGAAGAAATTGTTCTCCTGGCCGAACCGCTCGAACTCTACGATATCATCGACCGAGCCCGCATCCTGGTGGTACGGCTGACGCCGCGTACCGGGGAGAATCTCGACCTCGACGAGCCGGAAACGCGCGACCATGTTCTTGACCGCATTGCTTTAATCGAAGAGGCCATCGCCGAAATCGCCGGGGAAATTTAAGTGCTTTCTGTTTTCTCCCACCCCTTCACTCTCACCGAAAACTCTGGCTTCTTTGCGCTTCTCCGCGGCCTTGCATTACAAGGCTTTTGCCGTAAAAACGTAATTCCTGCTTAACGAAGCCCGCGGGATGGCGGATAATTGCGGTTTTGCCAAGTCGCCGATCCCGGACAAACATGAGCGCTCACAACACCGCACAGCCCCTCTCTCCCCCCGGTTTTACCCCCATCACCGGTGCCATTCGCGCCCTCGCCATGGATGCCGTGCAGAAGGCCAACTCCGGCCACCCCGGCGCACCGATGGGCATGGCCGAAATTGCTGAAGTTGTCTGGCGCCGCCATCTGAAGCACAACCCGGCCAATCCGAAATGGGCTGACCGCGACCGTTTCGTGCTCTCCAACGGCCACGGCTCGATGCTGATCTACGCGCTGCTGCACCTGACCGGCTACGATCTCTCCATTGACGACCTGAAGAATTTCCGCCAACTTCATTCCAAGACTGCCGGCCACCCGGAATACGGCGTCACTCCCGGCGTTGAAACCACCACCGGTCCGCTTGGTCAAGGCATTACCAACGCCGTCGGCTTCGCTATTGCCGAAAAAGTGCTGGCTGCCGAATTCAACTGTCCCGGTCACGACATCGTCGATCACTTTACCTACTCTTTCCTCGGCGACGGTTGTCTGATGGAAGGCATTTCGCACGAAGCCTGTTCATTGGCTGGAACGTTGGGTCTCGGCAAGCTGATCGCTTTTTACGACGATAATGGGATTTCCATCGACGGCCATGTTGAAGGTTGGTTTACCGACGACACGCCGAAGCGCTTTGAAGCCTACGGCTGGCACGTCGTGCCAGCCGTCGACGGCCACAATCCTGCCGCAATCGAAGCCGCGCTGCTGGCCGCCAAAGCTGTCACCGACAAGCCCAGCCTGATTTGCTGCAAGACGGTGATCGGTCTGGGCGCGCCCAACAAGCAGGGTAGTCACGATTGCCACGGCGCCCCGCTGGGTGATGCCGAAATCGCCGCTGCCCGCGCCGTCATCGGCTGGAACCATCCGCCCTTCGAAATCCCGGCCGACGTCTACGCCACCTGGGATGCCAAAGCCAAAGGTGCTGCAACTGAAGGTGACTGGAACAGCCGTTTTGCCGCTTACCGTGCCGCTTTTCCTGAACAAGCCTCTGAATTCGAGCGCCGCATGGCCGGCAAACTGCCGAGCGACTGGGCGGCTTCAGTGCATAAATACCTCGAAGAAACCCGTGCCAAGGCGGAAAACATTGCTACCCGCAAGGCCAGCCAGAACGCCATCGCCGCCTTCGTGCCAGCCCTGCCGGAACTGTTCGGCGGTTCTGCCGACCTCGCCGGTTCCAATCTCACCATCGTCAAAGGTTCGAAGGGTATTTGTAAAGAGAGCGGTGGCAACTACCTGTATTACGGCGTGCGCGAATTTGCCATGACCGCTATCGCCAACGGTATTGCGCTGCACGGTGGCTTGATTCCCTATACCGCTACCTTTCTTGTTTTCGCCGATTATGCCCGTAACGCCATCCGCATGGCAGCGCTGATGGGTCAGCGCCAGATTATGGTGTATACGCATGACTCCATTGGGCTTGGCGAAGATGGTCCGACCCACCAGCCGGTGGAGCATGTCTCCAGTCTGCGCCTGATTCCCAATCTGGACGTCTGGCGTCCAGCCGATGCTTTGGAAACTGCAGTTGCTTGGGCTTCCGGCATTGAACGCGCTGACGGCCCCTCGCTGCTGGCACTCTCCCGCCAAAATCTGCCGCTGGTCAGCGGCGCCGTTGCGGCCGAAACGATTGCCAAGGGCGGTTACGTGCTGGCCGATGCCGACAATTTCGCTGTCGTGCTGATCGCCACCGGCTCGGAAATCAAGCTGGCGCTGGATGCCCGTGAGGCCCTGGCCAAGGAAGGCATCGCTGCGCGCGTCGTCTCCGTGCCTTGCGTTGAAGCCTTTGATCGCCAGAGTTCCGACTACAAGGCCAGCGTCTTCGGCCAATGCAAGAAACGGGTCGCCATCGAAGCCGGCCATACCGGCCTCTGGTACAAGTATGTCGGCCTCGAAGGTGCCGTTATCGGCCTCGACCGCTTCGGCGAATCGGCCCCGGCCGGCAAGCTGTTCGAGCTGTTCGGTTTCACCGTGGAGAACGTCGTCAAGACCGTCAAATCCATTCTTTAACGATTTCCCAACGCAGAGGCGCAAAGAACGCAGAGTACCGCAGAGAAACCCAGAAAAATGAATAACATTTCTTCACGGTTTTTCGCTTCTCTCTGCGGATCTCTTCACCTCCGCGCCTCCGCGTTGAAGCTTTTGAATACAAAGTTTTACCCACAGGAGCACTTCCATGACTATCAAAGTTGGCATCAACGGCTTCGGCCGCATCGGCCGCATGGTGTTGCGCGCCGCCGTGCGCGATTTTGCGGATATCGAAATTGTCGGCATCAACGACCTGCTTGAACCCGATTACCTCGCCTACATGCTGCAGTACGACTCGGTCCATGGCCGTTTCAAGGGCAGCGTCGCCGTCGAGGGCAACTTTCTGATCGTCAATGGCAAGAAGATTCGGCTCACCGCCATCAAGGACCCGGCTGAACTGAAGTGGAATGAAGTCGGCGCCGACATCGTCATCGAATCGACCGGACTGTTCCTGACCAAGGAAACTGCCGCCAAGCATATCGCCGCTGGCGCCAAGAAGGTCATCATGTCTGCCCCTTCCAAGGACGACACGCCGATGTTCGTGTTTGGCGTTAACCATGAGAAGTACGCCGGTCAGGACATTATTTCCAATGCTTCCTGCACGACCAACTGCCTGGCGCCGGTGGCCAAGGTGCTGAACGACACCTGGGGCATCAAGCGTGGCCTGATGACCACCGTGCATGCCGCGACCGCGACGCAGAAGACCGTCGATGGCCCTTCCAACAAGGATTGGCGCGGTGGTCGCGGCATTCTGGAAAATATCATCCCGTCCTCGACCGGTGCTGCCAAGGCTGTCGGCGTGGTCATCCCAGAGCTGAACAAGAAACTGACCGGCATGTCCTTCCGCGTGCCGACTTCCGACGTTTCCGTCGTCGATCTCACGGTCGAACTGGAAAAACCGGCCAGCTACGCCGAAATCTGCGCCGCCATGAAGGCCGCATCGGAAGGCGCCATGAAGGGTGTGCTGGGCTACACCACCGACAAGGTCGTCTCCACTGATTTCCGCGGTGAATCCTGTACCTCGGTGTTTGACGCCGATGCAGGTATTGCGCTGGACCCCACTTTCGTCAAGATTGTCACCTGGTACGACAACGAATGGGGCTATTCGGCGAAATGCCTCGAAATGGCTCGAGTCATTTCGCGGTGAGGGGTGAAGGGTGAGGAGAGAGGGGAAACCCCTTGTCTCACCCAGCCTCTCGGTTTTTCCCCCAACCCCTCACTCTTACCCCTCAATGCCTTATGAAATTCAAGCGCCTCACCAATCTCGACGTTGCTGGTAAGCGCGTTTTCATCCGCGCCGACCTGAATGTGCCGCAGGACGACCAGCTTGCCATCACTGACGATACCCGCATCCGCGCCGCTTTGCCCGGCATCCAGTACGCGTTGCAGCACGGCGCCGCCGTCATGGTGACCTCTCATCTGGGTCGCCCGACCGAGGGCGAATTCAAGCCGGAAGATTCTCTGGCGCCCATCGCACTGCGGCTGAGCGAGTTACTTGGCCAGCCCGTGCGCTTGCTGCAGAACTGGGTTGATGGCGGTTTTGAAGTCAAACCCGGCGAAATCGTGCTGTTGGAAAACTGCCGCTGTAACAAGGGCGAGAAGAAGTCCAGCGACGAACTCTCGAAAAAAATCGCTGCGCTTTGTGATGTCTGGGTACATGACGCATTCGGCACGGCACATCGCGCCGAAGCGACTACATACGGCGTCGGCAAATTTGCGCCGATAGCCTGCGCCGGCCCCTGCGTCGCCTCAGAACTGAAGGCGCTATCCGACGCGCTGGAAAAACCGGCGCTGCCACTGGTCGCCATCGTTGGCGGGTCGAAGGTGTCGACCAAGCTGACTGTGCTGGAAAGTCTGGCCGGCAAGGTTGATCAACTCGTGGTTGGCGGCGGCATTGCCAACACTTTTCTGCTCGCCGCCGGCAAGAAAATCGGCAAGTCGCTGGCCGAGCCCGATCTGGTCGAACAGGCGAAATCCATACTGGCCAAGGTTAAAGTGCCGCTGCCGACCGACGTGGTCGTCGCCAAGGAGTGCTCGACGACAGCCGAGGCCACACTCAAATCGATCGACGATGTGGCCGACGACGACATGATTCTCGACATCGGACCGCAATCGGCGAAAGTTTTGGCCGATATTGTTGCCCGGGCAGGAACCGTAGTCTGGAATGGCCCGGTTGGCGTTTTTGAAATTGCCGCCTTTGCTCAGGGCACAATCGCCCTGGCCAAGGCCATCGCCAACTCGCACGCCTTCACGCTGGCGGGCGGCGGCGACACTGTGGCCGCCATCAATATTTTCCAGATCGAAGACCAGATCGGCTACATCTCGACCGCAGGCGGCGCCTTCCTTGAATTCTTGGAGGGCAAGAAACTGCCCGCCGTCGAAATCCTCGAACAACGCGCTAATAGTTAAATTCAGTTTTTAGATCGATCATTCAGGAGACTCACATGCCCCTCGTATCCATGCGCCAACTGCTCGACCACGCTGCTGAAAACGGCTACGGCCTGCCCGCTTTCAACGTCAATAACATGGAACAGGTCTGGGCTATCTGTGAGGCCGCCAGCCAGATCGACGCCCCGGTCATCATGCAGGCCTCGGCCGGCGCCCGCAAATACGCCGGCGAGCCTTTTCTGCGCCACCAGATCCTGGCTGCTCTGGAAGCCTATCCTCATCTGCCCATCGTCATGCATCAGGATCATGGCCAGAGCCCGGCCGTCTGTATGGGCGCCATCCGCTCCGGTTTCACATCGGTGATGATGGATGGCTCGCTCGAAGCTGACGGCAAAACCACGGCCTCTTACGACTACAACGTTGCCGTTTCCAAGGAAGTGGTCAAGTTTTCGCACGCCATCGGCGTTTCGGTCGAAGCCGAACTGGGTGTATTGGGTTCGCTCGAAACCATGCAGGGCGACAAGGAAGACGGTCACGGCGCCGAGGGCAAGATGACCCGTGAGCAACTGCTCACTGACCCGGATCAGGCGGCAGACTTTGTCCGGCAAACCAACTGCGATGCGCTGGCTATCGCCATCGGCACCAGCCATGGCGCCTACAAATTCACCAAAAAGCCCACTGGCGAAACCCTGGCCATCAGCCGTATCAAGGAAATTCACGCCCGCATCCCCAACACCCATCTGGTCATGCATGGTTCTTCCAGCGTGCCACAGGAACTGCTGGCCGAAATCCGCCAATTCGGTGGCGACATGAAGGAAACTTACGGCGTGCCGGTCGAGGAAATTGTGAATGGCATCAAGAATGGTGTGCGCAAGGTCAATATCGACACCGATATCCGCCTGGCCATGACTGGCGCCATTCGTCGTTATCTGTTCGAGAACCCCGGCAAGTTCGACCCGCGCGATTACCTGAAGCCCGCCCGCGAAGCGGCCATGAAGATTTGCCTGGCGCGCTATGAGGCCTTTGGTTGCGCCGGACAAGCCAGCAAAATCAAGCCTGTTGCGCTGGAAAAGATGGCTGAACGCTACGCCAGGGGAGATCTCAACCAGATTGTCAAATAAACGCCGTCAGGCGTGATTGACACCCATAAATCAGCACCTTACACTGGGCTGATCAAATAAAAGGCAGAGGGGGTTCAACATGAGCAACGTCCCGAATGTGATCCGCAATGACCACAAGAATATGGATCATGGGTTTGCTTCGCCTTACATGATCAGCTACCTGACGCCACCGCCCGATCTGGCGCTGAAGGAAGGGAAGGTCGAACTCGAAATCGACCTCCCCCTTCTGGACAAGCCGCAGGAAAGCAGGCGGGATCGGGTCGAAATTTATTACAAAACCTTGACCCGTCCTGGTTCGGATAAATGGATGCTGCTGGTCAATGGCTTTTCCTCCAGCGTCAAGCTGTGGGATTATCAACTGGCGCATCTTCTCCGCAATGGCTACAACCTTGTCCTGTTCGATTTGCTCGGGCAGGGTAATTCTTCCAAGCCGACTGACGTGCAATACACGATTGCCGCCCAGGTCAAGATTCTGGAAAAGCTGGTAGAAGAGACACCGCTTCGCGACCAAAAATTTTTCCTGACCGGCATCAGCGCCGGCGGCATGATTGCGCAAACCTACGCCCTCGAGAATCAGGAAAAGCTCAAGGCGCTGTGTCTGCTTGCCACAGCCCCCAAGGTCGATGGCCGCTTGTCCTTTTCGCAGGAAATCCAGCGTATCTATTTGC
Organism: Pseudomonadota bacterium; assembly: GCA_018262285.1. Taxonomy (GTDB): domain Bacteria; phylum Pseudomonadota; class Gammaproteobacteria; order Burkholderiales; family Rhodocyclaceae; genus UBA1934. The sequence goes on along the minus strand of JAGTRX010000007.1, from coordinate 36,893 downwards.
AAAATCCGAACCTGACCGACCGCGAGAAAATTTCCTATTGCGCCTATTTCCTGATGGAACACATTTTCTCCGATATTTTTTTCCGCAAATTCAAGCCGGTCATTTACGGCATTATTGAAAACAACATCAACAACAATACGGTCGGCACTTATCTGGGCGCACTCAGTTCCGTCGATGATTTTGACGTGATCGACAAACTGCCAAGCCTGCAGATCCCAACCCTGATCTTTACCGGCCTGCACGACAAAACCATCGAGACACACCACGGCATCAAGCTCAACCGACTGATTCCGAATTCCAAGCGTTACGTCCTCAAGGGCGTGCATGCTTCGCATACCTTCATTGTTGAGTTGTTTGAGACTTTTAACGAAGTGTTCACTACCGAACTCGCCAGGATCGATCAGTTCGAGCCCAGCACAATGCCCGTCCATGTCGAAAACAGTTATTTCCAGGAATACCCGACGGACGATGGCCCCAGCTTCGATTTCTAACCATTCCGGAAAAACACTGTGACTGCTCCGCTTTACGAATCTTCAATTTCCAGCCTGCAACTCCTGTCGCGTGGAAAGGTGCGTGACATTTACGCGGTCGATGCCGAAAAACTGCTTATTGTCACCAGCGACCGCCTGTCTGCCTTCGATGTCGTTCTGCCCGATCCGATTCCGCAAAAAGGCCAGGTACTCACAGCACTGGCCAATTTCTGGTTTGAAAAACTCGGCCATATCATCGCCAACCAGTTGACCGGCATTGATCCGGAAAGCGTTGTCTCGCCTGCCGAGCGCGAGCAGGTGCGCGGTCGCGCCATCGTTGTCAAACGCCTGCAACCGCTGCCCATCGAGGCTGTTGTGCGCGGCTATGTCATCGGTTCGGGCTGGAAGGACTATCAAAGCACCGGTGCGATTTGCGGCATCAGCCTGCCGGCCGGTCTGAAACTGGCCTCCCGACTGCCATCGCCCATTTTCACCCCGGCGACCAAGGCCGAAATCGGCGACCACGACGAGAATATTTCTTTCGAGCAGGCGCAATTGCACTGCGACAAGATTCTCGCCCCGGTTCTGGCCGCAATCGGCAAAACCGGCGCTCAACTGGCGAGCGAAGCGCGTGACGCTGCGCTCGCCCTGTATGACCAGGCAGCAGCCTATGCCCGTGATCGCGGCATCATCATTGCCGACACCAAATTCGAGTTCGGTATCGACAAGGCAGGAGCCCTGCACCTCATCGACGAGGCGCTGACCCCCGATTCCTCGCGCTTCTGGCCGGTTAGCGAATACGAGGAAGGCAAGAATCCGCCTTCCTTCGACAAGCAGTTTGTGCGCGACTATCTGGAAACCCTCGATTGGAACAAGCAGGCGCCCGGCCCGAAACTTCCCGCCGAAATCATTGTCAAGACTAGTGCGAAGTATGTCGAAGCTTACGAAAAACTGACTGGCAAATGCCTGTAGTCCGGTCTTCATCTATTCAAGGAGAAACCAGAATGGCTAACAAGAAAACAAAATCCACGAGCATCGATATCGGTATCAGCGCGGCAGATCGCGAAAAGATCGTACAAGGTCTCTCCGCTTTGCTGGCGGATAGTTTCACGCTCTATCTGATGACCCACAACTTTCACTGGAATGTCACAGGGCCGCAGTTCAACAGTCTGCACGCCATGTTCATGGCGCAGTACACAGAGCAGTGGAATGCCTTGGACATCATCGCCGAACGTATTCGTGCCCTGGGCAAAACGGCGCCCGGAACTTTCAAGGAATACCTGAAACTTGCCTCAATCAAGGAAGTTGAAGGTTCCCCCAAGGCGGACGGCATGGTCGCCCATTTGGTCGCAGCACAGGAAGCGACGGCGCGCACCGCCAGAAAACTCGTTCCGGTCGTCGAAGCCGCCAACGACCAGCCGACGCTTGATCTGCTCACCCAGCGCCTTGATGTCCACGAAAAAACTGCGTGGATGCTGCGCAGCCTGCTTGAGGACTAGGCGCACGCCAGAGCAACCTGTGCGCCTCCAGTCTGGAAGCGCTGCTTGTGTGAATTGAAAAATTGACCGTTCGTGGTAAAGCTGTGGCGCCATGGACGGTCTTTATGTTTGAACCTGTTTGAGCGCCTGTCTCGGCGAACAGGCGGCACGCTGCTATAGTAGCGTTCACTTTGCAGGAGTTACGTGCATGGCCTTTTCAACTGCCCTGACAGAAATTCGTGTTTTGTTGGTCGAGCCTTCAGCGATGCAGGCAACGCTGGCAGAAAAGATGCTGGAAAAAATTGGCGTTCTGACCATTCAGCGCTGCACCACCGGCAAGGAAGCCTTGGCTGAAATGCAATTGACCCACCAGCCGACTGTGGTGGTCAGCAGCTTGTATTTGCCCGACATGTCCGGTACTGATCTGGTGGCCAGCATGCGAAATCAGGCTGAACTGGAAGCCGTTCCCTTCATTCTGATCTCGAGTGAAACGCGGCCACAAAAACTGGAGCCGGTACGCCAGTCGGGCGCCTGCAGCATCGTCACCAAACCTTTCAACGAGCAGCAACTCGGGCGCGCCATTTGCGCCGCCGCCGAATATCTCAACCCGCCCGGTAATCTCAATACCGACGAAATCGAGCGGCTGCATGTTCTTCTGGTCGACGACAGTTTGGCCTCACGGCGTCACCTGCGGCGCTTGCTGGAAGAGCTTGGGATCGAACGCATTACCGAGGCAGTCAATGGCAAAGAGGCTGTTCTATGCCTGCAAGACACCATGGTCGACCTCGTCATCACTGACTACAACATGCCGGAGATGGACGGGCAGGAACTGACCGAATACATCCGCACGCAAAGCTGGCAAACCGAGGTTCCGATTCTGATGGTGACCAGCGAACAAAACGAGGGGCGCCTGGCGGCGGTCGAAAAAGCCGGGGTTTCGCTCATTTGCGACAAACCTTTCGAGGCAGGCAGCATCCGCCGCGTCATTGCTGACGCCCTGAATCACTGACACCATCCTGCCGCACGCAATGATTTCCGCCTCCCGACTGACCAAGCGCTATCCCGGCGGCTATGAAGCCATCAAGGAAGTCAGCTTCGAGATCAGGACGGGCGAAATGGTCTTTATCACCGGCCACTCCGGTGCCGGCAAGACAACTCTGGTCAAATTGATCGCCGCCATCGAGCGCCCGACTTCCGGCAGCCTGGTGGTCAATGGCCAAAATCTGGCGGCTTTGCGCAAAAGCGCCATCCCCCATCTACGCCGGCATTTCGGTCTGGTATTCCAGGATCAGAAGCTGCTTTTCGACCGCAGCGTGCTCGACAACGTTCTGCTGCCGCTGCAAATTGTCGGCCATCCTCATCGGGAGGCTGTTCGCCGTGCCCGCGCCGCTCTCGACAAGGTCGGCCTGCTTGATCGCGAAAAAGCCAATCCGATTGCCCTTTCCGGTGGCGAACAACAGCGCCTCGCCATTGCCAGGGCAGTGGTTAACCGCCCAACCGTGCTGCTGGCCGACGAACCGACTGGCAATCTCGATGCCGAATCGGCAACAGCCATTCTCGAAATCTTTCAGTCTTTTCATCAAGTGGGCGTCACAGTTCTCATTTCGACGCACGACCCCAGTTGGATCAAGCGTTATCAGCCACAGGTTTTGCAACTCGATCATGGCCGCCTGGTTTAATTACGAATCCGGCAATATCGGCATGGGGCGCCATCTCGATCACTACTCGTCGCGCATTTATTTTGGCGTTTTCATCCTTGGCGGGCTGGCGCTTTTGCCGTTCGCCCTCTGGCACCTGAACGAAGGCAATCTGCTGACAGCGGCACCCATTGCTGCACTGGTTCTGGTCTTTTGGGGCGTCGACGCCTGGAGCGTGCTCTCACGCCAACGCATCGGCCACGGCGCCATCCTGTTCGTGACCCTCTTTTGCAACTTCGTCGGTTTGTTTGCCCTGGTGCGCCTGCGTGAAATGGGAATTTACTGGATTTACCCCATGATGCTGGCGGTGGCTTTTCTGGTGCCCTGCCGCTGGTCGACGCCAATCAACATTGCAAACGTAATTTTCACCATTGTTTTCGCTGCGACGTGGATGCCGGAGGCGCTGCATTACCGCTTGATTGCCACGCTTTTGCTGACCATGACCTTTACCGTTCTCTTTTCTTACAACATTGAACGGCAGCAGCAAATACTGAAGGATCAGGCGATCCATGACCCGCTCACCGGCGCTTTCAACCGCCGCCATTTCGATCAGAAACTGGATCAGGCCTACCGCTTGTGGAAACGCGCCGGGCAGCGCAGCGCCATGATCATGATCGATATCGACTTCTTCAAGGCCATCAACGACACGCATGGCCATGCTGTTGGCGACCAGGTATTGACAGCGCTGAGCCAGTACATCATTTCGCAGTTGCGACCCAGCGATTATTTCTTCCGCCTCGGCGGTGAGGAGTTTGCGCTGGTGTTGCCCAACACCTCGGCGCAACAAGCCGCCTTGCTGGCGGAAAGGTTGCGTCGCCATTTTGATCAAGGCAGTCTCGATGGCATCCTCCCCGCTTTCACCATTTCCTGCGGGGTCGCCGGATTTCCTGAATGCGAACCGCCGAGCCGATGGGTCGAAAAAAGTGACGAAGCGCTCTATGCCGCTAAAAAGGGAGGTAGAAACCTGGTGGTCATCACACCGGCAAGCGAGAATCTCCCTGGAGAAACCTCATGAAATCCTGGCTCTGGCAACACCGGGTCGCCATCATTAGCGCCCTGCAAAGGCTGTGGTCGGCGCCACTCAACACTGTGCTTTCACTGCTCGTCATCAGCATCGCGCTGACACTGCCGGCGGCCGGGTATGTCCTGATCGACAATCTGCGCAGTCTTTCAGGCGGCGCTTCCGGGGTTCAGCAAATCAGCATCTTTCTGAAAGTCGAAGCCGGCAAGAAAGAAACTGCCGAGATCGAAAACCGCCTCAAAACAGCGAATGCCGGCAAGTGGCGCTTTGTCCCCCGTGAGGAAGCCTTGAAGCACATCCAGGCCAGCGAGGGCATGGCCGAAATCGTTGCCAGTTTGCCGAAAAACCCGCTGCCCGATGCTTTCATTGTCGACTCGAATGAAAAAACCCCGGATGGGCTTGAAGCCCAGCGCCAAACCTTTGCCCAGTGGCCGGCGGTGGCGCATGTCCAGCTCGACTCGGCCTGGGTGCGCCGTTTCGATGCTTTCCTGCGCCTCGGCAAATTGGCGGTCAGTCTGTTGGCGCTGATTTTTGGCGCCGGTCTGGTTGCCATCACCTTCAACACCATCCGCTTGCAGGTGGTTTCGCAAGCGGCCGAAATCGAAGTAGCGCGCCTGATCGGCGCCACAAATGCTTTCATCCGGCGCCCCTTCTATTACTTCGGCGCCCTGCAGGGTGCACTCGGCGGCTTGCTGGCCGCTGCTCTGGTCGGGATTGGCTGCAAATTGCTCAATACACCGATTGCCGAACTGGCTACCCTCTACGGCGGACAATTTCGCTTATCCGGCCCCGGCCTTGCCGAAGTGCTCATTCTTGCCGCGCTGGGCGCACTACTTGGCTGGCTTGGCGCCCAGCTTTCGGTCAGCCTCTCCTTGCGGCAGTTCAAGGTTTGAGAACGCTTGTTGTTGAAGACGGAAAACCATCTTGACCAGTCGCCGTGATTTTCTGCGCAGCCTGGGCATGCTTGCCCTTGCCGGTTGCGCCCCCAGGAGCGGAGAAACCCTGCCGCCCGGCGAATTGCTCGGGATGGATTTTGCGCTCGGCCATCGTCTACGCGATGGCGGCTTTCCTGAGCCCTCCGAAACCCGCCGCATCGGCATCGCTATTATTGGTGGCGGCATTTCCGGTCTTTCGGCAGCTTGGCGACTAGGCAAGGCCGGATTCGAGGACTATCTGGTTCTGGAGCTGGAAAAAGAGGCGGGTGGCAATTCCCGTTCCGGGCAAAGCCCGCTGGTTGCCTATCCCTGGGCGGCACACTACCTGCCTTTGCCACCGCCGGAAGCCGTCTGGGTGCGCGAATTGCTGGCTGAAACGGGGGTACTTATCAGCGGCAAGGACGCCGCCAAACCAATTTACGACGAAAATTTCCTGTGTGCGACGCCGCAGGAGCGGGTGTTCAAGGACGGCGTCTGGCACGAGGGCTTGCTGCCAACCAGCGGCGTCGATACGGCAGAGCGCCAGCAACAGCAGGCCTTCCACGCCAGGATGGAGGAATTGAAACACGCCCGAGGCAAGGATGGCCGCAAGATTTTTGCCCTGCCGATGCAGGATTCCAGCGCCGATCCGGAGTGGCTTGCCCTCGATCGCATCACCTTCAAACAATGGCTGCTCGACAATGGCTTTAGCGCGCCCACCCTGCACTGGCTGGCCAACTATGCCTGCCGAGACGATTTCGGCACCAGACACGACCAGACTTCGGCCTGGGCTGGCCTGCATTATTTTGCCTGCCGCAGCGGCGAAGCCCAAAATGCGGCGCCCGACCATGTGCTGACCGCGCCGGATGGCAACGGCTGGCTGACGCGCGCACTCATGCGTCCGTGCGGCGAACGCCTGAAAACCGGCATTGCCGTCTGGCGCCTGCGGGAACAAAAGCACGCCATCGAGATTGACTGCTGGCTGGCCGCCGAAAAACGCTCGCTACGTCTGGTGGCCGACAAAGCCATCTGGGCAGCCCCGGCTTTTCTCCTGCCCCGTGTTTGGGGTGAAGCGCCGGCGCCACTCAAGGCTGCCGCCCGTGCCGGCGAATACGCTCCGTGGATCGTCGCCAACCTGCATCTCTCCGATTTTCCCAAAGAAGGACACGGCACGCCGCTGGCCTGGGATAACGTCCTTTACGACAGCCCCGGTCTCGGCTATGTGGTTGCTACCCACCAGCTTATTCGCCGCCAACTGCCGGGCACAGTTCTGACCTATTATCGCGCCCTGACCGACCAGCATCCGGTCGCCTGGCGTCTGCAACTGCTGGCACTGTCGCGAGAATCCTGGGTAAAAGCCATCCTCGACGATCTCTCCCGACCGCACGCGGATATCCGCTCTCTCGTCATCCGTCTCGATGTTTTCCGCTACGGTCACGCCATGCGCCGCCCCGTTCCCGGCAGCCTGTGGGGCAAAGAGCGCCGCTTGCTCGCCGATTTTGTCTCGCCGCGCCTGACCCTGGCGCACGCCGACCTTTCCGGCTTTTCCATCTTCGAGGAAGCGCAATACCGTGGCATCGTTGCAGCCGAACGCCTGCTTGACAAGAAATCAGGCGGCAAAGCGTAGCCCAAACAATCCGGCGGCGGTGCACTTGGCTTTTGCGAAGCCACTAGCATCTGCTAGAGTAGGCCGTTGTTCGAGATACCGAAATTTCAGCCGAAGTATCGACCAGAATGTCCATTTCCGCCCCCTTCGCCCGAGTTCTTGCCGCCGGCCGGCCGCAGTTCAACGCCCGCGTCGTCGAAGCCAGGCGGCGCACGCCGGCCTTTGACCCGGAAGCCTTTGCCGCCTTTCTGCAGAGCGGTGTGGATGGAGTGATCGTGGCAGTTGATGCGGTGGCGCCGGATCGCACTACGGCAGTTGCCGTGGTCGCTTACGAAATGGCGCTGAGTCTGGTGGCGCAGGGCCATGCCGGGCCGAATGCGCGTCAGCGCTTTGTCGATCGCGTCTGGATCGAACTGGCACCTATGCTGGCCGAACGGGTGGCGGAAGCGCCGGGCGAAGTGCTGGCGGCGCTGAACAATGCGGCTTTCAATCTGGGCAAGATTTCTGAGCGCTGCGGTGAGGCTTGGCTGCGCCACATGACGGCGTTGGCTGGGCAGGCAGATTCGGTTTCGCAACTGCTGGCGCTTGGTCAGGTGCTGGCCTGGCGTTCCGGCGCGGCGCATTTGCGCGCCAGCGCCTTGGCAAAGGCCGACAAGTTGCCCGAAGCTTTGGCGTTGGCGGCGTTCGGTGCGGAGGGGCAGGCCAGTTGGACGGCGGTGCGCCAACAATGGCTGGCCAACCCCTGGTGGTCACCGCAACGCGGCATCGGCCAAGCACCGCAAGACCAGGAAATAGGCGCTTTCACCGGCTTTGGTGGCAGTTTTCCGCAGCCGCCGGAAGTGCGCCCCTGTGCCGAAGGTTTCTGGGTCAAAAGCGGTGACCGTTATAGCTTATTGATTGCCGATGTCTGGGGCGCCGTGCTGCATCCGGCCACGGCCGAGGAATTCGAGCAGCCGGCTTATGCCTCCGGAGCGCGGGCACCCTGGCGCAAAGGCACGGCGCTCGGCTTTGATTATGGCGAAGTCGAACTTGGCCTGCCGACGGAGCGCCTCGCCATCGCACATAACGAACATACGGTGGCGGTGACTTCGCCCTTCACCCACGCCATCCGCCTGCTGCCCCTGCGATGACCGACCCACTCGCCGAACGCTGGCAAGCCGCCTGGCCACAGGCGCTGGCGACCTGGAGTAAGTACACACGTCTGCACGATGCACGTTTGTGCGCCAGCCGTCGTGACGCCCAAAAGGAAGGGCTGACCGGCAGTTTTGCGATGATCCGCTTGAATGACCAGAGCGTCGTCATCGATCTGGAAACGGTGCGCGAACTGGGTCTGGAGGACTACGCCGTCGAAGTTCTGGCGCACGAAATCGGCCATCACGTGCTGGCGCCCGGCAATGCCACTGACCAGTTTCGCCTGCTCGCCCGCATTCGACGCGCTTTGCCAACGCTGGAACAGCATGCGGCTATGGTGGCCAATCTCTACACCGACCTGATTATCAACGACCGCCTGCAGCGCCAGGCCGATTTGCGGCTGGCCGACATCTACCGGAAACTGGCCAAAACCGCCGACCCGGCGGCGCAGAAAAGCAAGGTGTGGAACCTCTACCTGCGTATTTACGAGAATTTGTGGAAGCTCGCAGTTGGCAGTCTGGGGGCGACCAAGGGCGACGAGGGCATGGAAGGCGATGCCTGGCTAGGAGCGCGGCTGATCCGGGTTTACGCCAACGACTGGGTGGTTGGCTCCGGCCGCTTTGCTGCCCTGCTGCTGCACTATCTGGTCGAGGATGCTGAAAGCAGTCGCGCAGCGATCAATCGCCTGCTCGATACGCGCGATGCCGCCAACGGCTGCGAACCCTCGGGTGGCCTCGATATCGAAGCGGACGAAGCCGGCGGGGCGCTACATCCCTCGGAAGACCCGCGCATTACCGGGCTTGACGAGGAAGAAGAGGGCGAAGGAGAAGGTGACGGCCAGGCTAAACCGACCGAAGCCGCAACGCAGCAATCCAGGGGGCAGGCACGCGAGCCTTATGAATACGGCGAAATCCTTAAAGCGGCCGGAATTCAGCTCACCGACCACGAGATTGCCGTGCGCTATTACCGTGAGCGAGCGCTTCCTTACCTGGTTCCCTTTCCGGCCCGGCTGGTGCCGGAATCGCCTGAACCGCAACTGGAAGGCCTGGAGCCGTGGGATATCGGCGACCCGCTCGACGAGGTGGATTGGCTGCAAACGGTGATGCAGTCGCCGCGCGCCATTCCCGGCCTGACCACGGTACGTCGCCTGTACGGGCAGGAGCAGGGGCGGGCGGTCGAGCGCATGCCGGTCGATCTCGATATGTACGTCGACAGTTCCGGTTCCATGCCCAATCCGCAGGTGCGGGTTTCCTATCTCAGTCTGGCTGGAGCCATCATTGCCTTGTCGGCGCTGCGTGCCGGTTCAGGCGTGCAGGTCACGCTGTGGAGCGGCAAGGACCAGTTCATGCACACACCGGGCTTTATCCGCGACGACCGCGAAATCCTGCGTGTGCTGACAGGCTTTTATGGTGGCAGCACCTGCTTCCCGATTCACCGTCTGCGCCAGACTTTTCTCGATGGCCAGCCCCGAAAACGCCCAGCCCATATCCTGATGATTTCGGACGACGGTATCACCACAATGTTCGACAAGGATGAGCGCGGCAACGATGGTTGGGATGTTTCGGCGCGTGCGCTGGAAGCCGCCGGTGCGGGCGGCACCATGGCGCTGAATATTGCCGCCAACTGGGAAACGCTGCCCGGCAATACTTGGCAGGACTATGGACGGCTACGCCGTGCCAAAGAAGAACAAGGCTGGGAGATTTTCGCCATCTCCCAGCTTGAAGACCTGATCGAATTCGCCCGCGCCTTCAGCCGGCGGCATTACGCAGGCGAGCGTTGAGCCTACTTCTGATTGCCGTAAGACAGCCACTCGCCGTTCAATTCCTTGAGCCAGACCTTGTTTTTCACATTGCCCAAAGAGGTTTTGACCTCGACATCGAGAACAAACAAGTCGCCTTCGCGTTCGACGCTGTAAATCAGCATTTGCCACTGGGTGATCATGGGCACGTAGGCGGCAAAGGTATCGAGATGCTCCTTCAGCGTCTGGCCATCGCGGCGATAGTCCGGATGATAGATGGCGCGCTTGATTTCCTCGATATCCTGCTTGGCATAGGCCGCCTCGGCGCGTTGCTTGAAGCGCAGGACTTCGGGCGGCAGATTGGCGAGCGGCGTGCGCTCCGGCGCCTTGATGCCCTGATAGACGGGCTCGGCCACTTTGCCTGTGGTCAGGAAATCCAGGACTTCGCGGCTGAAGGCTTCGGGTAGATCGGTATGGATGAAATGCCCGCCCTTTTCGTAAATCTTGATCTGGATCGGTGACTGGGTTCTGCGGGCAGAACCATAAACATGTTCGGCGTTGTTCGGCAGGATGATCGGGTCCAATTCGCCCAGCGCCAGCAGGGTCGGCACCTTGAGCTTGGGAATGCGGCTCGGCAGAGCCTCCTGATCCTCGATGCGGCATTCGGAAAGACTGGCGACCGTTTCCCAGGCGTAGTTTTGCTGGAAGCGCTCGCGTTCACGCGGGTTGCCTTGCAGGACTGCGGCGCGCGAAGCCACCATGAATTCGTTCAATTTGTCGCCGCGCTGCAGATAGGCCATGGCTCCCGGTCGTGGCGAGACGTAGAAAGATTTTTCAATGGCCTCCCGCGTATCGCCTATCGACAGCAATTTGCCTTCCTGCCACGCCTTCAGGAAAACCTCCGGACGTTTTTCCAGGGTCGGGTCGTCGTAGCGAAAACCGTTTTGTTCTATGGCCGGCAGGCTTTCCAGGCCACCCGGCGCATACAGCACCAGCCGTTCGACATTTTCCGGGAAAAGCAGTGCGTAGCCGGCAGCCAGTTGCCCACCCAGCGAATGGCCAAGATAGCTGGCTTTGGCGACGCCCAAATGCCGCACCACCAGGTCATGCACCAGATGGCGTGAGTCTTCGAGCGAACGCGTCACCGGCCGGTCGAGATTCCTGGGCAGGGATTTGCCCGAATTCGACCAGTCGATGGCGATGACCCGCCAGTCGGCGGCCAGCGGACGTTCCATCAATTGCCCCCAATAGCCGGAATTCATGCCGCGACCGTGCAGCAAAACCAGAACCGGCGCCTTGGCGCGCTGTGCTGCTTCGCCACGGAAGAGGTCGGCATAGGCAATTTCCCAGCTTCGCCCCTGTTTGTCCTTTACCTGTGCATACTGATGCGGGAAGGGGTAATGCACGTGGTCGTTCCAGAAACTTTTGGCTGGATCGATCTCGGCATCGACATAAGGCAGCGCCGGTTCGGCGGCCAGAGCAATTTTGAGGCTGCACAGCAGAGCCAGCAGAAAAATGCGGAAAAACAGGGTTAAAGTACTTTGCACGCCAAACCTCCAAAGCATTTTGAACATCCCGGCATGTTATGGATGAGCGTTTTAATGGTCTACATTTTTGCGACGAATCGCGGAAATCGCCGTATGGGTTACCCTATTTTGAGAAGAATTGATCGAATTTGCCCGCGCCTTCAGCCGGCGGTACTACTCACAGAATGGCTAACTAATCAGGTTGAATTTGCCGGGGCACAGAAGTATTATCCGGCGACGAATATCCTTTCGGCATCATGGATTTCTAATGTAACGGGTTTTGACGCCACTCAAAAATTTCACTCACAAAGGAGGATTCAAATGCAAAGGCAACTACGTTCTTTTTCAATAATACTGACCATCGTGCTGGCTTTCCTGGTTTCCGGTTGTGTTGGCACTGTCAAAAACATGCGGGAAGTTCCTGCTGATAAGGCATCCTACGTTCCTGAATCCGGGAAATCAGTTATTGTTTTTATGCGGCCTTCCAGCCTTGGCTTTGCTGTTCAATCCAGCGTTTTTGAAATCAAGGACAACAAGCCCGAGTTGGTCGGCATTGTCGCCGCCAAGACCAAACTCGCCTATCGGGTCAATCCTGGCAAACGCTTGTTTATGTCGATCGGCGAAAACGCCGATTTCATGGCAGCCGACATCCAGCCCAACAAGACTTACTACGTCTACGTTAGCCCCAGGATGGGGATGTGGAAGGCACGTTTTGCGCTTGAACCCAAGCTAAAAGCAGATCTGGACAAGGCGGAGTTCAAGTCTGATTATGACGATTGCCGATGGGTGGAAACAATCCCTGAATCCAGTGTCTGGGCACGGGACAATATGCCCAGTATTGAATCCAAGCGTGCGGATTATTATCCGGATTGGCTCAAGATCCCTGAAGCCGAAAGACCACAGTTGCGCGCCGAAGATGGCAGATAGTAGGGAAGTCTGACCAGCAGTCAGCGCCCGGTGGCAAACCGAAGGTCTTGTCACCGGGCACACAGGTTCGCATCACCCCGACGACCCGAAAAGCATTGGATAAAGGCCATCTTGGCAAGCCAGGAAGCGGGGGTTATGCTCTCGCAAACTGGCGGCGGCAAGCGCTATTCGATTTTTCAATCGGCAGAAAAACAAAGGGGGGTTGCCATGAAAAGATTTTCATTGCTTTGCCTGTTGTTTCTCACGGTCATGTTATTTGGCGAGCCAGCCCTGGCTCAGGCGCGTTGCGGCGCTTGGACCTGCAGCGCTGGCCAGGAGTGTCTGGGAGGCAACAAATGCCTGCCACGCGGCTCCAGCCTCTGCGGTGCCTGGGTCTGCAATCCGGGACAGGAATGCCTCGGCGGCAACAAATGCCTACCCAAAGGCTCGTCGATTTGCGGCGCCAGCACCTGCGGCCCTTCCCAGGAATGCTTGCGTGGACATTGTTACCCGAGGGGAAGCAAGCTTTGCGGCGCTTCTGCCTGCGGCGCCAATGAAGAATGCCTGGGTGGCAACCGTTGCCTGCCCAAAGGCTCGTCGATTTGCGGGGCCAGCGCCTGCAATCCGTCGCAGCAATGCCTGAACAATTTCTGCTATCCAAGGGGCACCAAACTTTGTGGTGCGTCGGTGTGCAATTCTTCGCAAGAATGCCTGGGTGGCAATCGCTGCTTGCCCAAGGGTTCGGCAATTTGCGGTGCTAGCGTTTGCAACCCCTCGCAGCAATGCCTGAACAATTCCTGCTATGCCAGGGGTGCCAAGCTTTGCGGTGCCTCGGTGTGCAATTCTTCGCAAGAATGCCTGGGCAACCGTTGTTTGCCCAGAGGTTCGGCGATCTGCGGTGCCAGCGTTTGCAATCCCGGCTATGAATGCCTGGGTGGCAATCGCTGCTTGCCAAGGGGATCGTCCATCTGTGGCGCCAGTTCCTGCAACCCCTCGCAGCAATGCTTGGGGGGTCACTGCTACCCAAGGGGCACCAAATTGTGTGGCGCTTCGGTCTGCAATTCTTCGCAGGACTGCCTCGGCAATCGTTGCTTGCCCAAGGGTTCGGCAATCTGCGGTGCCAGCGTTTGCAATCCCGGCCAGGAATGTCTGGGCGGCAACCGCTGCCTACCCAGGGGTTCGAAAATTTGTGGGTCCAGTGTTTGCAGCGCCAGCCAGGATTGCCTGAGCAATCGCTGCGTGAACAAAGGCACCAGAATGTGCGGTAATTCGGTCTGCACCGCTACACAGGACTGTCTGGCCAATCGTTGCCTGCCCAAGGGTTCTAAGCTTTGCGGCGCCGGTTATTGCACTGCGGAGCAGAATTGCCTGAATAACCGCTGTGTTGGCAAAACCAGCGGGGGCAATACCATCAGTTGGTCTAGCCATGCGGTTTCTTATCGCGGCCAGATTGGGCGGCGTTATACCTTTACTTTGCCGCCGGGTGGGTCTGGCTATGGCCGTGTCTGGGGAACTGGGCTGTATACCGATGACAGCTCGATTGGGCTGGCAGCCGTTCATGCCGGGATAATCAGCCGGCAGAGCGGTGGCAGAGTCACTATCGAAATGCGTCCCGGCGCCGCCAGTTACCAAGGCAGCGCGAGAAATGGCGTGTCGACGTCTGGCTATGGTAGGTGGCATGGCAGCTACGTTTTTGTTCGCTAATGCGTGAATTTGGCAGGCTCGGCAAACATGCCGGGCCTACCAGAGAACTTCACTGATCAACTTCCTGCAGGGCTTGCCAATTAGCCCATAAGCGTTCGCAAAGTTCGCGGCTGGCCGGCAAGAAAGGCAAGCGCAGCGTGTTTTCACACCAACCCTGTTGCGCCAGCAGGAGCTTCAGTGGCGCTGGATTGGGTTCGGCAAACAGATTGCGGATGATTGGTTGCAAGGCGACTGAAAGGCGGCGCGCCTGTTCCAGTTCGCCACGCTGGAGCAGTTGGTGGATGCGGACATGCCAATGCGGCATGATGTGCGCTGAGGCTGCCACCGTGCCGTGCGCGCCCAGACACAGCGCCGAGAAATTCTGGCTGTCCTCGCCAGCCAGGACGCGCAAGGGCGTTTCCTGAACTAGGCGCGACATCCGTTCCAGCGTGCCGCCGCATTCCTTGATGCTGACCATGCGTGGATCGGTGGCCAATTGCTGCAAGGTTTCCAGTTCAATGTTGACGCTGGTGCGGTAAGGAATGTTGTAAATCATGATCGGCAATGGCTTCAAAATGGCGGCGGATGCCTTGCTGGCTGGGTCGTACATAGGGCGGCGCCGTCACCAGCAGACCATCGGGCTGCCAGGTCGCCATGCGCTTTGCCATTTCGGCGGCAAGCTGTGTAGAGGAATGCGACAGACCAAGTGCAATCGGTAACCCCGGCACTGCTGCGCGCAACGTGGCAAATATCGCCTCCTGCTCGCCGGGGTGCAGCAACGCGCCTTCGCCGGTGGTGGCGCCTGCCACCAACCCGGCAATACCGTTGCTTGCCAGATACTGCGCCAGTCGAGCCAGTGCCGGATGGTCGATGGTATCGCCGCGAAAAGGGGTGATGATGGGAACCCAGATGCCTTCAAATGGTGTTTGCATGATAAACCTCGTAATAGAATGAACTGAACAGAGCATTCCGCCGGCAGGTTGCCGGAACAAGGTTTGAGGCAAGGGTGGTGGTTTTGCGTCATCCTGTCCGGCGTTCCGCCCGACAGGATGCGACTCCCGTCAGCGGAGGAGTCGTTTTTTGGATTTCAGCCCGAAAGAACGCGAGGCATCAACGGCCGGGCAGGCAGAGGCTGCTTCGTAGTGGATCGGATCAGGATGAATGTAGTGCATGCTTCGATGCTAAAGGCCAGTGCTGCTGGCAGTCAAGCGCAACAGCGGCGACAATGAAGGCCAACAAAAAAACGTTGTTTCGATTCCAACATGCCTGAAATTGAACCCAAATTGATTGTCGTTTGGCGTATTACGGAGCGTTGCACGCTAACCTGTCCGTTCTGCGCCAACGACGCTTCGCTTGGCGGCCTGCGGCGTGAGGTCGTGGTTGAGCAGGTAGAACGTTTTGGCTGCATCCTTGGCGAATTCCGCCAGCGTACCGGCCGGCGCGTGCTGCTGAGCTGGCTGGGCGGCGAACCCTTGCTGTGGCCACCGCTGTTTGCAGTTTCGCGCCGATTGCACGACGACTTCGGCCTTGAGTTGAGCCTGACCACCAACGGTACGACGCTAAACCTGCCGGAAGCGCAGGAAGAACTCCTCGCCAGTTTTTCCGAGATCACCGTGAGCATTGACGGCTTTGCTCCTCTGCATGACCAACTACGCGGCTGGCCGGGTGGCTGGCAGCAGATCAGGGAAGCGGTGATAGCGCTGGCGGATCGCCGCACGGAAAAACGCTTACCGAAACTGCGTGCCAATATCGTCCTCATGCGCGACAATTTGCCTCTGTTTGCCGAACTGTGCGAGACGCTGGCCATGTGGGGCATCGACGAAATCACCTTCAATCAACTGGGCGGACGCGAGCGGCCGGAATTCTTTCCCGACCATCGTCTGCGGCCGGAAGACGCCAAACAACTGGCTACCATGCTGCCAGCGCTGCGGGCAAAGCTGGCCGCCCGTGGCGTTCGTCTGTGCGGAAGTGATGACTATCTGACAAGAATCAGCGCCAGCAGCCACAACCAGCCGTTGCCCATCGCCGATTGCGCTCCCGGCCAGCGCTATCTCTTCATTGATGAATGTGGCCGTATGGCACCTTGCAGTTTTACCGGCGCAGAATTCGGCATCCCCATTGATGACATTGCCAGTGCTGCCGATTTGCTGGCCCTGCCCCAACGCTTTGCCGCCATGCGCGAGCAGAGTCTGGCGGCAGCATGCGCCGATTGCCCGTCCACCCAGGTTTTTGCCAAGTTCTTGAATTGACCTATGGAACGCCCCGGCCCTCAACTCGAACACCTCACCCACCGTCTGGCCGAAACGCCGCCGGATTTTCTCGATGAGCCGAAGATTGGCAATACCGGCACCGTCTTCGTGCCGGCGCTGGTCAATGATCTGCTCTATCGCTTGGGTGGCCGCGCTCCGGCCGATGTGCTGGAACGGTTTCGCGGTCGCGAGGCCAAGGCTGACCGCAACCGCTTGTCTCTGTCCATGATCGCTGTCTGGCTGCTGGCCGACGAATGGTTCGCCGGCGAACCATTCGCTCAGGCCGACGTGTTGCGGGTTCTGGATGAGACGGCAAGCGAACTGGCCGCCGCCACGCCAGCCCGCAAGTTTGTCGAAGACCCGGATCGGCGCGAGGAACTGGCGCGTGTCGCGCTTTCCCGCCTCGGTTTGCGACCGGCTGGCGAAACCGAGGCGCAAGCCACCGACCGGCTTTCCGCCCTCAGCGGCACCGAACGTCGCCGCCTGCTGGAAGCCAGCCGCGCTGCCGAAGCCCGTGCCCGCGCCATCCGCGAAGCGCTGATCAAAAAGCAGGCGGAAGAATCCGCCGACAAGTGGACGCGGGAATAAGGGGCACGCGAATAATGGACGCTCCGCAAAACCTGGAATACTTCCCCACCCTGAGCGAAGACGGGCGCAAGATGCTCGAATTCCTGCGCGAGCATCCGGCCGCCCCGATCTACCGCAACCAGAGCGGCAACCGCCTTCTGGCCGAAGAAGTCGAAAGCCTGCGCCATTTCGAGCGCGAAGTGCGTGCCGCAAAAGTGGGTTGGCCGTGCAATGGCCTGCCCGACTGGCTGGAAGATTTTGTCGCCACCACCTGGCAAGAAGTGCCGTATTACCGGGCGCTGGGTTCGCAACCGCGCCGCTTTGCCGATATCCCGACCGTCCGCCGCGCCGATCTGGCTGCCGACATCGCCCGCTTCGTGCCGGATTCAGTGGCCATTGACCGCCTGATCAATTTCCGCACCACCGGCACTTCCGGTAATCCGCTGCTGATCGCCTCGCACCCGCTGGTGGCCGGGCGCTACCTGGCTTTCCACAAACGGGCGCTGGCCCGTTTCGGCATCGAACTCAAACACGGGCGCGGTCAGGTCGGCGTTGTCCTGCTCGGCGTACAGAAAAAGTGCTTCACCTATGTCTCGGTGACGCCGCTGATGGACGAATCGGGGCTGGCCAAAATCAACCTGCACCCAGACGACTGGCGGCAGCCGGACGATCGCGTCACTTACCTGGAAGCGCTGGCGCCGGAAGTCATCGCCGGCGACCCGATTTCCTTCGCCGAAATCCTGAATCTGCCGGTCAAGTTGCAATCGCGCGCCCTGTTGTCGGTCGGCATGATGTTGTCGGCTGGCTTGCGCGCCAAATTGGAAGAGCGCTTTGCCTGCCCGGTGCTCGATCTTTATTCGCTCAACGAAGTCGGGCCGGTTGGTGTGTTTGACGTGGCAGCAGGCGGCCATGTCCTGCTGCAGAACCGGCTCTTCATCGAAATCCTGGACCCGGAAGGTCAGCCCGTCGCAACCGGCGAACGCGGCGAAATCACGCTGACCGGCGGCTTCAATTTCTGCCTGCCGCTGCTGCGCTACCGCACTGGCGATTACGCTGCGCTGGCCTTTGGCTCCGATGCGCCGGTGTTGATTGGTCTGGCGGGCAGGCAGCCAGTGCGTTTTCGCACCACCAACGGCGACTGGATCAACAACATCGACGTCACCCATGCCCTGAAACCCCTGCCGCTGGCGCAATACGGCCTGCACCAGAACGCCGATAGCAGCTTGGTTCTGCGCTTGGGCCATAATTCGCTTGCACAGGCTGAAGCGGCACATGGGCTGCTGAAGCCTTTGTTTGGCGATCTGCAGCTGCAGGTTGAAGCCATCACAGGCGAAGACAAAATTCTGCAATACACCTCCGATCTGGAGCATGGCGCGAAATCAACGACGTCTTTTCGATGCAGAGACAGTAGAGGGTATGGAGTGCCATAGCGCAAAGCGGAAGAAATCGTTATCGCGTCTTGCTGAAATTTGGCACCGGTTCCTTTTGTCCTTAACTGAGAGAAGTGCTTGACCAAAGAGTAGAATCAATACTGTCCTTAATCGAAATATCTTGAGCGAGCGCACAATGCAAGATGAATATAGTCCAGGGCAGAATAAATGCCCATCTATCCCAGAGCGTATTTCCATAATCATCTTGACAATAGATTTGTTGCCAATGCTAATGGCCATATTTTATATTACTAAAATAACCATACCAGAATTTGCGAAATGGGATGATTTATTTCCTATATCCCTGTTGTTTATAATGGTAGTTGTAGTTATATATGGCCTTATTGTACTATTTATATTTGTTGCTTATATTCCAATAATTAAGTGGTTTTTTTCAGCGGTAATAATGGGAAATGTTAACAATGAGCTCCATGCTAAAGCAGCCATTTCATCAGGAATGTCTATCATCTACACAATTATTGTTTTTCAATTTAGTGAAAAAATTATTGATAAATTAGCATTGCTATCAGTTGGTGTGGTAAGCGTATTGTTTTTTGTTTGTTTCTTCTCATTTGCAATATGGAAAAAAATTTCATCGCCTTTCGTGCCTGGCACTGAAGGTGGTAAAACAAAAGAAACTGACACTGAAGGTAGTAAAACAAAAGTGAATGAGACATTTAATGATTATCGCTAGCGCCAATATCGAAAATTACTGTGGCGATTTTTTGGTAGAGAATAATCGAATCCAGCGCTGTTGCGGTGAAAAACGACCGTGATCACCCCCCTCGAAATCGCCGCCAACGGCATCACTACCGTTTCGATCTTGCTGGCCGGCCGCAACAGCGTACACACTTGGTGGACCGGCATCATCGGCAGCCTGCTCTTTGCGGCGCTTTTTTACAGCACGCAGCTCTACGCCGACGTCGTCCTGCAATTCTTCTTTCTCGTCACCAGTGCGCTTGGCTGGTGGCAATGGCGGCACGGCAATCGGGGTGGCGAGTTGCCGGTTCGTCACGCCGGCTGGCCCTTGCTGGCACTGGCCATTCCTATCGGCGTCGTCGCTACGCTGGGTTACGGCGCCCTGCTCTTCCATTACACCAATGCCTACGCGCCCTTTGTCGATTCGGCGGTGCTGGTCTTCAGCATCATCGCCCAGATTTTCCTGATGCAGCGGCGTATTGAAAACTGGCTGTTCTGGCTGCTGGTCAACAGCATCGCGGTGCCGCTCTACGCCAGCCGGGGTCTGCACCTGACCCCCGTTCTCTATGCGGCTTACTGGGTCAATGCCATCGTATCGTGGTTCTGGTGGCGGCGATTGGCGGCTTCGCAAGTGACTGCCCCTGCTGCCGCATGAGCAAGCCCGGATTCAAGTGCGGCTTGGTCGTCGGCAAATTTTGTCCGCTGCATCTGGGGCACGAAAGGGTCATCGAAAGGGCGCTAACCGCTTGCGACGAAGTGCTGATCATCAGTTGGGCCAGACCGGGCTTTGCCGGCTACGGGCGCGAAGTGCGCGAAAGCTGGCTGAAGGCACGCTTCCCGGCAGCCACCTGTTTGGTGATTGACGACGAATCCTTGCCTGAAAACGCCCCGACCATTCCGCCCGATGAAGCACCGGACGACGAACATCGCCATTTTGTCGCCTGGCTCTGCCGCGAAATACTGTGCAAGCACCCCGATGCCGTTTTTACCAGCGAAGCCTATGGTGAGGGCTTTGCCGAAGTCCTGAGCACCCACTTCGGCAAGCCGGTAGAGCATGTCTGTGTCGATCAGGCGCGGACTGCCATTCCGGTTTCGGGCACGCAAATCCGTTCAGACCCACACGCCTTTAGCCACTACCTGGCTCCCGAGGTCTACGCCAGCTTCGTGCAGCGCATCTGCCTGCTGGGTGGCGAATCCACAGGAAAAACCACGCTGGCGCAAGCGCTGGCCGCAAGGTTGGACACCGTCTGGGCCGCCGAATACGGCCGTGAATTGTGGGATACCAAAAACGGCCAACTGCAATTCGACGACATGCTGCACATCGGCCAGACGCAAGTCCAGCGCGAGGAGCAACTGGCCGCAAAAGCCAGGCGCTTTCTGATTTGCGACACATCGCCGCTGACGACCCTGCTCTATAGCCAGGCCATGTTCGGCAAGGTGGCGCCAGAACTTGCCGCCTTGGCCGAACGACCCTATGACCAGATTTTCCTCTGTGCCCCGGATTTCGATTTTGTGCAGGATGGCACCCGCCGTGACGAAGCTTTCCGCCAGCACCAGCATGACTGGTATCTCACTGAACTGGCAAAGCGCGGCATTGTGCCGATTGAATTGAGCGGAACGCTTGAACAGAGGTTGGCAGCAGCGTTTGCCAACCTAGGATTCTGAATTTTCCTGCCCTCGTCGCCGCAAGCTGCGGATCAACAGTCCCAAGCCAAGCACCAGGAAAAGCAGTGGTCCCAGCCAAAGAGCCAGGGTCAGAGGCTTGAACGGCGGTTCATAGAGAATGAAGTCGCCGTAACGCGCCACCAGAAAATCACGGATTTCCGCATCCGATTTGCCGGCTTCGATCATGCGGCGGATTTCGCGGCGCAGATCGACAGCCAACTCGGCATCGGAATCGGCCAAGCTCTGGTTCTGGCAGACCAGGCAACGTAGCTCGCCAGAGAGGGACTGCAAGCGCTGGTCGACTTCGGCGGTTGGTGGCGCGGCTAGCGCTCCAGCCAGTTGCAGGATAAGCATGAGGCCGAAAGCACAGTTTCGCAGGCTCATTTTTGACTACCCTGTAATTCCGATAACAAGGGCAGGATTTTTTGCTCGATCGTTTCCGGCGTCAGCGGGCCGACCTGCTTGAAGCGAATAATACCCTGGCGGTCGATGATGAAAGTCTCCGGCACGCCGTAAACGCCGTAGTCGATGCCAACCCGGCCATCAAGATCGAGAACGCTGGCCACATAGGGATTGCCGTTTTCTCTCAGCCATTTCACTGCGCGCTCGCTGGCCAATTGGCGCTCAGCTTCCGAACTCAGGCGACTGACTTCAATTCCGGCATCACCCCGCACTTCCTTGTAATTGAGGCCAACCACTGGCACCTTGCCAACAAAAAGCAGCAACTTGGCATGCTCACGGTTGCAGGATACACACCAACTGGCCCAGACATTGAGCAGCCAGACCTGGCCTTGCATCTCCTGCGGACTGAAACTTTTTTCGGGATCTTCGAGCCTTGCCAGACGGAAAGCCGGTGCGGGCTTGCCCACCAGCGGCGACGGCAATTCGCGCTGATCGACGAGTTTGAGCCCAGCCGCCAGCAAGACCAGCAAAAGAACGAAGATTGCCAAGGGCCAGAGAAAGCGGTTCATGAGGATTCCTCTTTCTGCCTGTTCAGGAGCGTCGCGAAGCCCCCCAAAGCCATCAGCAGTGCCCCCGCCCAGAGCCAGTTCATCATGGGCTTGATCTGCAGGCGCACTGTCCAGGCGCCGAACGGTTGATCACAGTCGACCGGTTCGCCGAGCGAGACATACAGGTCGCGCCACAGGCTGCTGTCGATGGCGGCTTCGGTCATCAGCATAGGCGAGGCGCGATAGCGGCGTTTTTCCGGCTGCAACACGCCGCTTTTGTCGTCCGACGACCATTCGAAACGGCCGCGCAAGGCAGCATAATTGCTACCCTCGGCCACTTGAATGCCTTGCAATTTGAAGGAATAACCGGCGATGGTCGCGGTCTCGCCGGGTGCCATTTTCAATTCCCGTACCGCCCCGCCGCTGCCGGAAAATACGGCGCCGAGGGCAAAGAGAACAACGCCAAGATGGGCCAACAGCATGGCCAGTTTGCTTTGGCTGTACGACACCTCTTTGCTGCGGATAAAGGGGGTGGTCACCATCAGCAGCAGGGCCGGCGACATGAGCAGCGCAAACATAAGGTTGAAGTAGGGTGGGCCGACGGAAATGCGCCCCAGTCCAAGCGCTTGAACCAGCAAGGGGTAGAGCGTGCCGAGCAGGACGGTGGCGCAGGTCACTAGCAGCAGCATGATTCCGGCTAGAAGTGGTGCTTCGCGTGACCACAGTTGGGCGATCCCCCATTGAGCCAAGGTTGGTGCCCGCTTGGCGTAAAGCAGAAGCGCGCCGCCAATGGTCAGCGCCAGCAGAATCAGGATGAAAATGCCGCGTCCAGGATCGGCAGCGAAGGCGTGCACCGAGGTCAGGATGCCGGAACGCACTAGAAAGGTTCCGAGCAGGGCCAAGGAGAAAGGCACAAGGGCGAGCAACAGCGTCCAGTGCCGAAAATTGCCGTGCGGCCGACTGACGGTCAGCGCATGCAGTAGCGCTATCGCCGCCAGCCAGGGCATCAGGGCAGCGTTTTCGACCGGGTCCCAGAACCACCAGCCGCCCCAGCCTAGTTCGGTGTAAGCCCACCAGGAACCGAGGGCAATACCAAGGGTCAGGAAACCCCAGGCCACTGCCAGCCAAGGGCGTAGCCAGCGCATCAGATCCTGATCGAACTGCCCGGACAACAAGGCAGCGACGGCGGCCGCATAGGGCAAGGCCAGCCCGGCCGTGCCCATGAAGAGCAGTGGCGGGTGCAGGATCATGGCCGGGTTTTGCAGCAGCGGGTTGAGATCGCGCCCCTCGCTGGCGACATTAAACAGGCGCTCGAAAGGGTTGGAAGCGAAGAGCAGAAAAAGCAGAAAAGCGGCGATGAGGAACATCAGCACGCCGAGCAGGCGTCCAGATAGCATTGCGGGCAATCGGCTGGAGCGCAGTGCGACGGCCAATGTCCAGCCGCACAGCAGCAGCGTCCACAACAGCATCGAACCTTCGTGGCCAGCCCAGACGGCTGCCATCCGGTAGGGTAGCGGCAGCGTTGTGCTGGAATGGCGGACGACGGCGAGGATTGAAAAGTCGTTGCTGATGAAGGCGAACATCAGGCTGGCGAAGGCGACCGCCACCAGCGCTGTCAGCAAGCCAGCGGCCGGGAGTGACCCACGCCGGCAAGCGGGGCAAATCAGATGGGCGGCTCCCGTGCCCAGTGCGAGCAACAGCGCCAAAAACAGGGCAAAGTAGCCAATTTTGGGAATCATTTTTTGTGTTCCGGCGGCAGGTGATTTTCGTCGTGTTTGGCCAGCACTCTGGTGGCCAGAAAAACGCCGCCCTCCCCGAGATGGCCTTGCACAACGGCACCGCGCCCTTCACCAAAAAGATCAGGCGGAATGCCCTTGTAACGAACTTCGATGTCCTTTTCCCTATCGGTCAGCACAAAGCGCAGACTGAGGCCATCAACTTCGCGCCTCAAGCTGCCTTCACGCACCAGCCCGCCAAGGTTGAAAGACTCGTCTGTCGGCGCCTTGCCAGCATGGACTTCGGTTGGCGTGTAATAGAAGGCCAGGCTGTTGTTGAGCACAATCAATATCAGCGCGAGGGCGCCCAACAGAAAAACAGCAGCAACGATCAGGGTTGGCCGGTTTTGCCAGAATTCACCGCGTATCATTGCGACGGCGCCAAAACAGGATGAGCGGCTCCAGCACGAAAGCCAACGCGACGATGCCGAAGGCGCTCCAGACATAAGCGCCACGCCCGCCCATGGCGATGAATTCGGTGAGGCTATGCCAGTGCATGATTTGTACGCAAACGCAGCAGGGTCATTGTCGCCGCGTAGAAAGTAAAGCAGAGCACCATCAGCAACACGCCCCACAACATGAGAGGCGACATCAGCGCCGGTTTGCCCAGGCTGATGCTGGCACCTTGGTGCAAGCTGTTCCACCAGTGCACCGAAAAGTGAACGATGGGGATGTTGATGACGCCAACTAGCAGCAAAAGAAATCCAACACGTTCGGCGCCTTGCCGATCCATGATGGCATGGCTCAGCACGATGAAGGCGATGTAGAAAAAAAGGAGGATCAGCATTGAAGTCAGACGCGCATCCCAAACCCACCACGTTCCCCAGGTTGGCAGCCCCCAGAGGGCGCCGGTGCCAAGCGAAAGGACAGCCATCAGTGCGCCGGTCGGTGCCATCGCCCGCGCCATTGGAGCAGCGAGTGAATTGTGGCGCAGCAGCCCGTCAGCGGCGCAGACCGCCATGATGAGATAAAGCAACATCGACAACCAGGAAGCCGGAACGTGTACCAGAACAATGCGGTAGGTCTCGCCCATCTGGGCGCTGGCCGGTGCGAACAACAGCCCAAGTACCAGGCCGGCAAGGCCGCAAACAACGCTGAGTAAAGCCAAACCTTGAATGCAAAGCCTTGGGCGCGTAATCAGCTCAGACCATGCTTCGGGGTTGGCTGCAGGCGCGCTCAATGAGAAATGCGCAGCAAAAGTTTTCATCAGAGTGTTCGGTTGGCGGCTTGAATCCGGCAAGTGTAACGGCGATTGGCGTCAATGCAAGAATGCGCTGGACTTGACGCGACAAGGAAATTTTAACCACATCCGATAAATCGCATTCAAAATCAACGCTTAGTCCTTGACCGAGCGGCATTTCACCCTCTATAGTGCGCCCCATGAATATGGAACTCGAAGCCCTCGAAATCAAGATCGAACAGGTGCTGGATCTGCTACACCAGGCCAGAGCCGAGAACGAGGTGCTGAAAAACCGCATTGCCGCTGCCGATACCGAGCGGCTGGATCTCAGGCAAAAAATCACCGCTGCCCGCCAGCGGCTTGAAGTCCTGATGGAAAAGTTGCCCGAGGAATCCTGACATGAGCACCGAGCCCAATTACCTCGACGTCAAGATCATGGGGCGCGAATATCGCGTGGCCTGCGCGCCGGAAGAGCGCACTTCTCTGCTGGCAGCGGTTGATCTGGTCGATGGCAAGATGCGCGAAATCGCCCAGAAGACGCGAACCACCATCGCCGAACGCGTCGCCGTCATGGCCGCACTCAACATTGCGCACGAGCATCTGAGCGCTCCGCCCGTCGTTCTGACCGGGGCGCAGGAAACAGTTGATACTTCCGACGCAAAGCGTAGAATCATTCACATGGGAGCACGGCTCGATAGCGTGCTGGCACCCCAGCAGGAACTGGATCTCTAGGCTTTTTCCCTGTTTGGTTGTTGGCAGTCCGGTTTTGTGCTCCGCTGAGTTTTCCCTGCGGTGTTAGTCAAGGCCATACATTCCTTGAACCAATGCTAATTGGCATCGGCCGTGGATCAAACGTTTGCTGTTGTGCCTGCCCCTTATGCCGGGTGAGCCTGATGCAAAGGAGAAACGGCCATTCTGGACCCAGGTTCAGGATGCCGGCCTAACGGCATTCGCGGGGATCTGTACAACGGGTGGCAGGGATGACCTGCCACCCGTTTCCGTTGACTGGCGCTTTTTACGGATCATGAAATGTCGCTCTACCCCTGGATGATTTTCTATTTGGCGCTTGGCGCCTTTGCTGGTTTTTTTGCCGGCATGCTCGGTATTGGCGGTGGCCTGGTCATGGTTCCCATCCTCACCATGATTTTCTCGGCACAGCCCGGATTCCCGGTTGGCGAGGTATTGCACATGGCGCTGGGAACTTCCATCGCCGCCATTATTTTTACCTCCATTGCCAGCTTGCGCACACATCATCAGCATGGGGCAGTGCTGTGGCGCGTTGTCGCCAGCATCACACCCGGGATTCTGCTTGGAGCCGCCGCCGGAACACTGGTCGCTGCAAAAGTCCCCGTCAAAATTTTGGGCTTTGTCTTTACCGGCTTCGTCTGCCTGATTGCCGTCCAGATGGCCTTCAATCTCAAACCCAAGGCGACGCGTACACTGCCGGGACACTTCGGAATTGCACTGGCCGGTTTTGGCATCGGCGCCGTTTCAGCACTGGTCGCCATCGGTGGCGGTTCGATGACTGTCCCTTTCCTGACTTGGTGCAATGTCCGGGTACAAAACGCCATCGGCACTTCCGCCGCAGTCGGATTACCGATTGCTCTGGGCGGTACGGCGGGCTATGTCTTCAATGGCTGGGGTTACGTCGGCCTGCCGCCCAGCAGCATCGGCTATGTCTATTTGCCGGCGCTGGCCGGGCTGGTTCTGGCCAGCATGCTGACCGCGCGTCTCGGCGCCCGCGCCGCACATCGCTTGCCCATCATGACCCTGAAGCGAATTTTCTCGGCCATGTTGGTGCTGATCGCGCTCAAAATGCTCTGGGGGCTTGTCAATGGCGGCAACGCCTAATGACAGAGGCTAAGTCCGGGCATAAGCAAAGCGAACAAAATTGCTGCCGCGCTCGACCACTTCACCCAAACGAATATGCTCAACCGTAGATTCTTCCAACGCCAGCAAACTACCTTGGCGCAATCCGGAACCCGTGGTTAGGCAAATGGTCGGATGTGCGCCTTCTTCATCTTCAGCGGGCAGCAGAAAAACCGGTTGGCGATTGGGTTGCGCTCCCGGCGTGGCAGCACCCGCGACCTTCTGAATGCCACTGGCCGGTGGTTTGGGCAACAAGCGCAAATTGGCCGCCAGCCAACCATCGTTAGTCTGGCGCAGGCCGAGCAATACAGCCAATTGTGGGACACCGTTCTTTTCTGGCCTGATACCAACCAGCATGGGTACCACCACCTGGCCGCCATCGGGGGCGGCGCGCAAAATCCAGTTGTCTTCGACAGTCCAGGTTTCAGCCGGCGCTTGGGTCTTGGCGACATGATCAATGCGGTTGGTGATGTTGTCAAAACCAAACACGGCGATGCGGTCATGGCTGACGCTCGCACTCTGAGCAGAGAGCTTGTTTTCGGTCAGTGTCTTCCCAGACAACAGAAAATAGAGGTTCTCATTGCCAAAAACGAGATCGATGGTGTTGAGATCAAGGGTATTGCCGATAGGTTTCGGTTTTGGCCGCAAAGCATGATCCAGATCACGCATCAGACGAATGCAGGATGAGGGCGTTAATTCGCGCCCAAGCTTGAGCTTTTCGGGGGTTTCACCCGCTTCCAGCGAATCCACGCGTTGCCGGATCTTGCGCACAACCGGCCTGACGTCAAGCCATTGCGGTCGACCATCAACGGACACCACCGCTTCGCCAATCCAGTTGGCCAGCGCAATCGTTTTGGCGCGCCGGTCTTCCGAAGGCTCCGCCTGGAAGCCGGCGAGGTCGCACCAACGACTGAAGGCACGGTTGGCGACATTGAACTGGGCTTGCGAAAAACGGTAGGGATCGGAAAAGAGCAGCAAAAAAGACCAGGCAACATCACCGGCAATAGTGGACTGGCTGAGAAAAGTATAGTCCGGGTCTTCAACAGCGGTACGTTGCAGACGCTGACTTTCCGCAGTAATCAGTATTTCGTAGAGCAGGCACAAATAATCAGGAGGAACTTCGATGCCGGCGATGAAGTGGCAGTGCAACGCCTGGCGCAGCGCAACTGCGGCGCGATGCAGTGCCTGCAGCAAGAGCGGTGGCGCCAGTTGAGGCACTACACGCAAATAGGCAACAGCAAAAGCGTGCCAGAGATCGCGTGCCAGTTCGAAAGCGTCGTGTTCGTCCTGCAACAGCGGCAATGGCTTGTGCGAATAGCGGATATGCGCACCGTCCTGCGCATGGATAATGGCGGGGCGCAGAGCATCGAGCAGTTCGAGTCGCGTCGCTGGAACATTGACACAGGTATCGAGGGCGCGCACCTCTTTGAGCAAGGCACGCAACAGGCGCAAAGGTTGCGTCTGCGGCTGGTTGGCCAGCCAGATACGCGCCTCGGCAGCGTCACGCAAGGAACTGGTCAGGCTGACGTCGGAATCAGGCAGGCTCAAAATTGGCATGGCTTGTGTCTCTCGGTCAATATCAAAAAACGACGATCCGGGGTAATCTGTTCACATGAGCGGATTTGAAGATTATCAGGAAGAGTTTGCCAAACTGGATGCAGAGATTGCGCATTACGTCGCGATCTGTGCGCTGCCGGTCGAGGCGCCGGCCGATCGTGTCGATATCGAAGCATTGTTGCGCAAAAACCCGGGTAAAAACGGCCAGCAACAAGCCCGCGAAACCCTGCAGGCACTGCTCATTTTGCGCATCAATCTGGAAACCGAAGCGATCGAACAAGGTCACCAACCTCCAGAGTTGATCATCAAGCCGCATCCCAAAAACAACTAAAAAGTCTATCAGCCATCCTGGTTAATCTGCGCGATCAGCGCCGCCAGCACTTCCTCGGCCTTCTCATTGGCCACCTGGCAGGTTCCTGCCGCTTCGTGACCGCCACCGCCGTAATCGAGCATGAGGGCGCCGATATCAGTGCGACTGGAACGATCCAGAATCGATTTGCCGGTAGCAAATACCGTATTCTGCTTCTGCACGCCCCACAAAACGTGAATGGAAATATTGCATTGCGGGTACAAGGCGTAAATCATGAAGCGGTTGGTTGCCCAGATGGTTTCTTCATTGCGCAAATCGAGTACCACCAGGTTCTTGTGTACCGTGGAGCAGCGCAGGAGTTGTTCCTTGGCCTTGGGGGCATGTTCGAAATAGATATTGACGCGCTCGACAACATCGGGGAGCGCCAGAATTTCGGTAATGCTGTGATTGCGGCAATACTTGATGAGATCCATCATCAGGGTGTAGTTACTGATGCGGAAATCACGGAAACGGCCCAGTCCGGTACGGGCATCCATCAGGTAATTGAGCAGCACCCAGTCCTTGGGATCAAGAATTTCATCGCGGTTGAACTGGGCGGAATCCGCCTTGTCCACCGCCTCCATCATTTCATCAGTGATGCCGGGGAAACGCTGCTTACCACCAAAATAGTCATAGACAACGCGTGCCGCCGATGGTGCGTGTGGGTCGATGATATGGTTTTTGTGCGCTTCGGGGTTGCGCGACATTTCCGACATGTGATGATCGAAGACCAGATAAGCTCCCGGCACATAGGGCAGATTGGTCGTGATGTCCAGATTCGAGATTTCGATCTTGCCATCCTGCATATCCTTGGGATGGACGAATTTGATGTCGTCGATCATGTCCAGCTCGTTCAAAAGGACGGCGCAGACCAGGCCATCGAAGTCGCTGCGGGTCACCAGGCGGTATTTTTGAGTCATTGATTGCCTCCACAATTAGTTGGTCTGACAGCTATTAAATCACAATGTCGCATACAGTTGGCAATGACGATGAAGCCAAACGACAAGCCGCAGTTTTATTCACACTTTTGACCACGCCGAAAAGCGCCGTCACGCTACTGGTATACTACGGCCATTCGAGAATTCAAAGGAAGAGAGCGTTTCTCCATGTGTGGTATCGTCGCTGCCGCTTCGTGCGGACAAAACATTATTCCCGTCCTGATCGAGGGGCTCAATAAGCTGGAATACCGGGGCTACGATTCAGCGGGAGTGGCGTTCATCAAGGACGGCCAACTGCAACGCGTGCGCTCGGCCGGCCGGGTCGCCGAACTGGCGGCGCTGATCGCCGGCACTGAAAGTACCAGCGGCATTGCCCATACGCGCTGGGCAACGCACGGCGTTCCCTGCGAACGCAACGCCCATCCGCACATTTCCGGCGGTCTGGCCGTAGTTCACAACGGCATTATCGAAAATTTCGAAGCCCTGCGGACCGAATTACAAGCCAAGGGTTACGCCTTCACTTCCGACACCGATACCGAAACCATCGCCCATCTGGTGCAGGAAGCGCTCAAGACTAGCGCCGATCTTTTTGAAGCAGTTCGCCTGGCTGCCGGACGCCTGCAGGGCGCTTTTGCCATCGCAGTCATCCAGCAGGATCAGCCGCAGCGTATCGTTGTCGCCCGAGAAGGCTCGCCGCTGTTGCTTGGCCTGGGGGATGAAGGCAATTACGCCGCTTCAGACGCCTCTGCCCTGCTGCAAGTCACCCGTCGCATGGTCTATCTGGAAAACGGCGATATTGCTGAACTGACGCCATCGTCGCATCGCATCGCTCGCCTCGACGGCACCCCGGTCGAACGCCCGGAAACCCTGTCGCAGCTTTCCGCCGACGCGGTCGAACTCGGCAATTACCAGCACTACATGCAGAAGGAAATTTTCGAGCAGCCCGATGCGCTAGCCAACACTCTCGAAATGGTCGTCGCCGCCCGCAGCATCCAGCCCGGACTTTTCGGCGCCCGTGCTGCCGAAGTGCTCGATGGCATCGAAAGCATTCTGATTCTGGCTTGCGGCACCAGCAGCCATTCCGGTCTGGTGGCGCGCTACTGGCTGGAAAGCCTGGCCGGCATCCCGGTCAATGTTGAAACCGCCAGCGAGTACCGTTACCGCGACTCGGTGCCCAACCCGAATCAACTGGTCATCGCCATTTCGCAATCGGGCGAAACCGCCGACACGCTAGCTGCATTACGACACGCCAAATCGCTGGGGCAGGAACGCACGCTGGCGCTGTGCAATGTGCCGGAATCGGCCATTGTGCGCGAAGCGAGCCTGCGCTTCATCACACGCGCCGGCCCGGAAATCGGCGTTGCCTCGACCAAGGCCTTTACCACCCAGCTTGCCGCCCTCTTCCTGCTGTCCCTCGTCATCGCCAAACTGCGCGCCCGCCTGACTGAGGAAGCCGAAGCTGCCCATCTCAAGGCCATGCGCCACCTACCGGCGGCGATCACTGAAGTCCTGAAACTCGAACCGGCCATCGAAATCTGGTCGCGCCGCTTTGCCGACAAGCGCCACGCCCTCTTCCTCGGACGCGGTCGCCACTACCCGATCGCCCTCGAAGGCGCGCTGAAACTCAAGGAAATCTCATACATCCACGCCGAGGCCTATCCTTCCGGCGAACTCAAGCATGGCCCGCTGGCGCTGGTGGACAGCGAAATGCCGGTCATCGCCGTTGCCCCCAACGACGACCTGCTGGAAAAACTGAAATCCAATCTGCAGGAAGTGCGGGCGCGCGGCGGCGAACTCTATGTATTCACCGACGCCGACAGCCAGATGGTCGAAACGGAAGGTACGCATATTTTGCATTTGCCTGAGCATTACGGCCAGCTTTCGCCTATCCTGCATATCGTGCCCCTGCAATTGCTGGCCTACCACACGGCGCTGGTCAAGGGCACCGATGTCGACAAGCCGCGCAACCTGGCCAAGAGCGTAACCGTGGAGTAAATTACCTTCGGGAGGTTCACATGACTGCCAAACAAGACAAAAACTGGCTGGAACGCAACTGGAAATGGCTGGTGCCGGTTTCGCTTTTCACGCTTGTAGCCCTTCTGGCAGTGGTCATCTTCGTTTTCATGTTCTTCATCGTAAGCGTCGTCAAATCTTCCGATGCCTACGCACTGGCGCTGCAAACGGCGCGCGCCAATCCGGCGCTATCCGCCGCCTTTGGCAGCCCCATCGAAGAGGGCTTTTTCACCACAGGCAACATTTCGGTGAACGGTGCTTCCGGCAAGGCCGATCTTTCCGTTCCCATTTCTGGGCCAAAAGCGAGCGGAACACTCTACGTCAAGGCAGAAAAATCGATGGGGCGCTGGAGCATTTCCCAGATGGTTGCCGAGGTCGATGGTACGGGCAATCGCATCAAGCTGATCGATCAGTCCGATGCATCGCCGGACGAGAGCGACAAGCTCGATTAACCGGAAAAGCAGGGGAAATCATGAAAACAGCTTGGCTGACACTGGCGCCATTTCTCGCGGTGCTGGCCTTCCCAGCCGCAACGGCGGAGCAGCAGGATGAATCCCCGCACTGGAGTTTTGTGCCGGGGCGCTACCAGTTGATCGGACGCCATCCCGACAGCTTGCGCACCTACACCGGCACGGCACGCATCGAGCGGGTGGGGGCAAAACTGCAACTGACCCGGCGCGTTAGCGGCAAGGAAAGCCGGATTTTTGGTGTCATCCGCCGTGCCGACCCTGGCGAGGCCTACGTCCTGGCCTTCAAGTGGATTGAAAAAAGCCAGATGGAAATGATCTGCCTGATCGGCAGCGACCTCGACAACTACGCACGCCTGACCTGCCACTGGGGCAAAGCCGGCAATCCGCACAAGCAACCGGGGATGGAAGCCTATTTTGCCCAGGAGCCTTGGGAGCCATTGAAAGACGAGATTAAGTGAACCTCTAATAATCCATTTCCGTCATTCCGGCGAAAGCCGGAATTCAGAAAATTTTTTGAGGCACCCTTAACAGGTCTGCACCGAGCAGACCTTGAGCGTTTTGGCGAAGTTTTCCATGCCGCCGCCGTCGTGAATCTTGCGAAAGCCCTGCTTCTCCAGGATTTCCTTGGCAATGGCCGAACGGCGGCCACTACGGCAATAGAGCAGAATTTGCTTATCCTTGCCCAGCCCCTTGATCGACGCGATACCGCTTTCGATGCGATCGACTGGGATATTGACGGCACCAGGAATATGGCCAGCGGCAAATTCCTCCGGGGTGCGCACATCGATAATGGTGGCCTGCAGCTTGGCGCCGTTCAGAACCACATCCTCAGCCTGGCAGGGCATGGCAGCCAGAAATTGGATGAAAAACAAAGTTGTCAGAAACAGTTTCATAATCACTCCGTGAAAATGCCGCGCTTCTTGCGGTTTTGCCTTCGATGGTGGACATCAGTGCTGGCAACCGCAACCGTGGCTGCCATGACCATGTTCACTGCGTTTCGCGTCATGGCCAGCGCAGCCGCACTGGCTGGCGGCGTCGGCATGGTGGTGATGCTGCTGCCCGCCGCTACAACTGGCGACTTCGCCAACTTCTTCCAGCTTGCCGGCCGCGAGTTGCGCCAATGCTTCACCCACGGTAATGGCCTCGGTGGTAAAAACACGTATGCCATGCTGTTGCAGGCCATTGAACATGCCCCGCCCGATGCCGCCGGAGAATACCAAAGCGTCAATGTCGGCGGGAATGGCACCGCAAACGCCGGCAGTGGTGTCGATGCCTGTCATTGCACCATTGTCGCTATCGATGATGAGCAGCGCGGGTGCGGCACGCAGGTTGGGGAAAATTTCGGATTCAAAACCATTCAAACGTTCAACAGGTAAACAGATGTTCACTTTTGTTCTCCACAGGAAACAGGAAGGGTGGTTACGGCGCCAGGCTCTGCATCGGGCAGGGCAATTTCCAGGGCTTTGCCGTAAATGATCGCCTCGGCGACCTT
The DNA here is from genome assembly GCA_018262285.1 of Pseudomonadota bacterium. GTDB lineage: Bacteria > Pseudomonadota > Gammaproteobacteria > Burkholderiales > Rhodocyclaceae > UBA1934. Next base: position 3,520 of record JAGTRX010000007.1, on the reverse strand, counting down.
GTGTCGGGCACGGTTAACAATATTGGCGAAAGTTTGCCGTGATATCCCCATGCGTTCTGCGGCATCGGCCTGGTAAAGCGATTCCAGGTCGGCCAGACGTAGCGCCTCGACCTCGTCGAGTTCAAGGCGAACCTCCTCAAGCTGCGTCATCGGAATACCGCGAGGCTTGAAATAGGTGACGTTGGGCGAAAACCCGATCTTGCGACACTTGGTCGGCCGGGACATAACTCAGGTTTTCCGCAGCAGAATAATTAGCATATGCCAATTATTGACCGATTGCTTAACGAAGGTCAAGCACCCCTGCAGGAATTATTTCAATCCGGCTTTTTCTGCTCGTCTTGTGCTTCCAGCCAGAGCGCGCTAACTACGCCGGCCAGCACCGCAAATCCGATGCCAACCAGCCAAGTGAAGTACAACATGCCTCTTCCCCCCTTTTAATAGGCCGAGCGATCATTGGCCTTGATGTATTCAACCGTCAGTTTGCCGCGCATGACGCGGTAGGCCCAACTGGTGTAAGCAATGATGATCGGTGTCATGATCAGCGCCACCCAGAACATGATACCCAGTGTGCGATGGCTCGATACGCAATCCCAGGCCGTCAGGCTGCTTCTCGGGTTGGTACTGGAAGGCAGGACGAAGGGGAAAATAGCGATGCCAGCGGTAGCGATAATGCCAAGTTCGGCAATGGCACTGGCGATGAAGGCCAGACCGCCCCGGTTTCTGAGGGCGAGTGCAATGCTGGCAACACCGCCAATAAAGGCCAGTGCCGGCAGCGCGATCAGCAGTGGCTGACTGCGGAAGTTATTGAGCCACGCACCTGCTGTGACAACGACCGTTTTGTCGAGCGGGTTAAGCGCCACACCCGGATCGACGACCGAGGTGATGAGGTAACCCGGCATGCCAGCAATGAAGAGGCCGCCCAGCGCAAAACCGACCATCATGACGATGGCGGCAACAACAGAAGCGCGCCGCGCCCGTTGCTGCAGATTGCCTTCAGTGCGCAGAATAAGGAAATTGGCGCCGTGGCAAACCATCATGGCAAGGCTGACCACGCCAGCCAGCAAGGCAAACGGGTTGAACAGCGCCCAGAAGCTGCCGGTGTAGACGGGCATCATGCTCTCTTCGAAATGGAAGGGCACGCCCTGGATGACGTTGCCGACCGCAACGCCGAAAACCAGCGCTGGCACTGCGCTGCCGGTAAAAATTCCCCAGTCCCAGAACTGCCGCCAGCGCGGGTCGCTGACCTTGCTGCGGTAGTCGAAGCCCACCGGCCGGAAAAAGAGCGCCCACAACACGGCCAGCATGGCGAAATAGAAGCCGGAAAAAGCGGCGGCGTAAACCAGCGGCCAAGCCGCAAACAGCGCACCACCGGCCGTGATGAACCAGACCTGATTGCCTTCCCAGTGTGGCCCGATGGAATTGAGCAGGGCGCGGCGCTCGTCGTCGTTCTTGCCAACGAAGGGCAGCAGGGTGCCGACGCCCATGTCATGGCCGTCCATGATGGCAAAACCGACCAGAAGGACGCCAACCAGTAGCCACCAGATGAATTTCAGGGTCACATAATCGAACATGTCAGGACTCCTTGGGCTGGGCAGCGGCGTCCACCGCCTTTTCGAAGTGGTATTGGCCGGTGCCGAGGCTGGAGGGGCCAAGCCGGGTGTATTTGAGCATCAGGAACATTTCGACCACCAACAGGAAGGCGTAAAACAAAATGAAGCCGGCCAGCGAGAAGATGAGGCTGCCGGTGGACAGGGTCGAAGTCGACAGGTGCGTCGGCAAAACCCCGTAGATAGTCCACGGCTGACGGCCATATTCGGCGACAAACCAGCCCATTTCACAAGCGATCCACGGTGCCGGAATGGTCAACAGCGCCCAGCGCAGCAACCAGGGTCGGTCAATGCTGTTGCGCGCCGAGAAGAAGAAGGAAACGGCGAAGAGCGCCAGCATCAGTAGCGACAATCCAACCATGATGCGGAAGGTCCAGAACAAGGGGCTGACGGCGGGAATGGCATCGTCGACCGCTTTGGCCATCATTTCCGGCGTCGCCTGACTGACGTCGGCAACGTATTTCTTCAGCAGCAGGCCATAGCCCAGATCCTTTTGCACCGCCTGGAAGGCAGTCAGCAACTCCAGATTCTTCGGCTCCTTGCGCAAGCGTTCCAGCGCCTTGACCGCCACCACGCCATTTTCGATGCGCTTGGCAATCATCACCTCCAACTCGTCGATGCCGCGAATGACCTTGTCGACCGAACGGGTGCCGATCAAACCCATGACGTAGGGCAGATGGATGCCCAGTTTGGTGGTGCGGCTTTCTTCGTCCGGAAAGCCGAAAAGCGTCAGGCTGGCGGGAGCTGGTTCGGTCTTCCACATGGCTTCCATGGCGGCCAGCTTGGTTTCCTGTAAGAGCGTCACGTGATGGCCGGATTCGTCGCCGACCGCGATGACGGCAAGGGCAGAGACCAGACCGAAGGCCGAGGCAATACGGAAGGAGCGACGAGCAAATTCGATGTCGCGCCCTTTGAGCAGATACCAGGCACTGATGCCGAGAACAAAAATGGCGCCGGTGATGTAACCGGCGCTCAAGGCGTGCACAAACTTGGATTGGGCCACCGGATTGAAAATAATTTCGACGAAATTGCTCATCTCCATGCGCATGGTCACCGGATTGAATTCGGCGCCGACCGGATTCTGCATCCAGGCATTGGCGATCAGGATGAGCAGGGCGGAAAGGTTCGAGCCAATTGCCACCAGATAGGTGACGGCCAGATGGCCATGCTTGGAGAGGCGATCCCAACCGAAGAAGAACAGACCAACCATGGTTGATTCAAGGAAGAAGGCCAACATGCCCTCGATGGCCAGCGGCGCTCCGAAAATGTCGCCGACGTAGTGAGAGTAATAGGCCCAATTGGTGCCGAACTGGAATTCCAGGGTCAGGCCGGTGGTGACGCCAAGCGCGAAATTGATGCCGAACAGCTTGCCCCAGAATTTGGTCATGTCACGGTAAATGGTTTTGCCCGTGATGACATAAACCGTTTCCATGATGGCGAGCAGAAAGGAGAGGCCGAGCGTCAGCGGCACAAACAGGAAGTGATACATGGCTGTCAGCGCAAACTGCAGACGCGAGAGATCGACGAGTGATTCGCTAATCATTGGAACTCCTGGGATTTTGAACCTGTGCCGGACGTACCGAAACCGGATGCGTGCTGAAAACCGCGTCCATGCGCTGCTCTACAGCGCTATCGCTGACCGGATCGTTAAAAAAGACGAACTTGAGGGTCAACACCAAAGCCAGCTTGATGAGCAGAATCAGCGCAATCTCGCGCCGAAACCCGCTACGCCAGAAAGAGCTTCTGCCGGTAGGGGTTTCGTTTTGCGCTGGCATCATAGGCTGTCGCGAGCAAGATATGCCGTTTTAATTAAATGGTGGAGGCGGCGGGTTTCGAACCCGCGTCCAGAAGCACGCCACAAGCAGTTCTACATACTTAGTCCGGTCTATTGAATTTAGCCCTGATGCGCCGGC